>NZ_JAEPVT010000018.1:0-111804 GCF_027109195.1 Rhizobium sp. AG207R
AGAACCACCAATCAGCATCGCAGCCAATCCAGGAAACACCAGAGCGAGAGACTTCGTCGCCAGCAGCGCCGCCGCCCTCGTCAGTGATCGGGCTTATAGACCCCCCAACCCGATATAGTCAACAGGCTCGCTGTAAAAATTCTGACATTTTTGTAAGTGATTGAATTAAAAAGCGGATTTGTGGGGCGCGACGGAAAACAGGTGGTTTTTGCCTCAAAAGCTGCAAAAATCTTGTCCGGAAGGTCAAATTTTGCTCTGGCGTCAGAATCTGAAGACGTTCTCCCTATTATGCGCCCTACGCATCCATTAAAGCCCTTCCTTACAAGCAACCGAACGACAGATCGGGTTTCCGGGGCAAATCCCTCGACCGCAAGCCTCAGAAAAACCAAGATTTTCCCTAAGGTTTCTGCTATGGTTGAGGCTAGATATAAAGGGGAAGGGAGGAAAAAATGCATACTACAAGACCGGAAAGCATTATCGAAGTCAGCTTCGACAGCGCTAACGGCCGCCGTGCGCTCGGTATTATGAGCATGCGCCAGGCATTGGATCTGCCCGACCTGCCGAGCTTCACCTATACGCATCCTGATCCGCAGAAGGCGGCGGCTGGCATTGTCTTGAGCCGGCAAGAGCTGCAGAGCTTCCTGACCTGCCATTGAGTGGGCCGCCTTGCATACCGCGTCGATCGTGCCCGGGCGCGATCGACGCTTAAGCGACGCCTGTCTTCAGGCCGCTCTTTTTTCCATTACCGCCAGCGGCAGCAGGACGACGGCATTCAGGCCGCCTCCTTCGCGGTCTTCCAGACAGAGTGTGCCGCCATGCGCATCGAGAATCTGGCGGACGATCGCCAAGCCGAGCCCGCTGCCGCCGAGATCGCGATTGCGCGATTCCTCCAGCCGCACGAAGGGTTCGAGGACCTCTTTGCGTCGCTCTTCCGGGATGCCCGGTCCGCGATCGCCGACAACGATGGCGGCGTGGTCGCCACGACGCTCGATGACAATATCGGCCCGGCCACCATAGCGCAGCGCATTGTCGATAAGATTGTCGAGTACCCGTACCAGAGCGGTCTCGGTCATCGTCACCCCGATCGACTGCCCGATCGGCGCAAAACCCGCGAGGCCCTGCCCGTCCTGCCGCTCCGCAAGGTGACCTCGAATGGCCGCATCGAGATCGACGATGGTCTTGCCTTCCGAAACGACGGTGCTGCGGGCAAAGCCGAGCGCATCCTCCACCAGCCGCTGCATGGCCTCGACATCCGCGATCGCCCGCTCTCGATGCGGCGTGTCCGGCATCATTTCCATGCGCAGGCGGAAGCGGGTGAGATAGGTCCTCAGATCATGCGAGATCGCTCCGAGGATCAGGGTACGATTACTGACCAGGGCGGCGATGCGCAGCTGCATGGCGTTGATCGCCTTGATCAGCATGCGCAGCTCGCAGGCGCCTCTTTCAGGAATATGAACCGGCTGCAGACCATTGCCTATCGAGTTGACGGTTCGCGACAGGCGCGTCAAGGGCCGGGTTTCGCGCGCCACCGCGGCAATGGCGATGACTGCGACCAGCATGCCGAGAATGCCCGAGATAAGGCCGATGGGAATTCCGCGCAATCTCACGGTCGGGGTCTCGGGAAGATTGAAGACCGCAATCTTGCCGCCGGCGACGCCGATCGACACTTCCATGATCCGGTCCGGCGCACCGACCGAGAACCAGCCCTGCGGTCTTTCCGACAGCGAGCGCATGTTGAAGTAGCGGTTGCCGAAGGCGATGTTGACGAATTCACGCGCCAGCTTGCCGGTAAGCGTCAGATCCGAAGTCTCGCTCTTCTCACCGGCTGCCGGCGCATCGGCAAGCCGTATCGCCAAACCATAGGCATGCAGCGCCCGCACGGCGATCGGCTGCGCCTCAGGCGGAACGGCATCGAGAAGACGGACCGCCGTCTTGACCTGCATGGCCGGCGACAGTTCCGGATTGAATGGCGTATCCGGCTTGAGCTGCGCGGCAACGAAAGCCGCAAGCTGGATAATGAACAATGCCACGGCGACGATCATGATGATGCGGGCGACGAGACCGAGTTTCAGCATGGCTCAGACATCTTTCACGTCCATTGTGAGGAGATAGCCGGCGTTGCGCACGGTGGTGATGATATGGGCGCCATCGGGCAGACAATGGCCGAGCTTGGTGCGCAAGCGGGAGACCGTGACATCGATGGTGCGATCGAAAGGATCGGCACCGCGGCCGCGCGTCCAATCGAGCAGTTGCTCACGCGACAGCACACGGCGGGGCCTTTCGAGGAAGCAGACGAGCAGATCGAATTCGGCCGTCGTCAGATGCACGACGCGCTCACCGTCCATCTCGATCACCCGGCCATCAAGGTCGACCGTCAGCCCCGCAAAGCTCTTTCTCCTCGACGGACGGCTGATATCTTCCGGCCGCTCCGGGCCGGAACGGCGGAGGATGGCGCGGATGCGCGCCAGGAGCTCGCGCGGATTGAAAGGCTTGCCGAGATAATCGTCGGCCCCCATTTCGAGGCCGAGGATGCGGTCTATATCTTCCGTTTTCGCCGTCAGCATGAGGATCGGTACCTTGCTGCGGGCGCGGATACGACGGCATGCCGACAGGCCGTCTTCGCCGGGCAGCATCAGATCGAGGATAATCAGATCAGGAAAGCCCTTGGACAAAAGGCGATCCATGGCAGCGGCGCTGTCGGCCGCCTGCACGGAAAAACCCTCACGGCTCAGGAACTCTTCCAGGAGCGCCCTAATCTCGCGGTCGTCCTCGACCAGAAGCAGCGATGCGGAAACCATGGCTCTTCCATGCGGGGCGAGAGGCGGTCTTGGCAACAGGGAAACGGCCGGCGTTACAAACTGTAACAAATTTCCCCTCTTTTGAAAAATCCCAGCAAAAGAAGCAGTGCAGTTTCTCTGCAATCGCGATCCCTCCGGAGCGAATGGCGGCAGCCATGTTGCCGTCTACCGACCCCATCGCCCGCTCCGGTCCGCGACAGGGCTCGCATCCATGAAATGCGAGCCCTGTCTGCATTTCAGATCGGTCTTTCCGATCCTGCCTCGACAATGCGATTTGCGTCCGGTTCGCTGCCATGCGAAAGGATTGTGCTCCACCGGCTGCCATGCCGGGCCACGGCAACAAGCATATGAGGCAAGACGGGTGAGCCAACGGCAATCACCGCAGAGATCCGGCAGGGCGGCGAAAGGCAGGCCGGAGCCAGAGGGCAAGCGCGTGACCTTGCCGCGGGCGCTTTCCAAGCTCGGCTATTGCTCCCGCACCCAGGCAGAGGCGCTGATCGCTGCCGGCCGTGTGAGCGTGGACGGGCGCAAAGTGTCAGATCCCGCCGTCTGGGTCGATCTCGAACATTCGAAATTCGCGGTCGACGGCACGGAAATCGCTGCGGAGAAAAAACTCTATTTCATGCTGAACAAGCCGCGCGGGCTGGTGACCACCCGCGATGACCCTGAAGGGCGACCGACGGTTTATGACTGCCTGAAGGAGATCGATGCCCGCCACCTCGCTCCGGTCGGGCGACTGGACAAGGCGAGCGAGGGGTTGCTGCTCTTTACCAATGATACGGTGCTGGCGCAGGCCCTGCTCGATCCGGTCAGCCATGTCGGCAAGACCTATCATGTGCAGGTCGACCGGATCATGGATCACGAGCAGCTTTCGCGCATGGAACGCGGCATCATCGACGATGGCGAACTGCTGACCGCCAGTTCCGCCCGCCTCCTGCGCAGCGGCGATCGCAATGGCTGGATCGAGGTGGAGCTGAAGGAGGGTCGCAACCGTCAGATACGGCGCATGCTCGAGGCGCTCGGCATCGAATGCCTGCGGCTGGTGCGCGTCGCCTTCGGCGATATCGCGCTCGGCGATCTGCCGAAGGGGGCCGCTAGAGCCCTGACCGAGGCAGAGATCCTCGGGTTGCACCGGCGCGCAGGAATGAAGATCAACAGATAGAGGCAGGCTGCCATGCAACCCCATGACTTCTGGCAGGAGCTGCATGCGCCTGACACGTTCGATCCCATGGCGGAGCGCACGGATTTTCATGTCGCCGAATTGCCGGACGGGCGTCAGCTGCGTCTGCCGATCCGGGTCCTTGCCGATGGCGAACATGCGCTGGCATCGCTGATCGTCAACCAGGCAAGCTTCACCGTGCTGGAAGCTCTGGCGGAGGCGCTTGTGGAGCGGATAGCAGCTTATGATATCGATGTCGTCGCCGGCTTGCCGACCCTCGGTCTGACGCTGGCAGCAGCAGTTGCCCGCGCACGTGGCCATGCGCGTTACGTGCCGCTCGGGACATCGCGCAAGTTCTGGTATCGCGACGAACTGTCGGTCACGCTTTCCTCCATCACCACGCCGAACCAGGAAAAGCGTCTTTATATAGATCCGCGCATGTTGCCATTGCTGCAAGGCAAGCGCGTGGCACTCATTGACGACGTCATCTCCAGCGGCGCGTCGATCGTGTCCGGGCTTGCTCTCCTGGCATCCTGCAATATCGAGCCTGTCGTGATCGGCGCGGCCATGCTGCAATCCGATCGCTGGCGGGATCGTGTCGATCTCAACGGGAAGCGATGGAGCGAGAGGATCGTCGGCGTGTTTTCGACACCGATCCTCGAGCAAGGTGAAAACGGTTGCTGGCGCCGGCCGGGCTGACACTTTTCGCGCCCGCGCCCCGACGAATGGAGCCGTTTCCATATTATTATATGTGAAAACCGTTCCGATTCCGGCTGCAATGCGCTAAGGGTCCGCTCAAGAAGCATCCGCCGTGCGGATGCACGAGCCTGTTGGTGGACGCGTTGCGAATTCTCTCCGAAGCCCATTTCCCCGAATTGCCCAACTACTATCGCGGCAAGGTGCGCGAGAATTACGATCTGCCCG
Source organism: Rhizobium sp. AG207R (assembly GCF_027109195.1). Taxonomy (NCBI): domain Bacteria; kingdom Pseudomonadati; phylum Pseudomonadota; class Alphaproteobacteria; order Hyphomicrobiales; family Rhizobiaceae; genus Rhizobium; species Rhizobium sp. AG207R. Next base: position 4,882 of record NZ_JAEPVT010000018.1, read on the forward strand.
ATGGCAGCCGCATTATCATCAGTACCGATCGGTTGAGTGCCTTCGACCGCATCCTTACCTGCATCCCCTACAAGGGTCAGGTGCTGACGCAGACGGCCCGCTACTGGTTCGAACAGACACGCGATATCTGCCCGAACCATGTCATCGACTATCCGGACCCGAACGTCGTCGTCGGAAAGCGGCTGAATATCCTGCCCGTCGAGGTCGTCGTTCGCGGCTATCTCGCCGGCACCACGGGCACATCGGTTCTGACGCTCTATAAAAAGGGTCAGCGCGAGATGTACGGCATCACGCTCCCGGATGGCATGCGCGACAACCAGATCCTGCCCGAGCCGATCATCACGCCGACGAGCAAGGAATTCGACGGCGGACACGATGAGCCGCTGACGCCGACCCAGATTGTCGAGCACGGGCTTCTGACAAAAGAGCAATGGCAGACGCTGACACATTATGCTTTTGCCCTGTTCGCACGCGGGCAGGACATCGCCCGCAAGCGCGGGCTGATCCTCGTCGATACCAAATATGAATTCGGAACCGACGAAAACGGCACCATCATCCTTGCCGACGAGATCCATACGCCCGACAGCAGCCGCTACTGGCTGGCCGACAGCTATGAGGACAGATTCGAAAAGGGGGCACGCCCGGAAAGCTTCGACAAGGATTTCGTCCGCGCCTGGGTCACCGAGCGCTGCGATCCTTACAAGGACGAGATTCCGGAGATTCCGAGCGACCTCATCGAACAGACGTCCAAAGTCTATATCCGCGCCTATGAAGCAATCACGGGCATGTCTTTCGTGCCTGACGATCGCGGCGCGACACCGCTTGACCGGGTTCGCGCAAGCCTCGCTCGCTACTTCCCGTAAGGACAGTCCGAACGGACTTTCGACTGGAGCGATTCTGCGAAGCAACTCCCTAGAGTTGCGGCGTTGGCCTATTTTTGGCTACGCTGCAGCCTTGAGTGGTGCGCAAAAGGGTATGTTTTTTGCAACACCTTAGATTTTTTTTAACGGCACGCTGATATTTCGGCCGATCCCACATATGTTCGCAGCCGAGAATTCGTAAAAGCCACTGTGCTATTGCAAAACTCATTGCTAGATTGACGCCGACCGCTTCGGGTCATTGTTTGTGTTGCGTAAGACTGGAGCGCCAGCATATGGGGTCACGCCGATCCCGAAAAAAAACTGATCAGTAAATTGAATTGTGGGACAATGTGATGGTTTCCATTCGTACTGCCGCCCCCGCCCTGCTGCTTGTTTTGGCAGGCTGCGTCAGCGGCCCAGACCATAAGCCACCGGAAATGCCTCTCCCGGCCAAATTCTCGGAGGGCGGTACGAAGGCGAACGGCGATATCGCCGGCTCGCAATGGTGGACTGCTTTCGGCGATTCCAAGCTGAATGCCTTCGCCGCACAGGGACTTGCCCAGAACCTTACCATCCAGCAGGCACTGGAACGTATCAACCAGGCAGAAGCTGCCGTCGTCACGGCAGGTGCAGGCGGCCTCCCAAGCCTTACTGTCTCCGGCGACAACACGACCAGCGGCCAGAAGGGTGGCTCGAGAGTATCAAGCTCAGCTGGACGACGGAACACGACGACGGGCACTGCTTCGGCTTCCTGGCTGCTCGACCTGTGGGGTCAGTATCGCCGCGCAACGGAAAGCGCCAACGCCTCGCTCGACGCCGCCTACTCGACCGTCGACGTCCAGCGCCTGACCTATCTGCAGGATCTCGCCAACAGCTACGTCAATGCCCGGTATTATCAGAGGCTCATCTCGATCGCGCAGGAGAACCTGAAATCGCGGCGCGATACTCTTTCGCTGACCAAGTTCCAGCTCGAAGCCGGTGCGGCATCACGTCTTGATGTGGTTCAGGCGGAAGGCCTCGTCAATCAGACGCTGGCTCTGGTGCCTGGTTATGAAATCAGCTATCGCCAGCAGGTGCATCATATTGCAACGCTGCTCAACGTTCCTTCATCGACGATCATCGCGCAGATGCAGGGTAGCGGCAGACAGCCGGTGTTCCGCGGCAGCGTCCGCAGCGGCGTTCCGGCAGACCTGATCCGTAACCGTCCGGATATTCGCGTGGCAGAGCGCACCCTCGCAGCTTCGACGGCCCAGATTGGCGTTGCCGAAGCCAAGCTCTTCCCGTCGATCACGCTTAGCGGCTCGATTTCGCCGACCTACATCCATACCTCATCGGCGAGCGGTGGTCTGACCACCTGGTCCTTCGGCCCGTCGCTGAACCTGCCGATCTTCGATGGCGGCGCCCTGCGCGCTGGTGTCAAGAGCGCTGAATCGACAAGCCGTGAGAACTATCTCGCCTGGCAGCAGACGGTGCGAGAAGCTGTTGAACAGGTTGAAAACGCGCTATCCGCAGTTGCGCGTGACGCACAGACGGTCGCCGCGCTGCAGGCTCAGGTCAAGTCCTATCAGGAAGCCCTGCAGCTCTCGACGGCAAGCTATAAGGACGGTGCATCCTCGCTGCTCGACGTTCTCGACGCACAGCGCAACGTGACCGCAGCCCAGCAGAGCCTGGCGCAAGCCATTCAGCAGAGCGCCCTCGACTATATCTCGCTGAACGTCGCGATCGGCGCAGGCTATGTGCCAGCCGGCAAGGCGACCATTGCCGCAGGGCCGACCAGAGCCAAAGCCGAGGCCATCAAGGTTGCGGCCAAGAAGACGAACTAAGCACATTGACCGGGCTACGCCTGGTCTTATCGCTTAAACCGAGAACCGCCGCGGGAATCTGTGGCGGTTTTCTTTTGAGCGCAAGGAAATGGCGAAAATGAAAATGGCGTGCTACGCTTGCGCGAACACGCCATAACCAAAAACAAAAAAGGCCGGAATGATCCGGCCTTTCGCCATCCGCCTTCGCATCAGTGCCAGTACATCCGTGGTCAAAGGCAAGGGCGGAACTGCAGCCAGATTGATTATGAAAGGTCAACGAAGAGTTAACGCTGCTTCCATGATATCGACGGACCAAACGGCTCGCTTTCCAGCGCGCCAGCGCCCATCGGCTGCATGACTGGATCGTATATCGGCGTCCAAGGTGTCAATTTCAAGGCCGCTTTTTAGTTTCTTCGAAAAAACCTTGAGGCAGCCGACGCTGCTACGCCGGTAATGCCGAGGAAGGCAAGTGAGCCTTGTCAAAAAGACTCGCAGCTTTTCAGTTTCGAACTGATGCCGTTCAAGCTGCATTCATGCAATTACTTCTACAACACATGTAAAGATTGAAGAGGCACCATGGAATCCTATCAGATTCCGTGCAGCGCCAGGCCTTTATCTTGCCGAAATTGGAAAGTCTTACCGAAGAGCGCCGGGGTAGGCGCACGACAGCGGAACAGGCACCAGCCGGCGATTTCGCGGCTTGGATGCGCAAAGGGAGAGTAATCTATGAGGTTCAAGATTCTTGCGGCGGGCATTCTGGCGGCGCTCGTGGCGCTGCCAGCCATCGCGGAAGCGGCAGAAGGCTTTGCCACCGCGAACGTCAACATGCGGTCCGGTCCGAGTACCGCCTATCCGGCAGTGACGATGATCCCCGTCGGTGTGCCGCTTCAGATCAACGGCTGCCTTAACGATACGCCATGGTGCGATGTTTCCTTCTATGGCGGCCGCGGATGGGTTGCGGGTCGTTATATCCAGGCAACCTATCAGTCACGCCGCATCTATGTCGGTCCGCAATATTACCGCCCGCTTGGCATCCCGACGGTGGTCTTCAACTTCGACGACTACTGGGGTCGCTATTATCGCGGTCGCGACTTCTATCGTGACCGCGACCGCTGGCGGCGCGGCCCGGGCTGGGTCGATCGCCGCCCCGACAGCGGCTGGGACCGCAATCCTCCAGGCTGGGATAACGGGCCGGACCGCAATTGGGACCGTCGCCCGGATCGCAATCGCGATTGGGATCGCGGATCGGACTGGAATGACAGACCGGACCGCAACTGGGATCGCCGGCCCGACCGTGATCGCGACTGGGACAGGCAACGCGACGGCAATCGCGACTGGGGCAGACAGCGCCCGGACAACAACCAGGATTGGGGTAACCGGCCGGATCGCCAGCGCGACAACAATCGCCCTGACAATAATCGTCCGGACAACCGCCCGCGTCCGGAACCGCAGCAGGCTCAACCGCAACCACAGCCGCAGCAGCCGCCGCCGCAGGCCAATCCGCGGCCGAATGCAGGCGAGCCGGGGCCTTATAGCCCTGACCACAGGGATCCATGCCCCGCGTCGGAGCCCAATTGTCGGATGTCCGTGAGAGGCTCGAACCGCTGACGGCCAGCCCTGCGACCGCCTGAAAAACCAAAGGCCGGCGACTTCGAAAGTCGCCGGCCTTTTCATGAGATTGCATCGCCTCCGAGGAGAATGCGCTCACCATCATGGGGGAGCTGCATTCAAGAGATGCTTTCGTGGAGGAAACGCGCTCAAAACTCTCGCCTTCTGCCGCGCTTCCGCCGGTTCGCAAGATTTGGGCGGTTGATCCGCGGTGGTAGCGGCATGCTTCAATGCATCTTGAGATGCGCTTCCCGCGTCGCCGAGATGAACATTTCCCGTGCCTCTTCGGCGGACTTGCGGCCGTCGATGGCAGCCCGGCAAAGGCTTCTTGCCGCCACGTAGAGCGGACCGCGCCGGTCAGGCCAGAGATTGGCCATGCAATTGAGGGCCTCGGACGGGCCTGTCACGACCTGGAACGTACCCTGAGCAAAACCGATCTCAATTGGATTGCTCCATTTGATGTGTCGCATGAACACTCCTCCTCACGCGCTACCAATTGCTTGGAACCGCCCTGCAAGACGGCCACATGTCAATACTATAACCTTGATCAGCCCATTCGAAAATATGGAAGATTGCGTGCGCCGCGCGAAGTATCGACGCATTTGGATCGCAGCCTCGCTCCGTATGAAGGCAAGCGAAGCGCTGTCCTGAGATTTCAGGAGAGCGGGCATGGTCGCGGATAACGGAAGCCGCACGGGCGATCTATTTTTCACGTGCGATCCGCCTTGCCTCATCCGGGGAAAAACCGGCGCGGCGTGCGAGCCGTTCGAGGCCAAATATCCGGTCAATCTGGTCGACCAGCCACAATTCGAAACGTTTCCACATCGGCATAGCCTCCTCCGCTGCGAATCGCTCGGTCGCAGCAGCCCACGAAACATCGCGCCGGCCTGCCAAATCCTTCAGCGACCCATCAACGGAATTGGGGCGGCCTTTGCGCGTTTGAGAGCAATTCCTGCTTTGTTGCGAAGTCGCCGAACAGCTTTTTCAGCCGGGCTTCCTCCTCCTTGCAAATCCGATGACGCCGGACGAAATCCTCGACGCTCCAGACCTCGCGCAACTTGCTCTCTTCAACTTCCTCTATCTTCAGCAATGAACTCATGGGTTCGCCCTCTATCGTTTTTGTGAGGGGATAATGCTCAGGATGGCGAAAAGTTCCCTGCACACGCTTGGCAGGCGCCGGGCGAAGGCAGCGGCAAGCGAATCGGAATGTTCTTAATCCCTCCTTAAATCGCCGCATTTACAGTTCAGGCGGGACTTGATGTCTTCACGAGCGGTGCGTGGACGAATAGCGGGTTGCTCCGCCTTGAAAGCCAATGAGGGTTTTCGAGGTCGCGCGCCGACCAGGCGACGGATCAAGCTTAAGGATTTCTACCGCTCCCGTAATCAGCCTGATAGAAGACATGGAATACAAGGGCACCGAGGTACGACCGGCCGGCAATGGCAGATAAGAAGAAATCACGCCAGAGGATAGAACCATCCTTTTCCAGCGGCCGAGAACGCATCGAGGACGGATTCAATGCCGGGGAGCGCATCGTCGGCAACAGGCGCTCGGCCAAGAAATATTCGTCTTCTTCCAAAACATACTATGAAGAGCCGGAACCCGACGAAGACGAGGATGAAGACGACGAGGATGAACCCGTGGTCGAAAAGCCTCGCCGCACCCGTGCCAGCAACCGCCGCAAACCGGCACGTCGTGCGCGGCCGCGGCGCGGCTTTTTCGGCTTCATCCGTTCGACGATCTACTGGGGCCTCGTGCTTTGCCTCTGGGCCGGCATCGGCCTTGCCGGTCTCGTCGCCTATTATGGCTCGCGCATGCCGAGCGCCAGCACGTGGTCGATCCCAGAGCGGCCACCGAACGTCAAGATCAACGATCTCGACGGCAGCCTGATCGCCAATCGTGGCACGACGGGCGGCGAAGCGGTCGCGCTCGGCGACATGTCCCCCTATATCCCGGAAGCCATCATCGCCATCGAGGATCGGCGCTTCTATTCGCATTTCGGCTTCGACCCGATCGGCCTTGCCCGCGCCGTCGTGACCAATGTGGTAACCGGGCATGCCGTCCAAGGCGGCTCGACGCTGACGCAGCAGCTCGCCAAGAACCTGTTCCTTTCGCCGGACCGCACGCTGGAACGCAAGGTGCAGGAAGTGCTGCTGGCGCTGTGGCTGGAGCACAAGTACACCAAGGATCAGATCCTGACGATGTACCTGAACCGCGTCTATTTCGGCTCCAACGCCTATGGCGTCGAGGCTGCCTCGCGGCGCTACTTCAACAAATCGGCAAAGGACGTCAATCTCGGCGAAGCCGCCATGCTCGCTGGTCTGGTCAAGGCCCCCTCGCGACTGTCGCCGGCCCGCGATCCGGCCGCCGCCGAGGCCCGCGCGCAGCTCGTGCTGCAGGCGATGCACGACCAGGGCTTCATCAGCGAATCCGACATCAAGACGGCGATGGCGCAGCCGCCGACCCGATCGAAGAGCTATTGGAGCGGTGCCGAGAATTACGTCGCCGACATGGTCATGGACCAGTTGCCGAAGCTGATCGGCGGCGACGTCAAGGAAGATCTGATCGTCGACACGACGCTCGACATGTCGCTGGAGGAAAAAGCCGAGAAGGCGCTGAGCGACGTGCTCGAAAAGGAAGGCAAGAAGCTCAACGCCTCGCAGGCCTCACTCGTCTCCGTCGATGCGACGGGTGCGATCCGCGCACTCGTCGGCGGCCGCGACTATGCGCAGAGCCAGTTCAACCGTGCCGTGACGGCTAAGCGCCAGCCCGGCTCCGCCTTCAAGCCCTTCGTCTATACCGCGGCGCTTGAGATGGGCCTGACGCCGAATTCGATCCGCAACGACATGCCGGTCAAGATCGGCAACTGGGCGCCTGAGAATTACGAGCAGCGCTACAGCGGCCCGGTGACGCTAGCAACTGCGGTGGCTAAATCGCTGAATACCGTTGCCGCGCAGCTCGTCGCCGAAGTCGGGCCGGACCAGGTCATCAAGGTTGCCCGCAGGCTCGGCATCGAATCCGACCTGCAGGCCAATGCCTCGATCGCGCTCGGCACCTCGGAAGTATCTCTGCTGGAGCTCACCTCCGCCTATGCCACCTTCATGAACGGCGGCTACAAAGTGGCTCCGCATGTCATCACCAAGGTGACGGCCGCTTCCGGCAAGGTGCTCTACCAGGCCAATACCGACAATCCGGAGCGCGTCCTGAACCCGGATATCGTCACGAACATGAACGCCATGATGGCGGGCGTCATCGCCAATGGCACCGGCAAGGCGGCGCGCATTCCCGGTTGGCAGGCGGCCGGCAAGTCAGGCACGACGCAATCCTTTCGCGACGCGCTCTTCGTCGGCTTCACCAGCCATCTGACCACGGGCGTCTGGTTCGGCAATGACGACGGCAAATCGATGCGCAAGGTGACTGGCGGCGGGCTGCCGGCGAAAGCGTGGAAGGAATTCATGGTCGCCGCCCACAAGGGCATTACGCCGACGCCGATCTTCGGCGGCGGCCAGATCATCGACAACGGCCTGCCAATGGCGCAGACGGCGCCGAACAGCGACCAGCCGACCACCATCGGCAACATCATCTCCGGCGTCGCCGATGGTGGACAGCCGGTGCAGCAGCCGACCTTGCAGCAAAGGCCGTCGCAGCAGCCGATCCAGCCGCAGATCGTCAACCAGACCGCCGCCAACGACGATCCGCAGGATTTGCCGCCTGCAAATCTTGCCGACGATACCAATCCCTACAGCTCCAACCCCTATGATAGCGATATACCGCCTGCCGATGTCGGCGACAGCGGCGCTCCGGTCGCCACCACACGGTCGCACCGCTCGTCGCTGCTCGACGTCATCCTCGGCCGATAAAATTGCAATTTTGCGCCTACAGCGCCGCGCGTCATATATCGCGCGCAAAGGCCGCCGCAGCCCTTCATATCTGCTGCATAATTTTTTCCCTAAATCGATCCCGATTTAAGGAATCATGCAGCAGACGCTTGCATGGCCGCGGCAAGGCTGCTCTGATACGCGGTCGTGTCAAATCCGCTGATCCCCGGCGCATACGGGACCACATGGAATTTGGGCGACAAACCATTTGTTTTGCTGGATTTCAGGCTATTTCCTGCCTTGCAGTCAGTAAAACCGCTACTTATATACGCGGCATCACCGCAGTCATGGCTGCGCAATCCTCAAGACCATCCCGTAAGGGGCTGTCAATGGAATGCCTGACAGGGGTTCCGATAGCTTGCTTCAAGGAGAGAATGACATGGCAAAAGTAATTGGTATCGACCTTGGAACGACAAATTCCTGCGTCGCCGTCATGGACGGTAAGGACGCAAAAGTGATCGAAAATGCCGAAGGCGCCCGGACCACCCCCTCCATGGTTGCCTTCACCGACGACGGTGAACGTCTCGTCGGCCAGCCGGCCAAGCGCCAGGCTGTCACCAACCCCACAAATACCCTCTTCGCTGTCAAGCGCCTCATCGGCCGCCGCTACGAAGATCCGACCGTCGAGAAGGACAAGCACCTTGTTCCCTTCAACATCGTTCGGGGCGACAATGGCGACGCCTGGGTCGAAGCCAACGGCAAGGGCTATTCGCCCGCTCAGATTTCCGCAATGATCCTTCAGAAGATGAAGGAAACCGCCGAATCCTACCTCGGCGAAAAGGTCGACAAGGCCGTTATAACCGTTCCCGCATACTTCAACGACGCTCAGCGCCAGGCAACCAAGGATGCCGGCAAGATCGCCGGTCTTGAAGTTCTGCGTATCATCAACGAGCCGACGGCTGCAGCACTCGCTTATGGCCTCGACAAGAAGGACGGCAAGACCATCGCCGTATACGACCTTGGCGGCGGCACCTTCGATATCTCCATCCTCGAAATCGGCGACGGCGTCTTCGAAGTGAAGTCGACCAACGGCGACACCTTCCTCGGCGGTGAAGACTTCGACATGCGTCTCGTCGAATACCTCGTTGCCGAGTTCAAGAAGGACAACGGCATCGACCTCAAGGCCGACAAGCTCGCTCTGCAGCGTCTGAAGGAAGCTGCCGAAAAGGCCAAGATCGAACTGTCTTCTTCGCAGCAGACCGAAATCAACCTGCCCTTCATCACGGCAGACGCAACCGGCCCGAAGCACCTGACGCTGAAGCTGACCCGCGCCAAGCTGGAAAGCTTAGTCGACGATCTCGTCCAGCGCACCATCGCTCCGTGCAAGGCAGCGCTCAAGGATGCCGGCGTTACCGCTGCCGAAATCGACGAAGTCGTTCTTGTCGGCGGCATGAGCCGCATGCCGAAGGTACAGGAAGTCGTCAAGCAGCTGTTCGGCAAGGAGCCGCACAAGGGCGTCAACCCGGATGAAGTCGTCGCACTCGGCGCCGCCATCCAGGCCGGCGTTCTGCAGGGCGATGTCAAGGACGTTCTGCTCCTCGACGTGACCCCGCTGTCTCTCGGCATCGAAACGCTGGGCGGCGTCTTCACCCGTCTGATCGAACGCAACACGACGATCCCGACGAAGAAGTCGCAGACCTTCTCGACCGCCGACGACAACCAGTCGGCCGTGACCATCCGCGTTTCGCAGGGCGAGCGTGAAATGGCTGCCGACAACAAGCTGCTCGGCCAGTTCGACCTCGTCGGCCTGCCGCCGGCACCGCGTGGTGTTCCGCAGATCGAAGTCACCTTCGATATCGACGCCAACGGCATTGTTCAGGTTTCGGCCAAGGACAAGGGCACCGGCAAGGAACAGCAGATCCGCATCCAGGCTTCCGGCGGTCTCTCCGATGCCGACATCGAGAAGATGGTCAAGGATGCGGAAGCCCATGCCGCTGAAGACAAGAAGCGTCGCGAAGGCGTTGAAGCCAAGAACCAGGCCGAAAGCCTGATCCACTCCAGCGAGAAGTCGCTGAAGGATTACGGCGACAAGGTCAGCGAAGCCGATCGCACCGCGATCTCCGACGCGATCGCAGCGCTGAAGACGGCGACCGAAGCTTCCGAGCCGGATGCCGAAGACATCAAGGCCAAGACCCAGACGCTCATGGAGGTTTCCATGAAGCTCGGCCAGGCGATCTATGAGGCCCAGCAGGCGGAAGCCGGTTCCGGTGATGCCTCGGCAGCAGGCGGCAAGGACGATGTCGTCGATGCCGATTACGAGGAAATCAAGGACGAAGACGACCGCAAGCGGTCTGCATAAGCGCGAACCGAAAGGTTTGAGGAAACTTAGATCCGGCTGCCTTTTGGCAGCCGGAAATCCATTTCCGGGGTTCTAATCCTTAATATGGCAAAAGCGGATTTTTACGAGACGTTGGGCGTCTCCAAGACGGCGGACGAGAAAGAGCTGAAGAGCGCCTTTCGCAAGCTCGCAATGCAATATCATCCGGACAAGAATCCGGGCGACAGCAATGCCGAGCGGAAGTTCAAGGAAATCAACGAAGCCTACGAAACGCTCAAGGACCCGCAGAAGCGCGCAGCCTATGACCGCTATGGCCACGCCGCTTTCGAGCATGGCGGCATGGGCAGCGGTGGCGGCTTCGGAGCCGGTTTCGGCGGCGGCGGTTTCTCCGATATTTTCGAGGACATTTTCGGCGAGATGATGGGTGGCGGCCGCTCGCGCGGGCGTTCTTCCGGCGGCCGCGAGCGCGGCGCCGATCTTCGCTACAATATGGAAATCTCGCTGGAGGAGGCCTTCAGCGGCAAGACGGCGCAGATCCGGGTTCCGACCTCGATCACCTGCGACGTCTGTTCCGGCTCGGGCGCCAAGCCCGGCACGCAGCCGAAGACATGCGGCACCTGCCAGGGTTCCGGCCGCGTGCGCGCTGCGCAGGGATTCTTTTCGGTCGAGCGCACCTGTCCGACCTGCCATGGCCGCGGCCAGATCATCCCCGATCCCTGCACCAAGTGCCACGGCCAGGGCCGCGTGACCGAGGAGCGCTCGCTCTCCGTCAACATTCCCTCCGGCATCGAAGATGGTACGCGCATTCGCCTGCAGGGCGAAGGCGAGGCTGGTCTGCGCGGTGGACCGGCGGGCGATCTCTACATCTTCCTCTCCGTCAAGCCGCATGAGTTCTTCCAGCGCGATGGCGCCGATCTTTATTGTGCGGTGCCTATATCGATGACGACCGCGGCACTTGGCGGCACCTTCGATGTCGCAACGCTCGACGGCACCAAATCGCGCGTCACCGTTCCCGAGGGGACGCAGGTCGGCAAGCAGTTCCGACTGAAGGGCAAGGGCATGCCGGTGCTGCGCTCCAGCCAGGTCGGCGATCTCTATATCCAGATCCAGATCGAGACGCCGCAGAAGCTGACCAAACGGCAGCGGGAACTGCTGCAGGAATTCGAGCAAATCTCCTCGAAGGACAACAATCCCGAATCGACAGGCTTCTTCGCCCGCATGAAGGATTTCTTCGACACGTTCAGCGACTGAGCCGCGAATCAAAATGTTTCACATGAATCCGGCCGATGATTCGGCCGGATTTTTTATTGGCATGCGCGAATCAGCCCCAGGTCAGCGGATCGAGCCGGAGGTAGAAGGCGAGACGTTCGCGGTCCGGCTCTGCGATTTCCAGGGTTTCGAACAGGATCGAAAAGGCTCGCTCTCGTTGTTCGGGCGTCACCCAGCTTTCCTCGGCATTGGCAATCATCAGCGAGAGATCGACATAACGATCGGCCTTGCCGACACGGCCTAGATCGATCACCCCGGTACATTGCAGGCTATGCGGATCGATCATGAAATTGGGCATGCAGGCATCGCCATGGCAGAGAACCCTGTCGATGGCTTCCTGATCGAGCCGAACCGGCAGATCGCGCTCGACGCGATCAAGCAGTTCGCGGACCGGCCTATCCTGATCCTCCGGCGGCAGGAAATCTGGGTTTACGGCATTTCGCGAAACCACATCCGCTGCCTTTGCGAACATCAGCGACAGGCTGCGATCGAAGTGGCATCGATCAATCGGCAGCTCATGAAGAGATTTCAGCTGCCGCGCCATCGATGGCCAGGCCTTCAGCAGCGCATCTCCATCCAGCTCGGCTGCCGGTATGCCGGGAATTGTTGTCATGATCAGGCATGCACCCTCCTCCACCTCGCGCCAATCGATAACTCCTGGGACGGCGACACCCTTGCCCTGCAGCCAAAGCAGCCGATCGCGTTCGCCTGCAAGATCGGCCGACCGGGCTGACGACGCGATTTTCGCATAAGCAAGGCCATCTTCGCGGCGATAGACGAGATCGCCCGATTCGCCCGTTTTCACGCGCGCCCAATCGGCGCGCGTATGCACGAGCAGTGCTTTTGCAAATTCCAATTGATGCCCCCTTTCATCCCAAACCTCCCCGAGCATGGCGATATAGGTAGTGCCGTGCGTTAATGCCAATATCGGCAGGAATTCAAATAGATCTCCTCAAAAGACAAGGATGCCGAATGGCGGGCGAATCACCCGCCCTCGTGGTCCGAGACGGCCCCTTGGCCTCTCACCATGAGGGCTCATCCCCTCGCTTTGCCCACAGCTTCCCTCAGCCTGCGGCTTCACTCCAACCCTCATCCTGCGCCCGTCGAAGGACGAGGGTGGCCCGTGACGGCGCTTACATTTCAAACCATCGGCAAAAACCTTGCACTTGCGCGGGGTTCGGCATACCCCTCGGCCATCGATTGCGAATCTTAAAGACAGATGCCGAACAAGGTTTCCATCTCGCGCCTCAAGCTGACCGACTTCCGCAACTATGCGGCGGCGGCGCTGACGCTTGACGAGCGGCACGTGGTGCTGACCGGCGACAACGGCGCCGGCAAGACCAATCTCATGGAAGCGGTCTCCCTGCTATCGCCTGGCCGCGGCCTGCGTCGCGCCGCCTATACCGATGTCACCCGGGTCGATGCGCCAGGCGGCTTTTCCATCTTCGCGGAGCTCGAGGGCATGGATGGCAGCGTCGAAATCGGCACCGGCATCGATACGACCGACGAATCAGCCGCCCGTCGGCTGCGAATCAACGGCACTCCAGCCAAGACGGTCGACGAACTGACCGATCATCTGCGCGTTCTCTGGCTGACGCCGGCCATGGATGGCCTCTTTACCGGCGGCTCCTCGGAACGCCGCCGTTTCCTTGACCGACTAGTCCTGTCGCTTGACCCCGCCCATGGCCGCCGCGCCAGCGATTTCGAGCGCGCCATGCGCAGCCGCAACAAGCTTTTATCCGAAAGCCGGTTCGATCCATCCTGGCTCGGCGGCATCGAGGAACAGATGGCAAGCCTCGGCATCGCCATGGCGATCGCGCGGCAGGAAATGCTCGGCCTCCTTTCGCGACTGATCGCCGAAACGCGCGAGGCGACGCCGTTTCCATCGGCGGCACTGGAGCTTTCCGGCTTCCTCGACGGACAATTCGACCGGCCGGCCGTCGATCTCGAAGACACCTATGCCGATATGCTGCGCGAGGGGCGTTACCGCGACGCGGCCGCCGGTCGCACACTGGATGGGCCGCATCGGGCCGATCTTCTGGTGAGGCATCGCGAGAAGGATATGGAAGCGGAGCGGTGCTCGACCGGTGAGCAAAAGGCGCTTCTCGTCGGCCTCATCCTTGCCCATGCGCGTTTAGTTGGCAATCTCACAGGCTATGCGCCGATCCTGCTGCTCGACGAGATCGCCGCCCATCTTGATGAGGGACGGCGTGCTGCGCTTTTCGATCTCATCGACGGGCTCGGCGGCCAGGCCTTCATGACCGGCACGGACAAATCCATGTTCTCGGCTCTTGGCGAGCGCGCGCAATTCTTTACCGTGGCGCATGGCGGCATTACGAAATCCTAGCGCCTCCTCGCCCTCGATTGTGCTAGACTTTTGCCATGGATCCTTTGAGCTCAGACGAAATCGCCCGCTATCACCGCCATATCCTCCTGCCGGAGGTCGGTGGCACTGGCCAGCAAAAATTGAAGGCGGCGCGTGTGCTTGTCATCGGCGCCGGCGGCCTTAGTGCGCCGGTGTTGCAATATCTTGCGGCCGCCGGCGTCGGCACGCTCGGCATTGCCGATGATGACCGCGTTTCGCTGTCCAACCTGCAGCGGCAGGTGATTCACGATACGGGCACGATCGGCGAACTGAAAACCCAGAGCGCGGCAGACGCCATCACGCGGCTGAACCCGCATGTGCGCACCATCCGCTTCGAGGAACGGTTCAGTGCCGATACGGCTGCGCGGCACCTCGCCGGTTTCGATCTCGTCATCGACGGCTCCGACAATTTCGATACGCGCTATGCGGCTGCCGATGCCACCGAAGCAGCGCATTTGCCGCTGGTGACAGGTGCTGTCGGGCGCTTCGATGGATCTGTCACCACGTTGAAGCCTTACGAGAGCGATGCGGACGGTAACCTCAATCCTCGCTATCGCGATCTCTTCCCGGCGCCACCGCCGGAGGGTCTCATTCCGAGCTGCGCCGAGGCGGGCATCATTGGCGCCTTGACCGGCGTCATCGGCACGCTCATGGCGATGGAGGCGATCAAGCTCATCACAGGCATCGGCGAGCCGCTGATCGGTCGCCTGTTGCTTTATGACGGGCTTTCATCGCGCTTCGAAACCGTGCGCTATCGCCGCAAACGCGCCCGGGTTGCTGCTGAATGAGCGATATCACGCTTCGTCGCCTCGATGATGGCTTCGATCGCTGGGATGCGTTGCTGGATCTGATCCTGACGTCCTTCGCCTATATGAACGGACGCATCGATCCGCCCTCCTCGGCGCTGGCGCTGACATCCGAAACGCTGAAAGCGAAGGCACTTAGCGAGATCGCTTATGTGGCGCTCGATGGCGAACAGTTGGTCGGCTGCATTTTCTGCCGGCCGGAGGCAGAGAGCCTTTATGTCGGCAAGCTCGCCGTGGTGCCGGCGGCGCAAGGTAAAGGTATCGGCAAGCAACTGCTGGGCCTGGCCGAGACAGCGGCGCGAGAGCTTGGCCTCAAGGCGTTGCGGCTTGAAACGCGGATCGAGCTCACCGACAATCACGCCACCTTCGCAGCATGGGGCTTTCGGAAGACGGCCGAAAATCGCCACGCCGGGTTCGATCGGACGACGTCGATCGAGATGCGCAAGGCGATTGCCTAACGCATCCTCAGCCGGTGGATGGAGCCGTCACGCCTCGCGCGGCGGGATGCGGGTGATGCGGGCACCCAGGGCGTTCAGCCGCTCCTCGATGCGCTCATAACCGCGCTCGATCTGCTGGGCATTGTTGATGACGCTCGTGCCCTCGGCGCACATGGCCGCGATCAACATGGCCATGCCGGCACGAATGTCAGGGCTTTCGAGCTGAGCGGCGCGCAGCTTGGAGGGGCCGGCAACGATGGCGCGATGCGGATCACACAGCACGATGCGGGCGCCCATGGCGATCAGCTTGTCGACGAAGAACATGCGGCTTTCGAACATTTTCTCGAACATCAGCACGACGCCATCACATTGCGTGGCGGTGACGATGGCAATCGACATGGTATCGGCCGGAAAGGCGGGCCAGGGCTGGTCTTCTATCTTCGGAATATGACCGCCGAAATCCGGCTGGATCTTCATTTCCTGGCCGGAGCCGATGATGAGATCGTCACCGTCAATCTGGCAGCGGATGCCGAGGCGCTCGAAGGTCATCAGCGTGGAGCGCAGATGCTCGACGCCTGCACGGCGAATGGTGATTTCCGAACCGGTGACGGCGGCAAGGCCGATCAGCGAGCCAACCTCATTGTGATCGGGACCGATGCGATGCGATGCACCGTCCAGCCGCTGCCCGCCGTGAATGGTCATCATATTGGTGCCCACGCCTTCGATTCGGGCGCCCATGGCAATCAGGAAGCGGGCGAGATCCTGAACATGCGGCTCAGAGGCGCAATTGCGCAGGATCGTCGTCCCCTCGGCGAAAACGGCGGCGCAAAGAGCATTTTCCGTCGCCGTCACGGAGGGCTCGTCGAGAAAGACATCGGCGCCGCGCAATCCTTCCGTGCGGAAGCTATAGACGCTGTTGACCTCGATCTTCGCGCCGAGCTGTTCCAGCGCCAGGAAATGCGTATCGACACGCCGGCGACCAATGACATCGCCGCCAGGTGGCGGCAGGGTGATCTCGCCACAACGCGCCAACATCGGTCCGGCAAGCAGGATGGAGGCGCGGATGCGGGCGCAAAGATCGGGATCGAGATTGGCAGGACGAAGCTCCCGCGCTTCGATTTCGAGCTCGTTCTTACCCAGCCAACGCACTTTTGCACCGACCGATTGGATCAGCTCCACCAGCGCCTCGACATCGCGAATACGCGGCACATTGCTGAGCTCGACACGTTGATCGGTCAGAAGCGATGCGGCGATGATCGGCAACGCAGCATTCTTGTTGCCGCTGGGTTCGATCTCGCCCGAGAGCTTGAAGCCGCCCTCGACCACATATTGCACCCGCTCATGCGGCAGCGCCCGCGCCATGATTTCCGCCCTTCCTGATTTATGTTTGTGGTCACCTCTGGGCCGGCTTTGTGACATGCACATGACCGGCGAGAGGGAAGTGAGATCAAATTTGCAGCCGGGTATTCAGCCGCGTTTCGGCGGGCGAATCAGCATGCTTCAGTCACCGAAACGGCAGAACGCGATTGGGCGGGCGATGGCCGTCGATGAAGGTGCGGATGTTGATGATGACCTTGTCACCCATGTCGATTCGGCCCTCGAGTGTGGCCGAGCTCATATGCGGCAGGATCACCACCTTGCCTTCGTTGGCGAGCTTCACCAGCTTCGGATTGACGGCGGGTTCGTTCTCGAACACGTCAAGGCCGGCGCCGGCAATCTTGCCCTCGCGCAGGATCTTGATCAGCGCCGTCTCGTCGATGACGTCGCCGCGCGCCGTGTTGACGATATAGCTCGTCGGCTGCAGCAGCGCCAGGCGGCGGGCCGAGATCAGATGATAGGTCGCCGGTGTCGACGGGCAATTGACCGAGACGATATCGACGCGAGCGAGCATCTGGTCGAGGCTGTCCCAATAGGTCGCCTCCAGTTCGTCCTCCGTCGCCGGATTGACGCGCTTGCGATTGTGATAATGGATTGAAAGGCCAAAAGCCTTGGCGCGGCGGGCAACGGCCGTGCCGATCCGCCCCATGCCGACGATGCCGATGCGCTTACCGTGGATGCGGCGGCCGAGCATCCAGGTGGGCGACCATCCGGCCCATTCGCCGGGGCTGTCCGTCAGCACGCGCGCACCTTCCGCTAGCCGCCGAGGCACGGCGAGGATGAGCGCCATGGTCATGTCGGCGGTATCTTCGGTCAGCACATTGGGCGTATTGGTGACGGTGATGCCGCGGCGGGCGGCGGCTTCGACATCGATATGATCCGTGCCGTTGGAGAAGCTGGCGATCAGCTTCATCTGCGGGCCGGCTTCTTCGATGATCTCGGCATCGATGCGGTCGGTGACTGTCGGCACGAGCACGTCGACAGAGCGGACGGCCTCAATCAATTCGTCTTTCGTGCGCGGGCGATCATCGATGTTGAGTTCGGCATCGAAGAGCTCGCGCATGCGCGTCTCCACCGCGTCAGGCAATTTGCGCGTGACATAGACCTTCGGTTTTTTCTTCGTCGTCATGGCGAGCGGCGATGCCTTGTTCAGATGTTCTTAACCAAGAAGCAGGATAATTTTCCCGTTCCGGGCATTTCTACCAGACCCGCAGGCGAAGACAAACAAAACTCGCTGACGCGATCCGAGGATTTGCCGCTCACCGGAGCGAAAGGTCGCCGGAATGGCGCGCCTTTGTCATGACGAACGAACGGAAATCCCATGCGTGGCAACGTCTTGAAGTCCTGCGCCATTTTCGCAATCGGCCTGATGATGGCCGCTGTGTCGGCCGATCTTGCCGCCGCCCAGGCCGCCAAGGGGCCGAGCGGCCTACCGCTGCCGCGCTTCGTCACACTGAAATCGAAGCGGGTCAATCTGCGCATCGGCCCGAGCGCGGATTACGCCGTATCGTGGCTCTATCTCAAGCAGGGTCTGCCGGTCGAAATCATCCAGGAATATGATAACTGGCGGCGCGTGCGCGATGCCGACGGCACCGAAGGCTGGGTCAACCAATCTCTGCTGTCGGGCCAGCGCTCGGCCATTGCCGCTCCCTGGATGAAAGGCAAGGGCAAGGCCGTCTTCGTCAACATGCGCCGCGAATCCCAACCGTCCGCCGCCGTCATTGCCAAGCTTCAGCCCGGCGTGATGATGAGCGTCAAGGAATGCACGGGCGATTGGTGCCTCGTCACCGCCGACGGCACCGAGGGATGGGTGGCGCAATCCGAGATCTGGGGCGCTTACCCCGGCGAAGCCTTCAAGTAACGACCGCTCGCTTGGCGCCGAACGCAGCCACGCGACTTTCGCTACGCAATGCTGTATCCGGGATCGGATAGGGAGACCGGCGATCTTGGGTTACGTGCTAGGCGTTTTCGGCGTTGCCATCGTCATGTTCGCATCGACGAACATAGACGACATATTCGTCCTTCTCGGCTTTTTCGCCGATCGGAAATTCCGCCTGAGACAGATCGTCATTGGCCAATATCTCGGCATCGGCGCGCTCTATGGCTTCAGTGCCCTCGCCTCGTTTCTGGTTCTCGTCATTCCCGCTGCCTATATTGGCCTGCTCGGCCTTGCGCCGATCTATTTTGGCCTCAGGCGACTATGGGAGCTCTGGAACGGCATCGAGACCGGCGAAGATCCGGAAGATCATGCGAAAGCTTCGGCGGGACATGGAAACATTGTGGCGGTCGCGCTGGTGACGATCGCCAATGGCGGCGACAATATCAGCATCTATACGCCGATCTTCGCAACACGTTCCGCCTATGAGATCCTCGCCATCGGCTGCATGTTCGCGGTGCTGACGGCCATCTGGCTTGGTGCCGCGCACTCGCTCGTCAATCATCCGACCTTGGGTGCACCGATCCGTCGCCACGGCCACAGGATCGTGCCGTTCGTCCTGATCGCTCTCGGCATCCTCATCTTCTACGAGGGCGGGACCGCAACGCTCTTCTGGCACTAAAGCACGTCGCGATCTTCAGATTCGCTCCCTGTGCTTTAGGTCCTTGATTTTGCGCATGTCGTTCTCGCAAAACCGCTACACGCTTTTGCGCGACACTTTAGGCAGCCGTGTCAAACGTAAAAACCGCCCGGCGCTCTCGGCAGCGGGCGGCTGTTACGATCATGCGCGGACGGATTTCCGTCAGAGCAGGCCGAATTCCTTCGCGGCCTCCGAGAGTGACCGCATCGGCCGCGGGCCGATCTGTTCGATGACAATCGCTGCGGCGAGGTTGCCGAGCTTGGCGCAATCTTCCAGGCTGCGGCCCTGCGTATAGCCGAACAGGAAGCCGGCGGCGAAAAGATCGCCGGCGCCGGTCGTGTCGACACGTTCCTCGATCGGATGGGCGTCGACGACATAGCGTTCGCTGCCGCGCACGATGACGGCGCCGTCCTTGCCTGTCGTCACGGCGGCGATCTTGCAGTCGGCTGCAATGAGCTTCAGCGCCTTCTCGAAATCGTCGGTCTCGTAGAGCGAGAGGGCTTCGTCGCGATTGGCGAAGACGATATCGACGGTGCCGGAGCGCATGAGATCGAGAAATTCGTCGCGGTAGCGACCGACGCAGAAGCTGTCGGAGAGCGTCATCGACATTTCCCGGCCATTGGCATGGGCGATACGGGCGCATTCGAGGATAGCTTCCTTGGCGCGCGGCGGATCCCAGAGATAGCCTTCGAAATAGGTTACCTTGGCATCTGCGACGACCTGTTCCTCGACGTCTTCCGGACCGAGTTCGACGCAAGCGCCGAGATAGGTATTCATGGAGCGCTCCCCATCCTCGGTGACGAAGATCATCGAGCGGGCAGTCGGCGGGAACGTGCCCTTCGCCTTGGTCTCGTAATGCACGCCCTGGGCGCGGATATCATGGGCGAAAATCTCTCCGAGCTGATCCTCTGCGACCTTGCCGAAATAAGCTGCCCTGCCGCCGAAATTCGCAACACCCGCAGCCGTATTACCGGCGCTGCCGCCGGAGGCTTCGAGAGCCGGGCCCATACGCGAATAAAGGAGCTCGGCACGTTCGGCGTCGATGAGGTTCATCGCGGCTTTGGTGATCTTGTTGTCGATCAGGAACTGATCGTCGCAACGGGCGATAATGTCGACGATGGCATTGCCAACGGTCAGTACGTCGAAACGAGTCATCTATTGGAGGATCCCGGTATTGGTGATAGCCGGTATCCGGTAATATCGGTTTTTCCGAAGTTTGGAAGAAAAATCAGCGCCGAGGCTGCCAACTTAATTCCAATCAGTCATTTGCCTGTCACTTTCTATCTTTAAATGCTTATCAAGCGGCTGGGATGGGAAGCTCGAAAGACTTCCGAGCCAGTCTGGGAAGGAATGATGCCTTCCGCCTCACCGGTACGCGGGCCGACCACGGATGAACTGGCGGCATGTGCACCGGGGGGACTTTCCGGCGAGACCGGACACACAAGCGGGCAATGCCCGCTTTTTTGTTTTTGTGGGTTCTCACACGTCGGCGAACTGCTACAACTCCCGGATCATCCTCCAGAGTCACACTTTTTTCACGACCTCGCCCGGCATGTCCGAAATCCTCACCGATGTTCTTCCGGTCTTCCTGCTCATTCTTGTCGGCTGGATGATCGTTCGCACCGGCCTGTTGAAGGCCGAGGTCGGCGAGGCGATGAGCGAGTTCGTCTTCAAGATCGCCGTGCCGCTCCTGCTGTTCCAGACCATAGCGGAGGCGGATTTTCGCGGCGCATCGCCTTTTCGGCTCTGGATCGCCTATTTCTCCGGCGTCGCCATCACCTGGACCGCCGGCCATATTGTCGCGACCCGGTTCTTCGGGCGGGATGCTCGCATAGGCGTGCTTGCCGGCGTTTCCTCGGCCTTCGCCAACACGATCTTCATCGGCCTGCCGCTGGTCGGGCGCACCGTCGGGCCGGATGGCGTCATGGCGATGTCGATCCTGATCGCCGTGCACCTGCCGACCATGATGATCGCCGGCACGCTGCTGATGGAACAGGCCGAGCGCAAGGAAAATGCCGGCGCCGGCCGCAGCACCCCCGAGCTGCTGCGGCAGGTCGGCAGCAATCTCGTCCGCAATCCGCTCGTTATCGGCCTTTTCTGCGGCCTCGTCGTTCATCTGACCAGCCTTCCCATTCCCGCGACGCTCGGAACCGCTATCGACAGCATTGCCAATATCGCCGGCCCGGCGGCGTTGATCTCGCTCGGCATGGCGCTGCGTCAATACGGAATGTCAGGCAATCTCGGCATCACCAGTGTGATCGCCTCCTTCAAGCTATTCCTTCTGCCAGCCTGTGTGCTAGCAGCCGGCCACCTCCTTGGCCTTAGCGCGGAATGGCGCGCCGCGCTCGTGCTGACTGCCGCAGTTCCTACAGGTGTGAACGCCTGGCTGATTGCCAATCGCTTCGGGGTCGGCCACAGTCTCGCGGCCTCGACGATTACCTTGACGACAGCGCTCGGGGCGTTCTCAGTGTCGCTTTGGGCCTATCTGCTCGGATAGCCGAAGCTCGACCCCGCCGACAACAATGGCATCTCTCCGCTTACGGAGAGGCAGGCAGGAAAATGGTCATATATTTTGCGCATCCCGGCCTTCCCACCCGGAGCGCAGCAAAGGATGGCACATGAATATTGCAGCTCCAGTCACCAACCCCGCGTCAGCCTATTCGCAGAAGGTCTTTGTGCTTCAAGGCGGCGGCGCGCTCGGCTCCTATCAGGCGGGTGCCTTCCAGGCACTCAGAGAACAGAATATCGAACCGGATTGGATCGCCGGCATCTCGATCGGCGCGATCAATGCCTCTATCATGGCCGGCAACGTGCCCGGCGAACGGCTTGAGGCTCTGCGTTCCTTTTGGAACAAGGTGACCGTGCATCTTCCCGTCGATCTGCTGATGGAAGATCGGCGCGAGACCAATCCCTTCTATCGCTCGGTCAGCAGTTGGTGGGTTTCGACCTTCGGCGTGCCCGGCTTCTTTTCCCCTTGGCAGATTCCGGCCTGGTTTCAGACACGCGGCTCGGCGGGCGCGACCAGCATCTATGATACGGAGCAGCTGCGCCAGACGCTGATCGATCACGTGGATTTCGACCGAATCAACCATGGCCCGGTGCGCTTAAGCCTCGGCGCCGTCAATGTGCGCACCGGCAATTTTGCCTTCTTCGACAATAGGGACATCAAGATCGGGCCTGAGCACGTGATGGCGAGCGGCGCCTTGCCGCCCGGTTTTCCAGCGGTCAAGATTGGCAACGAGCATTACTGGGACGGTGGCCTCGTCTCAAACACGCCGCTCAGCTACGTGCTGCGCAATGGTGCCGATATCGATACGGTCGTCTTTCAGGTCGATCTCTTCAGCGCCGTCGGCCCGCTGCCGCAGGATCTCGAGGAAGTCGAGGAGCGGCGCAAGGACATTACCTATTCCAGCCGCACCCGGCTCAACACCGACCTCTTTCTCGAGCGTCATCGCCTGCGGCGGACCATCTCAGATCTTTATGCCCGCCTTCCCGAAGAGGCCAAGGCCGATCCGGAAATCAAGAAACTGGAGCAGCATTGCTCCGATTACGGCGTGACGATCATCCACCTGATCTATCGCAACAAGCAGTTCCGCTCGCATTCGAAGGACTACGAATTTTCTGCGTTGTCCATGCGCGAACATTGGGAGGCCGGCCTGCGCGATGCGCGAAAGGCGCTGATCGCCGAGGATTGGCGCATGCCGCCAAGCGCCGAGGATGGATTGAAGGTCTTCGACCTCGATCAGCGGACGCGCTCACGCCGGCTTTCAATCTGAACGATCAATACAAAAACGCGGCCTGGCGACCGCGTTTTTCAATTGGTCCGAGAATTTGCCTCAGTTCGTCGCGGCCGGTGCGTTCGGATCCGGCAGCGGCACCTGGGTGTCGGCGAGCGTGCGCAGATAGGCGATCACGTTGGCGCGATCCTCTTCCTTCGGCAGGCCGGCAAAGCCCATCGCCGTTCCGGCGACAAATTTCTTCGGAGCGGCCAGGAAGTGATAGAGGTGGTCATAGGTCCACTTTTCCGAACCGCCCTTGGAGAAGTCCTTCATGCCAGCCGAATAGGCAAAGCCCTCGTGCTCTGCGACCGGGCGGTCGACAATGCCCCAGAGATCAGGGCCAACCTTGTTTGGCCCTCCCTTCTCTCCGGAATGACAGGCCTGACACTTCTTGAAGATCGCTTCGCCGGCCTTGGCATCCGCCTTCTGCAGCAGCTGAGCGATCGGCGTTTCCGCCTTGGCAGCAGCCCCCTTGTCACCGCCAGCAGCCGGCTCCTCGGTCGCGACGATGGCAAAACCGGGCTTTTCCGGTGCCTCTGAATGGAAAATAAATCCTGACGCGAGCGACACGGACTTCAACACGAACAGCGTGGCCAGAAGTGCCCCGACTCCCATGTTCACGTAGGATGAATTCATCTGCTATGCTCCCCTCGCCGCCAGCATCCTCCGCTGGCCCATCTTGAATTCGCGCGAAACCTATGTCTTTTGGCTGTTTCTTGCAACTCTGTAAACGGTCTCCACCATGAGACGTTTTGACACTTTTCCCTCGGGAATAGAAGGCCCAACAATGAGTGATTCAAATTTAGACAAGACGCTGGTCCTCATTCCCGCCCGCATGGCCTCCACGCGCCTGCCAGGCAAGCCGCTCGCAGATATTTGCGGTCTGCCCATGATCGTACAGGTTGCCAAGCGTGCGCGCGAGGCGGCGATCGGTCGCATCGTCGTCGCCGTCGACCATGCGGATACCTATGCCGCCGTCGCCAATGCCGGCTTCGAGGTCGTCATGACGCGCACCGACCATCAATCCGGCTCGGACCGCATCTACGAAGCCCTGCAGGCCGTCGATCCCGAAGGTCGCGCGGAGATCATCGTCAATGTACAGGGCGACCTGCCGACCATCGATCCTGAGACGATCCGCGCCTCGCTGCGCCCGCTCGAAAATCCGGCCGTCGACATCGCAACGCTGACGGTCGAGATCAAGGACGAGGAAGAAAAGACCGCGCCGAGCGTCGTCAAGGTCGTCGGCTCACCGATCTCGGACAGCCGTCTGCACGCGCTCTATTTTACCCGCACGACCGCACCGTATGGCAAAGGGCCGCTCTATCACCATATCGGCCTCTATGCCTACCGCCGCGCCGCCCTCGCGAAATTCGTGAGCCTCGGCCCATCGACGTTGGAGCGGCGCGAATCACTGGAACAGCTGAGGGCGCTGGAGGCCGGCATGCGCATCGATGTCGAGATCGTTGACACGATACCGCTCGGTGTCGATACTCCCGCCGACCTCGAAAAGGCCAGACGCATCCTCTCCGCCGCCTCTCTCTGACGGCATTCCCCCAAGGGCATCCCATGATTACCAAGACCAATAAGATCTCCTTCCAGGGCGAGTACGGCGCCAATTCCGACATGGCCAGCCGTGACACGTTCCCGACCATGGAGCCTCTGCCCTGCCAGACCTTCGAGGATGCCCTCACCGCCATCGATAATGGTGATGCGGATCTCGGCATGATCCCGATCGAGAACACGATCGCCGGGCGAGTCGCCGATATCCATCATCTGCTGCCGGAATCGCGACTGCATATCGTCGGCGAATATTTCATGCCGATTCGTTTCCAGTTGATGGTTCTGCCAGGCGTGAAGAAGGAAGAGATCCGCACGGTGCACAGCCACATCCATGCGCTCGGCCAATGCCGCAACATCGTGCGTCAGAACGGCTGGAAGCCTGTCATTGCAGGCGATACGGCGGGTGCTGCCAAGCTGGTGAAGGAAACCGGCGATCGCAGCATGGCGGCACTGGCGCCCCGGCTTGCGGCCGATCTCTACGGGCTGGAAATCATCGCCGAGAATGTCGAAGATACCGAAAACAACATGACGCGCTTCGTCATCCTGTCGCGCGACGAGGACTGGGCCGAGCGCAGCGCGCCGGACGAAAAAATCGTCACGACCTTCGTCTTCAACGTCCGCAACATTCCGGCCGCGCTCTACAAGGCACTCGGCGGCTTCGCCACCAACGGCATCAACATGACGAAGCTCGAAAGCTATCAGCTCGGCGGCCGTTTTGTGGCGACGCAGTTCTATGCCGACATCGAAGGTCATCCTTCCGATCCACATGTGCGCCGGGCGCTGGAAGAACTGCGCTTCTTCTCCGAAAAGGTCCGCATCCTCGGCGTCTACAAGGGTCATCCGATGCGGGGCGATCTCTAGACCTAGTGGCGCCGGAGGCCGCCTCGTCCTTCGAGGCTTCGCTCATCGAGCTCCGCTCCTCAGGATGAGGCGGAGCGAAGGTCGCTATTGACGTAGAAGGTTAGCCGTCATGGTGAGGTGCGGAAGTCCATAGAGGGCTGAGGCCTCGAACCACGAGGGCGACCGAACCACCAGGACTTCTATCCGGCTGTTATCCTTCGACCTTGGTAACGACCTCGATTCGATGTCCGTCGGGATCGATGACGAAAGCTGCAAAGTAGCTCGGGCCATAATGAGGCCGAAAACCCGGCGGTCCATTGTCCCTTCCGCCGTGAGCGAGGGCGGCTTCGTGAAAAAGAGCGACGGCCTCGCGGCTTGCCGCGGCGAAGGCGAGGTGGAAGCCCGCGCCTGGCGCACGAGCCTCGCCAGCGCGCAATTTGATGGCGAACTTGTCGCCCCCACCCACGGGACCATATCCAATGGCTTGATCGGGATCGCCGGGGTCAAGTCTTCCCAAACCCTGACATAGCCGAGCGGCGCGAAAGCCGCGTCGTAGAAAGCAGCGGCTTTCTCGATATCGGATACACCGAATGAAATATGATGGAGCAATTGGCCCTCCGGTGGCTTTGGGTGCATTGATCAGTGTCTTTTGCAAATGTTGGAAGTCAACACCAACGAAGGGCGGGAGGCTCCGCAAGCCGCTATTATGAAATAGTCTTTGCCTATCATCTCAAGCCCCTCATCCGGTCTCCTGAGCTTGCCGAAGGCCGGTCCCCTTCTCCCCAAGGGGAGAAGGAGCTTATGGTGCTCATCCGCCTCCATATGCGATAGCCCTGCCGCGAGCGGAGAGAGCTAGGGTGAGGGGCAAGCAGGGCAGAGAGTCACTTATCCGGCTCACAAACGCGCAGCCGATGTCCGTCCGGATCGAGCACGACGAAGGTTGGGCCGAAATCCATCGTCGTCAACTCCTGCGCGATCGGCAGGCCGCGTGCCTTCCAATCCTTGTAGTGCTGCTCGACGGCGCCAGCGCCTTCGACCATGAAGCCCAGTTCGCCGCGATTGCCGATGGCGGAGGGCTGGGGTTCGACGCTGCTTCGGCGCCAGAGGCCGAGACTTAGGCCGTTGTCGAGCGCGAAAGCCACGAAGTTCGGCGACGCGAATGCCGGCTCACGGCCGAAGAGATCGCGGTAGAACGGCGTACTTTCGCTGGGGTCCTTGACATAGAAGATGATGAGGTTGGGGCTGGTCATCTGAATAGTCCTCTTGTTTTGATGGATTTAAGGGCATGCGGCTGTAGCCCGGCGGACGGAGCTCAGCCCGCCGAGGATGGCTTTGTCTGTCATGATGAGTGCGTGCGAAGCCACGTTTCCGAAGCCTGCTGCAGCCTTCGGATCAGTGCCTTGCGCTTGAATTTCCGATTTTACCGATATCGTTATCGCAAAGTCGCGGCGAACTTCGCGTGGGATGCTCCGGGGCGGTTCAGTCTCTCGCGGAATCTCCGAACCGCCCTACCTCTTTATTTCCCGCAATTCCTGACGGAAAACTGCCGCGCAGTTTTCCTGGAGCTGCTCTAATACATCCGCTCTTCCTCACGGTAAGGTGCGCGGCCATCGAGAAAACCGAGATCCCGCATCACGGAACTCGGCGCTTCCTCGATATCGAGACGATTCCAGCGGCGAGTGAAATAGCCAAGCGCGAGCTCAGAGAGACGGGCCGGCCATGACTGATGCTTGCCTTCAAGCGCCTCGACGCCGCCGCGATGCACATGTTGCGAAATGATGGAAACGTTGCCTGCCATGATCGGTCCTCCTTCCTGATTGGATGGACCCATCATAGCCGCATTTACTGACAGTTTCTGGCAGTAGCATCACACTGAAGCGGGTCGCGATCTTTCAGATTCGCCTCCTGTGCTTTGGGTCTTTGATTTTACGCATGTCGTTGTCGCAAAACGCTGCACACTTTTGCGCGGCATGCTTTGGCGGATCAATTGTGGACCATGCCCTCACGGGCATGCCATTCCCTGGCGAGCGCGACACGCCGGCGCGGGTAGCGCGCCTCCAGCACCGCAAAATCGACGATGCGGTCGGCGCGGAAATGGCGGAAGTCCTGACGCAGCTCGCACCAGGCCATGATGATGCGGGCATTGTCGAAATAGCCGAGCGCGAAGGGCCAGATACGCCGGGTGGAAATGGCGCCGTTCACATCGCCATAGGTCAGCTGCACCATGCGCTCCGTGCGGATCGCCTTGCGCATGAGGGAAAGATCGGCCTTGTCTTCGGTGACACGCCGCGTGGCAACGATCACTGCCGCCTGGTCGACCTCATCGCGAAGGTCGGCGGGCAGCACGGCGGCGATCTTGGCAAGCGCGTCGGCGCCGGCTGCCGCCAAGCGCGAATCGGTAGCGCGGGCTACCCATCGCGATCCCAGCACCAGCGCCTCGATCTCATCCTGCGAAAACATCATCGGCGGCAGCATGAAGCCGGGCTTCAGGACATAGCCGATCCCCGGTTCGCCCTCGATCATCGCACCCTGCGACTGCAGGCTGGCGATATCGCGATAGAGCGTGCGCAGGCTGACGCCGGTTTCCTCGGCCAGAACGGCACCGCTCACCGGACGACGATAGCGCCGCAGCGTCTGCAACAGCGTCAGCAAGCGTTCCGAGCGAGCCATGGCACAATAGTCCTAGCGCTTCCATTCCACCCAATCGCGCATCAGGCGATGGGCGATGGCGCCCTTGGGCGGAGATGTGTTGCCGGAGGCCGAGACGCGATCGAGCATGGCGAGCGTCTCTTCCGGAGTAAACCAGCGGCAATCCTCAAGCTCGGCCTCGTCCATATGAATGTCCGTCGACTTGGCCTCGGCATAGCAGCCGATCATAAGGGAATGCGGCATGGGCCAGGGCTGCGAGGCGTGATAGCGCACGCGGCCGATATGAATACCGGATTCTTCGAGTGTTTCGCGGCGCACTGCATTCTCGATGGTTTCGCCCGGCTCGACGAAGCCGGCGAGACAGGAATACATGCCTGGCGCGAAGTGATGGCTGCGGCCAAGCAGGCAGCGATTCCGTTCCTCGTCGATCGTGAGCATGATGACGACCGGATCGGTGCGCGGGAAGATCACATGTTCGCAGGCCGTGCAGACCCGCTTGTAGCCCCCGATGCGGCTTTCCATGACGGAACCGCACCTGCCGCAGAAACGGTTGTCACCATTCCAGCGAATGAGGCTCATGCCCTGCGCGGCTTCACCGAGGATTTCGCCTTCCAGCAGAAGATCGCGCCAGAGCGCGCGCATATCAGCCGGCTTGTACTGGCTGGCAAGCTCGTCTGGATTGACGCGCACAGGCACGGCAAGCCGCGGCTCGCCGGTCTTGCGGTAGCCGAGGAGAACGGCCTCGTCCCAATTCGGATCGAGATCCTTCAACTCGTAGCGGGCAAACAGTGGATCCAACACCTGCCCGTCATGCTTCAAGACAAGCCGGTCCTGGGCGAAAGCCAGGATATGCGTGCCTTCCTTGGCAAGCGCCTGCTTGATCGATTCCTCGTCGCGATGCTCGGCATCCCGGTTGAGCTGGTTTTCCGCAAAAGCGGTGAGACTGCTGGCTTCCGGATGCGGCGCATCCGAGGAAAAGATGGAATGGCTCATTGTGAAAGCGTTTCCCGCAACTTGGCTATGAGGCTGTTCATGTCTTCGTCCGAATAGGGTTCCGCCTTGCCGTAGCCCCAGACGGGGCCGGGCCAGTTGGCATCACCTTCGAACCGCGCGATGACATGAACATGCAGCTGACGGACGATATTTCCAAGTGCCCCGACATTGATTTTTGTTGCGCCCGTCACCGTCTTCAGAGCGCTTGCGACCTTATCCGTTTCGAAGGTCAGCAAGATCCGGTCGAGCGGAGTCAGCTCGAAGACCTCCGATTTGCCGGGCCGGCGCGGGATGAGCACGAGCCATGGCCAGCGGCGATCCTTCATCAGCCTGACGTCGCAAAGGCCGGTTATGGTGACGGAAACGCTGTCATTCGCAAGACGATCGTCGAGCGTAAACTCCTTCAAGGGGGCATCCTCCATTGTTTTATCAAATGTTTAGCAGTTTTTTTTGACCTTGGCTTGCTTTTGATGACGATATTGCCGATATGTGCATCCGGGAGGTTGGTGGTGGACGAGCCACTCGCCAACCGGGTCAGGTCCGGAAGGAAGCAGCCCTAACGAGCCCGGCACGGGTCATTCGTGCCAGCCTCCCACCACTCCGAAAGCAAGACCCGGCTTTCGCCGGGCGATGAGCTAGGCACCGGGCAATAAGCAGGGCGATGAGCGACACCGAGCGACAAGCAAAAGATGCCGCTTCGACCGGCACCGGCTACCGGGTGCTGGCCCGCAAATACAGACCCAAAGACTTCACGGATCTGATGGTCGGCCAGGAGCCGATGGTTCGCACGCTGACCAACGCGTTCGAGACCGGCCGCATCGCCCAGGCCTATATGCTGACCGGCGTGCGCGGCGTCGGCAAGACCACGACCGCCCGCATCCTTGCCCGCGCCCTCAACTACAAGACCGCTGACATCGATCGGCCCACCATCGACCTGCGCGAGCCGGGCGACCATTGCCAAGCGATCATGGAAGGCCGACACGTCGACGTCATCGAGATGGACGCCGCCTCGCACACCGGTATCGACGATATAAGAGAAATCATCGAGCAGGTGCGCTACCGCCCGGTCTCGGCGCGCTACAAGGTCTATATCATCGATGAAGTGCACATGCTGTCGACGGCCGCCTTCAACGGGCTGTTGAAGACGCTCGAAGAGCCGCCCGAGCATGTGAAGTTCATTTTCGCCACCACCGAAATCCGTAAAGTGCCGATCACGGTGCTGTCGCGCTGTCAGCGCTTCGACTTGCGCCGTATCAGCGCCTCCGATCTCGTCGGGCTCTTCACCACCATTGCCGGCAAGGAAGGCATCGAGGCCGAGCCGGAAGCGCTCGCCATGATCGCGCGTGCCGCCGAAGGTTCGGCGCGCGACGGTCTGTCGCTGCTCGATCAAGCGATCGCCCATGGCAGCGGCTTCGTTGCCGCCGATGCCGTGCGCGCCATGCTCGGGCTTGCCGACCGCGCCCGCATCGTCGATCTCTTCGGCCATGTCGTCAAAGGCGATGTCTCGGCCGCACTTGCCGAATTCAACAGCCAGTACGAGGCCGGCGCCAATCCCGTCGTCGTGCTGACCGACCTTGCCGATTTCACTCATCTCGTGACCCGCCTCAAATATGTGCCCGATGCCGCCGACGATCCGTCGCTCAGCGAAGTCGAGCGCACGAAAGCGGCGGAATTCGCGCAAGGCGTTGCGGTAACCGCACTTTCCCGTATCTGGCAGATGCTGCTCAAGGGCATTGCCGAGACGGAAAATGCCTCGCGCACGGCCGGCGCCGCCGAAATGGTGCTGATCCGGCTTGCGCACGCGGCCCATCTGCCGGCACCCGAAGATGCGGCACGCAGGCTTGCCGAATTTTCTGATGGTAATGGCGGCTCCCGTCCCTCTCCGTCTCCGTCTCCGAGCGGCAATAATGGCGGCGGAGCGGTGTCCTATCAGGGCAATGCCATGGCGCGTGCAGTGGAAACGCCGGCGCCAAGGCCTACGCCTTCCGCACCGGTCGCTATGCTGCGCTCCGTTCCGAATACACAGCCGGACGTGCAGCCTGTCGGCCGCATCGAGCAGAAACCGGTTGAAGCGCCGAAGCCGCTTGTGCCTGTTAATTCGATGGCCGATATCGCCGAACTTGCGAGCCAGAAGCGCGATCCGAAGATGAAGGCGCTGGTGCGTACCTTCGTGCGCCCCGTCAGGCTGGAGGCGGGAAGGCTCGATGTCAGCCTGGCACCGGGCGCTCCCGGCACGCTGCTGAATGAGCTTGCCGTCAAGCTGAAGGAATGGACCGGCATCCACTGGATCGTCAGCCTCAGCCGCGAGGAGGGCCAGCCGACGCTTGTCGAAGCAGAAGCGAACGCCCAGAAGCAGCGCGTCGCCGATGCACGGCAGGACCCCGATGTCGCGGCGATCCTGGCGCAATTTCCGGGCGCAAAGATCATCGACGTGCGGGTGCGGGCACCCGAGACGGACGAAGAGGACGAAGCGGCTGCTCCGCCGGCAATCGCCGAATCCGTCGATGGCGATATTCTACCCGGCGACGACATCGAATTCTAAGGCTAGGATGAATGCCGACGGAACCGCTTCGGCTTGAAGCGGTTGACGACCATGACGACATATCCTGCCGCTCAAACAGAGACTTGGAGAAGAAGGACCAAAGACGATGCGCGACATCATGGGCATGATGGGCAAAGTGAAGGAAATGCAGGCGAAGATGGAGAAGATGCAGTCGGAGATCGCCGACATCCGCGTCGAAGGCAAGGCCGGCGGCGGCCTCGTCACCGTCACCGTCAACGGCAAGGGCCTGATGGTCGGCCTCAAGATCGATCCCTCGCTCTTCAAGGAAGACGATGTCGAAATCCTCGAAGACCTGATCGTCGCCGCCAACAAGGATGCTCAGGAAAAGGCTGAGGCGATCGCCGCCGAAAAGACCCGCGAGCTGACCGCCGGCCTGCCGATTCCGCCCGGTTTCAAGCTGCCGTTCTGAGACGAGCACACTCCCCCATCAGCGCAGGGGTATCGCATATGAGCGGAGATCGCCGCCGTCCCCCTTCTCCCCAGCGGGGAGAAGGTGCCGCCAGGCGGATGAGGGGGTGCCCGCCAAGACCACAAAAATCCATGAATTCAAATCGATAATCCCCTCATCCGACCCTTCGGGCCACCTTCTCCCCAAGGGGAGAAGGAGCTTAGGGTACTCATCCGCCTTCATATGCGATAGCCCTGCCTATCAGCGGGCGGCCGCCTTGCGGATCAGATCGCGGCCTATCGCTTTCACAGGTTCGTTCCGCAGCACCAGCGATGTCGTCACCGCACCATGGCGGGCGATTGAATCGACGATGGTTTCAAGGTCTGATGGTGTCGGCACGAGAACCTTGAGCAGGAAGCAATCCTCGCCAGTCAGCCTCAGCACCTCGATAATTTCGGGCATTTCCGAAAACTGCTTCAGATAGGGCCGAATATGCTCATGCGTCGTGCGCAGGCGGATGACTGCCATCATGCCGAGCCCGACGGCAGCGGGATCGATGACGGCGCGATAGGCTGCAACCACGCCACGCTCCTCCAGCCGCTTCAGCCGCTCCGATGCCGCCGGCTGCGACAGGCCGACACGGCGGCCGAGCTCCGATACCGAGATTCGCCCGTCCTGCTGCAGGATTTCGATGATCGATAGATCTGTCGGATCCAGTCCTCTTTCGATAGTATCCATTGCTCGCCTTCAATTCATCGGTTGGGACAAGTTTTATCCGATGGATTGCAATGTCAATCGGCATCCCGGCATGCCAGCTTTTCTCCGTGTAAAACCATGGAGAAAGGATAGAGATGAGCGACATCATCACGCTACCGGGACTGGGCGGTTCGGGAGAAGGTCACTGGCAAACATTGTGGGAACGGGACGATCCGACCATGCGGCGCTTCCAGCCGTCGAGCTGGGACAAACCGATACTTTCGGATTGGATTGCAGCGCTCGAGGGCGAAATCTCACGTTCCAAAACGCCGCCGATCCTGATCGCGCACAGCCTTGCGTGCCAACTGATCGCCCATTGGGCGCCCATCAAAAAGACTGCGATCCTTGGCGCGTTTCTGGTGGCCGCGCCTGATCCAAAGGGCGAAATCTATCTTGCCGAAGCCGGCAGCTTTGCCAATCCTCCACGGCAGCGACTGCCTTTTCCGTCCCTTCTCGTCGCCAGCACCGACGATCCTTTCGGCTCCTTCGATCATGCGCGTCGCAGTGCCGAAAGTTGGGGCAGCACCTTCGTCGATGTCGGGCCGCGCGGGCATATCAATGCGGCATCCGGACTGGGCGACTGGCCGGAAGGCAAGGCAATCTTCGGGCGTTTTCGCGCCGAGCTTGGCTGAACATAAATCCGGTATTTGGAAAAGCCGCGCCGGAATGCTATCTCTGGCGCTCTTCTTCCAGATATCGTCCAGCCTGCCCTGTTGGAGGGAATGCGATGAGTTTATCGACGCTGCTTGTTTTTGCCGGTGCCTTATTCATTGCGGCGGGATCGCCGGGACCGAACATAGCTGCACTTGTGGCGCGTGTGCTGACGAAGGGCGCGCGAAACGTGCTGCCCTTCCTCTCGGGCATGTGGCTCGGCGAGGCGATCTGGCTGACCTGCGCCGTTGCCGGCCTTGCGACCATCGCCGAAACCTTCCATTTGGCCTTCGTGGCGATCAAGTGGCTGGGTGTCGCCTATCTGCTCTACCTTGCCTGGAAGATGTGGTTTGCCTCCTCCGATACGGCGGGAGAGGAACTGCCGGACGAGCAATCAGCCATACGGCTCTTCCTCGCGGGCTTCACGGTTACCATGGGCAATCCCAAGATCATGGTATTTTATGTGGCGCTGCTGCCCTCTATCATTGATCTGCACGGCGTAACGATTTCGGGCTGGGCCGAGCTGGTGGCGACGATGTTTGCGGTGCTCGTCGTCATCGACCTCTCCTGGGCGATGCTTGCCGCGAAGGCCAGAACTTTCCTCAAGAGCCGCCGCGCCGTACGCATCGCCAATCGCGCCAGCGCTGGCACCA
Organism: Rhizobium sp. AG207R; assembly: GCF_027109195.1. Lineage (NCBI taxonomy): Bacteria > Pseudomonadati > Pseudomonadota > Alphaproteobacteria > Hyphomicrobiales > Rhizobiaceae > Rhizobium > Rhizobium sp. AG207R. The sequence goes on from NZ_JAEPVT010000018.1 coordinate 38,968, forward strand.
TGGCAGGCGCGGCCGTCGCGATTGCCATGCGGTGATTTCAGACCGCTGCGCCGCTTTCGATGAGCGCACGCAGCTTGTGATGGATGGGCGCGGCCAGATAGCGCGCCCGATCCTCCGGTGACAATCGCCTGCCGAATGTCGCCATCATTTCCGGCATGGCCACCCTCTCGCCGGCATAGGGCAGGTAGGTGACCGGCATATCAGCGCTCACTGTGCCGCTCGCGAGAACGCGGCAATAGATGCCGGGCCGCCCGGCCCGGATGTATCGCTTGACGAATTGCGGATCATCCATCTTCGCCGCGAAGGTCGAGCAGGGAATGCGCGCGGAGGTCACTTCCAGAACAAGATCGCCGGCTATGAATCGATCGCCGGCGGCGACCTGGCAATTGTCCAGGCCATCGATGACGAGGTTTTCGCCGAAGGTGCCGGGCTCCAACGGTCGCCCAAGCTCGGCTGCCCACCAGTCCAGCGTCAGCGAACCCTCGATATAAACGGCCTGATCACGGCCGCCATGATGCTTGCGATTGCAGATGGCATCACCGAGCAACCCGAGCTCATCGACCATGACGGCACCGCTGACGGCGTGCTTATTGATCCCCGTCTTCGCCTTCTCGCCCGGCAGCGTTTCAGGGGCGCCGCGGCACACGGCCAGAATTTTCATCCGTCAACCGTTCCTTCCGTGATTCCGTTCCTTGAGCATATGAGCTAAAAGCCTCCCATGGCAAAGCGAGTCACCGGCCCCGAAATCGAAAAACTCATCCAGCTCCTGGCGAAAGTACCAGGCCTCGGGCCGCGCTCTGCGCGCCGCGCGGCGCTGCATCTGATCAAGAAGAAGGACCAGCTGCTCGGCCCGCTGTCGCATGCGATGGCCGACGCTTACGACAAGGTGAAGATCTGCTCGCGCTGCGGCAATGTCGATACCGTCGACCCCTGCACTGTCTGCACCGACGATCGCCGCGACCAGTCCGTCATCATCGTCGTCGAGGATGTCTCCGATCTCTGGGCGCTGGAGCGATCAGGCGCGATGAACGCCGCCTACCATGTCCTCGGCGGCGTCCTGTCGCCGCTCGACGGCGTCGGGCCTGATGATCTCAACATTCGTGGGCTGATCGCGCGCGTCAGCGAAGGCGGCATTCGCGAGATCATCATCGCCGTCAATGCGACGGTCGAGGGGCAAACAACAGCACACTATATAACCGACCAGCTTGATGGCCTCGAGGTCAAGATCACCCGCCTTGCTCATGGCGTGCCCGTGGGCGGCGAGCTCGATTATCTTGACGAAGGCACGCTGGCGGCGGCGCTGAGGGCGCGGACGGCGATTTGAGAGCCGCAACAAAGGAAAGAGTATGAGGAGAGTTTTTACCCCCCTCTGTCAGCTTTCGCTGACATCTCCCCCACAAGGGGGGAGATTGGTGGCCCGCAGCAGCGATCTGCCTCAAACCAATATCCTGCCTGGAGATGCCGAGGGAAATTTTACGGATAACGGCGGCAGCGAACTCCCAACAATCTCCCCCCAAGTGGGGGAGATGTCGCGAAAGCGACAGAGGGGGGTATCAGCGGCTCGGCATGCACAAAGGCTGCTTTCCCTACTCTGCGTCCTCCTCCTCGCCCTTCTCCCCCTCCCTGCGCTTGCCGCCTCGAAAGCCGATGTCGAAGCGCAGTTTCAAACCTGGATTCAGAAGGATCTCTGGCCGGAAGCGCGAAAGGCCGGGATTTCGGAAAAGACCTTCCAGGCCGCCTTTGCTGGCGTGATGCTGAACTGGGATCTGCCTGACCTCGAGCCGCCGGGTTTCCCGAAGCCGAAGGAGCAGGCACAGACACAGGCGGAATTCTCCTCGCCCGCCCCCTATTTCAACGAGGCACGGCTGCAGAAGCTCACCGCGACCGGGCGGAGCCTCGCCTCGCAATATGGGCCGGTGCTGCGGCGGATCGAGAAGACCTATGGCGTTCCGGGACCGATCCTGCTTGCGATTTGGGGCCGCGAAACCGGCTTCGGCGCCGCCAAGCTGCCGAATTCGGCGATGCAGGTGCTGGCGACCAAGGCCTTCATGTCGACGCGCAAGGATATGTTCCGCACCGAAGTGATCGCGGCACTGCGCATCCTCGACCATGGTGATGTGACGCCGGATCAGTTCAAGGGCTCGTGGGCCGGCGCGCTCGGCCAGCCGCAGTTCATGCCGACCAACTATCTGAAATATGCCGTCGATTTCGATGGTGACGGCCATCGCAACATCTGGACCTCAGTGCCGGACACTTTGGCCTCCATAGCCAACTATATGGTTCAGAAGGGCTGGCAGCGCGGCCGTGGCTGGGGATACGAAGTGACCATTCCGCAGAATGTGTCCTGCGCGCAGGAAGGACCTGATCTAGCGAAGCCGATCTCGCAATGGGCTTCGCTTGGGATCAAGCCGGTTTCCGGCAAGGCCTTCCCAGCGGACGAAATGCGCGCCAGCGGCATGATGTTGGTCCCGGCCGGCCGCGATGGACCGGAATTCATCGTCACGCCGAATTTCTACGTGATCAAGGAATACAACAATTCCGATCTCTACGGCCTCTATATCGGCAATCTTGCCGACCGCATCGCCAATGGCAGCGGCGCTTTTCAGGAAAAATGGGGCGATGTCGGCAAGATGCTGCGCTCGGATGTCGCCAATATGCAGAAGGTTCTGGAGCACAAGGGCTACGATGTCGGCGGCACGGACGGCCTGCCCGGCTACAAAACCCGGCGCTCGATCGGTCAATGGCAGGAAAAGAGCGGCATGAAGCCCACCTGCTATCCCGATAGCTCCATGCTCGGCGTACTGAAATAGCTGCGGAAAAGGCTTTCGACGCGAATGCCTTGCAATTTGCCGGAAAGAGGCTTATATCCGCATCAAATTCTTGATCGTGTGATGAAGAGTGGGCCGCAAGGACCCGCTCTTTTTTATTAGCGCGATCTCCCAATGCATGAACAATGCGGAGTGAATGCTTGTCGGACGTGACAAACGCAGACAATACCAATGAACCCCGGCTGATCGTCGAAACCGGCCTTGATCAGCGCGTCGCCGCGATCATCGAGCCCGTGCTTGTGGGCATGGGCTTCCGTCTGGTGCGCGTGCGCCTCCTCCATCTGAACGGCCTGACACTGCAGATCATGACCGAGCGCAACGACGGCACCATGACCGTCGAGGACTGCGAAGAGGTCTCCATGGCCATTTCTCCGGTCCTGGATGTGGAAGATCCGATCGATAAGGCGTATCATCTCGAAGTGTCTTCGCCGGGTATCGACCGCCCGATGGTGCGAAAGTCGGATTTTCAGCGCTGGATCGGCCATATCGTCAAGTGCGAAACGTCGATCCTCGTTGATAACCGCAAGCGTTTCCGCGGCAAGATCGCCGCCGTCAACAATGACGGCTTCACGATCGAACGCGACCAGGTCGCCTATGGCGAGGAGCCCAAGGTGACCATTCCGTTCAGCACGCTGGCCGAGGCCAAGCTGATCCTGACGGACGATCTCATCCGCGACGCGCTGCGCGCCGACAAGCTGGCGAAAGCCGAGGCAGCGAACCAGAACGAAGCGGACGACCAGGAATAACCGATCAACGAACCGCCTGACGGAACGGGAAACCTGAAGGCAGGAAGACGGAGACTAAGAACAATGGCAGTCAGTGCGAACCGGCTAGAACTTCTGCAGATCGCAGATGCAGTGGCGCGCGAAAAGGTCATCGACCGCGAGATCGTGCTTGCCGCAATGGCGGATGCGATCCAGAAGGCCGCGCGCTCGCGTTACGGCACGGAATCGAATATCCGCGCCGATATCAATCCGAAGACGGGTGAAATCCGCCTCCAGCGTCTGCTCGAAGTGGTCGAAAAGGCCGAAGACTATTCCACGCAGATCCCGCTGGAACTGGCCCGCGACCGCAACCCGGACGCAGCCCTCGGCGATTTTATCGCCGATCCGCTGCCTCCGATGGATTTCGGCCGCATCGCCGCCCAGTCGGCCAAGCAGGTCATCGTGCAGAAGGTGCGCGAAGCCGAACGTGACCGCCAGTTCGACGAATTCAAGGATCGCGTCGGCGAAATCGTCAACGGCACCGTCAAGCGCGTCGAATACGGCAACGTTATCGTCGACCTCGGCCGTGGCGAAGGCATCATCCGCCGCGACGAAATGATCCCGCGCGAAAACTTCCGCTATGGCGATCGCGTCCGCGCCTATGTCTACGACGTTCGTCGCGAGCAGCGTGGCCCGCAGATCTTCCTGTCGCGCACGCATCCGCAGTTCATGGTCAAGCTCTTCACCATGGAAGTGCCTGAGATCTACGACGGCATCATCCAAGTGAAGTCGGTCGCCCGCGATCCGGGCTCGCGCGCCAAGATCGCCGTCATCTCGAACGACTCGTCGATCGATCCGGTCGGCGCCTGCGTCGGTATGCGCGGTTCGCGCGTTCAGGCCGTCGTCGGCGAGCTGCAGGGCGAAAAGATCGACATCATTCCCTGGTCCAGCGAGCCGGCGAACTTCGTCGTCAACGCGCTGCAGCCGGCCGAAGTCGCCAAGGTCGTTCTCGACGAAGATGCAGAACGCATCGAAGTCGTGGTGCCGGACGAGCAGCTTTCGCTCGCCATCGGCCGCCGCGGCCAGAATGTCCGCCTCGCCTCGCAGCTGACCGGTTGGGATATCGACATCATGACGGAAGCCGAGGAATCGGAACGCCGTCAGAAGGAATTCAACGAGCGTACGAACCTGTTCATGGACGCGCTCGACGTCGACGAGATGGTCGGTCAGGTTCTGGCCTCGGAAGGGTTTGCCGCTGTCGAGGAACTGGCTTACGTCGATCTCGACGAAATCTCCTCGATCGACGGCTTCGACGAAGACACCGCCCAGGAAATCCAGACGCGCGCCCGCGAATATCTCGAAAAGCTCGAAGCGGAGATGGACGAGAAGCGCAAGGCGCTCGGCGTTTCCGACGAGCTTCGCCAGATCAACGGCATGACTGCACAGATGATGGTCGCCCTCGGCGAGGACGGCATCAAGACGATCGAGGACTTTGCCGGCTGCGCCGCTGACGACCTCGTCGGCTGGAGCGAACGCAAGAACGGCGAAACGAAGAAGTTCGAAGGCCTGTTCTCCAAGCTCGAAGTCTCGCGCGTCGAAGCCGAACAGATGGTCGTGCAGGCCCGCCTGCTGGCCGGCTGGATCACCGAAGCCGATCTCGCCGCCGAAGCCGAAGAGGCATCGGAAGGTGAAGGCGAGGCCGAGCAGGAAGCATGATGAGCGCAGAGGGGCCGAAGGCCGCGCCCGAAGACAACGATCTTTCGGGTGACGGCGCAAATGGCCGTATGTGCATTGTAACACGCGAAAGCGGATCGCCGGATGAGCTGATCCGCTTCGTCGCCGCTCCGGACGGAACAGTCGTTCCGGATCTGAAGCGGCAGCTGCCGGGGCGCGGATGCTGGGTCAAGATCGACCGGGCGCTCGTGGACAAGGCAGTAGCAAAGAAGTTGTTCTCCCGCGCCCTGAAGGCGGAGGTGGCCGCGCCGAGCGATCTCGGCGCCACCGTCGACCGCCTTCTAGCGGCGCAACTGGCCGGGATGATGAACATGGCACGCAAGGCGGGCCAGTTCGTATCCGGCTCGTCGAAGGTGGATGGCGCCGTTCGCAACGGCTCGGCACTTGCCGTGTTCCATGCGATGAACGCCGCCGCCGATGGCGTGCGCAAGATCGATCAGGCAAGGAAGGCCTGGCATCTCGGCATGGAGACCGAAGCGGAAATACCGTCCTTCCGTGTCTTTACGGAGGCGGAAATGGACGAACTGATGGGCCAGAATGCTTTTATCCATGCCGCAGCGCTTGCAGGGCAGGCGGGTGAGGGTGTAGTGAAGCGCGCAAACCTGCTCGAACGGTACCGCAACGGCGGTCAGTCCCGGGCAACGGGCGGCGCTGGCCGGCGAAAACAATGACGCGGTCACCGGCCTTTGCCGGACGCCTCATTAAGGTACATGCATTGAACGACAGGGTCTGACGGACGTTTCCGTGCCCTGTCCGAAGGAACAGGAACGGAATGACCGACAATCAAGACGACAAGACGCTGAGTGTTTCGGGTAAGAAGACCCTCACCTTGAAGCCTTCAGGCGTAAACCAGGGCACCGTGCGCCAGGACATGGGCCGCGGTCGCACCAAGGCGGTCGTGGTTGAGACCCGTAAGCGCCGCCCGCTACGTCCTGAAGACGAAAAGCCAATCACGCCGGTAACGACATCGGCGCCCTCGGTGACGCGCGTCGCCGAACCGACGCCGCAGCCGCCGCGCCCGCCGCAGCCGGCTCCGCGCATTCATCAGCCTGGCGGCCAGCAGCAGCGGCCGGCACAATCCAACCAGGGCTATCAGCAGCGCCCGCAGCAGGAGCGCTCGTCGCGTCCGGTGGTTCTGAACCATCTGTCGGCCGACGAGATGGATGCCCGCCGCCGCGCGCTGGCTGACGCACAGGCCCGCGATGCGGCAGACGCCGTTCGTCGCGCCGAGGAAGAAGCTCGCCGCCGCCAGGAAGAAGAAGCACGCCGCGTCGCCGAACAGGCCGAAGCTGCCCGTCGTGCTGCAGAAGAGGCCGCTCGCGCCGCAGAAGCAGCCAAGGTCGCCGAACAGGCCCCGGCCGCTCCGGTCGAGGCGAAGGTTGACGCCCCGAAGCCGGCTACGCAGCCTGCTCCGGCGCCGACCGTTGTACGCCGTCCGGATGCTTCCGCTCCGCAGTCTGCCCGCCCCGGCGCAGCCGCCGCGGAAGCGCCGGCCAATCGCCGTCGCCCGGGCAACGAGGATGAGGAAGGCCGTGGCCCGTCCCGCGGCGCTCCGGTCCGTGGCAAGATCACCCGGCCTGAGCCGGCAAAGCCGGTCACCACGCGTCCGAAGACCGACGAAGAACGCCGCCGCGGCAAGCTGACGGTCACCACCGCCGATGTCGACGAAGACGGCAACGCACGCGGCCGCTCGCTTTCGGCCATGCGCCGCCGCCAGGAAAAGTTCCGCCGCAGCCAGATGCAGGAAACACGCGAAAAGATCTCGCGTGAAGTCGTGCTGCCCGAGACCATTACCATTCAGGAACTGTCGCAGCGCATGTCCGAGCGCGCCGTCGACGTCATCAAGTACCTGATGAAGGAAGGCCAGATGATGAAGCCGGGCGACGTCATCGACGCCGATCTGGCAGAACTCATCGCCGGCGAATTCGGCCACACGGTCAAGCGCGTTTCGGAATCCGACGTCGAACAGGGCATCTTCAATGTTGCCGACGAGGAAGGCGAACTGGTTTCGCGTCCGCCCGTCGTCACCATCATGGGCCACGTCGACCACGGCAAGACCTCGCTGCTCGACGCAATCCGCCATGCGAACGTGGTCGCCGGCGAAGCCGGTGGCATCACCCAGCATATCGGCGCCTATCAGGTCGAGCAGAACGGCCAGAAGATCACCTTCATCGACACGCCCGGCCACGCCGCCTTTACGGCGATGCGTGCTCGCGGTGCCCAGGCGACCGATATCGCGATCCTCGTGGTAGCGGCCGACGATAGCGTGATGCCGCAGACGATCGAATCGATCAACCACGCCAAGGCGGCGGGTGTTCCGATCATCGTGGCGATCAACAAGATCGACAAGCACGAAGCCAATCCGCAGAAGGTCCGCACGGAACTGCTGCAGCACGAAGTCTTCGTCGAATCGATGGGCGGTGAAGTGCTCGACGTGGAAGTCTCCGCGAAGAACCGCACCAACCTCGACAAGCTGCTCGAAGCCATCCTGTTGCAGGCGGAAATCCTTGACCTCAAGGCCAATCCGAACCGCACGGCCGAAGGCACGGTCATCGAAGCCCAGCTCGACCGCGGCCGCGGCTCCGTCGCCACCGTACTCGTGCAAAAGGGTACACTGCGTCCCGGCCAGATCGTCGTCGCCGGCGATCAGTGGGGCCGTGTGCGCGCGCTCGTCAACGACAAGGGCGAGCATGTGAAGGAAGCAGGCCCGGCCATGCCGGTCGAACTGCTCGGCCTTTCCGGTGCACCGCAGGCCGGTGACAAGTTCGCCGTCGTCGAAAGCGAAAGCCGCGCCCGCGAAATCTCGGAATACCGCCAGCGCCTCACCCGCGACAAGGCAGCCGCTCGCCAGTCCGGTCAGCGCGGGTCGCTGGAGCAGATGATGTCGCAGCTGCAGACCTCGGGCATCAAGGAGTTCCCGCTGGTCATCAAGGGCGACGTGCAGGGCTCGATCGAAGCCATTGCCGGCGCGCTGGAAAAGCTCGGCACCGACGAAGTGCGCGCCCGTATCGTCCATTCGGGCGTCGGCGGCGTGACCGAATCCGATATCTCGCTCGCCGGTGCATCCGACGCGGCGATCATCGGCTTCAACGTCCGTGCGAATGCTCAGGCCCGCACGCTGGCGGAGCGCGAAGGCATCGAGATCCGCTACTACAACATCATCTACGATCTGGTGGATGACGTGAAGGCAGCGATGTCGGGCCTGCTCTCTCCGGAGCGCCGCGAAACCTTCCTCGGCAATGCCGAGATCCTCGAGGTGTTCAACATCACGAAGGTCGGCAAGGTCGCGGGTTGCCGCGTCACCGAAGGCAAGGTCGAGCGTGGTGTCGGCGTTCGCCTGGTTCGCGACAACGTCGTCATCCACGAAGGCAAGCTCAAGACGCTCAAGCGCTTCAAGGACGAAGTCTCGGAAGTCAACATGGGCCAGGAATGCGGTATGGCCTTCGAAAACTACGAAGACATCCGCGTCGGCGATACGATCGAATGCTTCCGCGTCGAGCACATCACGCGCACGCTGTAAGCAATCCTTCGATTTGCTAGATATCAAAACCGCCGGCCGAAACCGGCGGTTTTTTTAAATGCCGCTAAATGGGTACGCCATGGAGATCACGACAGAGCTTGCAGACGATCAATCCGTCATCGTCTCCTTCGTTCGCCAGCCGGCGGAACATGTCGCCGTGATGCGCCAGGCGGGACAGCGCTTTGCCCTTCGCCGTCCAAGGAATGCACAGAGCGAGACGGCCTGGTTCTTCGTGTCAGCGATCGTGGTCGGCGCAGCGCTTCCCGTCTTTTTCCATCTTCTTCGGGAATATGTTTTCATTCCCGTATTCGGGCTGTCGCGATCGATCGGCCTCGGTGAGATGGCGATCATTTGGCTCGTACCGACACTGATCTGCTACGCACTGATCTTGCTCTATTTTAGGTGGGCCACACGCCGACGCCTAAGGGTGATGCAATCGCGCCTGCGCCCTGATGTCACCGTCACTGTCACGATCACCCCCGAAGGTGCCGCCTGGAATTCGGCGCAGACATCGATTTGGCTTGGCTGGAGCGAGATCCTGAATATCAGCCACCGCAGCGGACGGATTGAATTCGATACCGAAACCTTTGTCACCTACATCCCGGCATCCGCCTTTGCCGATCAGGACGCCCAGAATGCCGCTTTCGCAAGGATTCTCGGCTTCTGGCAGGCCGCAAACCCTCTCCAGCCTTGACCTTTACGCCGGATCGAGTCATTTGACCCGCTTTATCGCGTCCAAACGACGCTGCTAACGGAACAACCATGACCAGACCAACTTCTTCCGCGCCTTCGCAGCGCATGCTTCGCGTCGGCGAGCAGGTGCGCTCAGCGATCACGCAGGTTCTGCAGCGCGGCGAAGTGCGCGACGACCTGATCGAGCGCACCGTGATCTCCATTTCCGAAGTGCGCATGTCGCCCGATCTGAAGATCGCGACCGCCTTCGTGACGCCGCTTGGCGTTTCCGACCACGGCGCCGTCATCGAAGCGCTAAACCGCCATGCGAAATATATCCGCGGCCGTCTCGGCCCGCAGCTTCGCCAGATGAAGTACATGCCGGAAGTCCGCTTCCGCGACGATACGAGCTTCGATAATTACAAGAAGATCGACGCGCTGCTGCGCTCGCCCGAGGTCAGCCGCGATCTCGAAGACGACAACGACCAAGATCAATAACAGAGACAGAGAATGTCCAAGCCACGCAAACCCAAGGGCCGCCCGATTTCGGGTTGGCTCATCCTCGACAAGCCGGTGGATTTCGGCTCGACCGAAGCCGTTTCCAAGATCAAGTGGCTGTTCAAGGCCCAGAAGGCGGGCCATGCCGGCACGCTCGATCCGCTCGCCTCCGGCATGCTGCCGATCGCACTTGGCGACGCCACCAAGACGGTTCCCTACGTCATGGACGGCCGCAAGATTTATGAGTTCACCGTGACCTGGGGCGAAGAACGCGCGTCCGACGACCTTGAAGGCGAAGTGACCGCCACCTCCGACAAGCGTCCGAGCGAAGAAGATATTCGCGCGCTTCTGCCGAAATATACCGGCGTCATCCAGCAGATTCCGCCGCAGTTCTCCGCCATCAAGATATCAGGTGAGCGCGCCTACGATCTTGCCCGCGAAGGTGAAACGGTCGAGATACCCTCGCGCGAAGTGGAGATTTTCCGCCTGACGCTGCTCGCTTGCCCGGACGCTAATACAGCGCATTTCGAAGTCGAATGCGGCAAGGGCACCTATGTGCGTGCGCTCGCCCGCGATTTCGGCCGTGATCTCGGCTGTTACGGCCATATTTCCGGCCTGCGCCGCAGCTTCGTCGCTCCCTTCGCCGAAGAGACGATGGTGCCGCTTGCCGATCTCGTGGCGCTGGAAGAGATCGAGGATGCGGACGAGCGACTTGCAGCCCTGGACGCACTGCTGATCGATACGGCCGAGGCGCTGTCTTCGCTGCCACATCTCGTCATCAGCGACGATCAGGCACACCGCCTGAAAATGGGTAACCCGATCCTCGTGCGCGGCCGCGATGCGCCGGTTGCCGAAACCGAGGCCTATGCCACGGCACGCGGCAAGCTGATTGCGATCGGCGAGATCGGCCAGGGCGAATTTCGTCCCAAGCGCGTGTTTGGATAGCTAAGTTCAGCCGGAAATAGCGCTATTGCGGGCAATGGCGATGCGATATGCTCCCCGACGGGCCTCCATGGCCCGTTCAAAGGGGGCAAACATGCGCAGAGTTGCATTCGGAATAGTTGCATTCCTTTCCCTGTTCCTGACGGTGACGAACGCCCAATCCGCCGAACGGTGGGCCGGGCTGCCGCCGTTCCCGCCAATGCCGCAGCCGAAGGCGAGCGGCATGGCCGATGTCAATGACATCAAGATGTATTATGCCGAATATGGCGAAGGCGACCCGATCCTCTTCATTCATGGCGGTCTCGGGAATGCCGATGTTTGGGGCGCTCAGGTTGCCGATTTCGCGAGAGATCATCTCGTCATCGTCGCCGACAGCCGCGGGCATGGCCGCTCGACGCGCAGCCAGCAGCCCTTCGGCTACGATCTGATGACCTCGGATTACGCCGCGCTGCTCGATTATTTGAAGGTCGGCAAGGTGACGCTGGTTGGATGGTCCGATGGCGGCATCATCGGCATCGACATGGCGATGAAACATCCCGAAAAGCTGACGCGCGTGGTCGCTCAAGCCGCCAATGTCACGACCGACGGCGTGAAACCCGATGTCATGAGCAACAAGACTTTCAACGACTACATCAACGTCGCCGGTGACTATTACAGGAAGCTGTCGCCGACCCCGAACGAATATGACGCCTTCGTCAAACAGATCTCGAAGATGTGGGAGACGCAGCCGGCATGGACCGCAGCCGACCTCGGCAAGATCACTGTGCCGGTGACACTTGCCATCGGCGACCATGACGAAGCGGTGAAGCTGGACCATACCGAGATGATGGCGAAGGAGATCCCGGGCGCGAAGCTTGTCATCCTGAAGGATGCCAGCCATTTCGCTATGCTGCAGGATCCGGAAGGCTACAATGCCATGATCCGGGATGCCATGGCGGGGCGCTGAAAGGCGCCCAGGGAGAACCCTCTTTCCATTGGCGCTCATTTGGTTTATAGGCAGCGCCAGCATCAGGCATACCTGATTGCATTCGCGGCCAATGCTGGACGACATCCCGGCGTTTGGCGACTTCAATCTCCTCTCATAGAAAGGACCATCCGATGTCGATCACTGCTGAGCGCAAGGCTGCGCTGATCAAGGAATACGCTACCGCCGAAGGCGACACCGGTTCTCCGGAAGTCCAGGTTGCGATCCTGACCGAGCGCATCAACAACCTCACGGAACACTTCAAGGACCACAAGAAGGACAACCACTCCCGTCGTGGCCTTCTGACGATGGTTTCCAGCCGGCGCTCGCTTCTTGACTACCTCAAGAAGAAGGACGAAGGCCGTTATACCAAGCTGATCACCAGCCTCGGTATCCGCCGCTAACGGAATTTCCGGCGGGCGTTCACCTGAACGCCCGCCGGATGCTTATGAAGGGTATGAACCCTTGAGACCAGTTTCCCTCGCGCCTTACGCCGGTGCGATGCGAAACCGCCGGCAGGCCGGATGGGCCGGTGCTGCCAACAACAACCGTTGACCTGTCATGGGGCAGGATTGCCGGATGCTTTCAGCCGAAGCTTCACGCTTCGGCCGACTTTCGAAAGCCTCTCGTTGTCTTGCCCGTGATGCGTCACATTTCGTGCGGTTGAAGATGTGCCCTGCCGAATTCGTCGGCCTCGGCGCCTTTTCCCGCATAGTGCAAGGACAAGATATGTTCGATATCCATACCGTCGAAATCGAGTGGGCAGGCCGCCCGCTGAAGCTCGAAACCGGCAAGATTGCCCGCCAGGCCGACGGCGCCGTTGTCGCCACCTACGGCGAGACCGTGGTGCTTGCGACCGTCGTTTCCGCCAAGGCGCCGAAGCCGGGCCAGGACTTCTTCCCGCTCACCGTCAACTATCAGGAAAAGACCTACGCAGCCGGCAAGATCCCCGGCGGTTACTTCAAGCGCGAGGGACGTCCGAGCGAAAACGAAACGCTCGTTTCCCGTCTGATCGACCGCCCGATCCGCCCGCTCTTCCCGGAAGGCTACAAGAACGACACACAAGTTGTCGTCACCGTCATCCAGCATGACCTCGAAAACGATCCGGACATCCTGTCCATGGTCGCGACCTCTGCAGCCCTGACGCTCTCCGGCATCCCCTTCATGGGCCCGATCGGCGGCGCCCGCGTCGGCTACATCAACGGCGAATACGTGCTGAACCCGCATCTCGACGAGATGGATGAATCGAGCCTCGACCTCGTCGTCGCCGGCACGCAGGAAGCCGTTCTGATGGTTGAATCCGAAGCCAAGGAACTGCCTGAGGACATCATGCTCGGCGCCGTCATGTTCGGCCACCGCGGCTTCCAGCCCGTCATCGACGCGATCATCAAGCTTGCCGAAGTCGCCGCCAAGGAGCCCCGCGACTTCCAGCCGGAAGACTATTCCGAGCTCGAGAAGGAAATGCTCGGCCTTGCCGAAGCGGAACTGCGCAACGCTTACAAGATCACCCAGAAGGCCGATCGCTACGCTGCCGTCGACGCCGTCAAGGCGAAGGTGAAGGCACACTTCCTGCCGGAAGAAGGCGAAGCCAAGTACACGGCCGAAGAAGTCGGCGCCATCTTCAAGCACCTGCAGGCGAAGATCGTTCGCTGGAACATCCTCGACACGTCGAGCCGCATCGACGGCCGCGATCTGCAGACGGTTCGCCCGATCCTCGCCGAAGTCGGCCTGCTGCCGCGCACGCACGGTTCTGCGCTCTTCACCCGCGGTGAGACGCAGGCGATCGTCGTTGCCACGCTCGGCACCGGCGAGGACGAGCAGTATGTCGACAGCCTGACCGGCATGTACAAAGAAAACTTCATGCTGCACTACAACTTCCCGCCCTACTCGGTCGGCGAAACCGGTCGCATGGGTTCTCCGGGCCGCCGCGAGATCGGCCATGGCAAGCTCGCATGGCGCGCCATCCACCCGATGCTGCCGTCGGCGGAACAGTTCCCCTACACGCTGCGTGTCGTCTCCGAGATCACCGAGTCCAACGGCTCCTCCTCGATGGCGACCGTCTGCGGCACCTCGCTGGCGCTGATGGATGCCGGCGTGCCGCTGGCAAAGCCGGTTGCCGGCATCGCCATGGGCCTCATCAAGGAAGAAGAGCGCTTTGCCGTTCTCTCCGACATCCTGGGTGACGAAGACCACCTCGGCGACATGGACTTCAAGGTTGCCGGCACCGAAGCAGGCATCACCTCGCTGCAGATGGACATCAAGATCGACGGCATCACCGAAGAGATCATGAAGGTCGCCCTGAACCAGGCGAAGGGCGGCCGTCTGCACATCCTCGGCGAAATGGCAAAGGCCATCTCCGAAAGCCGCGGCCAGCTCGGCGAATTCGCACCGCGCATCGAAGTCATGAACATTCCGGTCGACAAGATCCGCGAAGTCATCGGCTCCGGCGGCAAGGTCATCCGCGAAATCGTCGAAAAGACCGGCGCCAAGATCAACATCGAGGACGACGGCACCGTCAAGATCGCCTCCTCCTCCGGCAAGGAAATCGAAGCGGCCCGCAAGTGGATCCACTCGATCGTCGCCGAGCCGGAAGTCGGCCAGATCTACGAAGGTACTGTGGTCAAGACCGCCGACTTCGGCGCCTTCGTCAACTTCTTCGGCGCCCGCGACGGCCTCGTCCACATCTCGCAACTCGCTTCCGAGCGCGTGGCCAAGACGCAGGACGTCGTCAAGGAAGGCGACAAGGTCTGGGTCAAGCTGCTCGGCTTCGACGAGCGCGGCAAGGTTCGCCTGTCCATGAAGGTTGTCGACCAGGCAACCGGCCAGGAAATCGTTGCCGAAAAGAAGAAGGATGACGCGGCCGAATAAGCCCGCGCCTTCATAAACTTTCCGGGGCGCGGGATCTTTTCCGCGCCCTTTTTATATTATCGGTGCCGACCGTTTTGTAGAAAGTGGGTGCCCGGCCCCCTCACCCTAGCCCTCTCCCCGCATGCGGAGAGAGGGTTAGGGTGAGGGGCAAGCCCAGAATACGACGATGGCGCATATCCGACAGACGAAACCCATTCCCATAACGAGACCACGCCCATGAGCCGCGATGCCCTGAAGACCCTGTTCCATCCCTTTGCCTCCGGCACCGTCGACGCGCCCGGCGAGGGTCAGCGGATCCTGTTCCTCGGCGCCGAGGCGGGCTTTGCGCTGCCGGAGGGATTTGCTGCCGAGCTTTCCGCCGTCCAGGGCTTCCGTCCCTTTTATCGCCAGCTGCAGGCGCAGCGCATCAACGTGACGCCGGAGATCGAAGGCGAAGGCTATGACGGCGCGCTCGTGCTTTGCGGCAAGCACAAGGGCGAGAACGAGGATCACATCGCCGAAGCCCTGACGCGCGTGAGAGAAGGCGGCCTCATCGTCGTTGCCGGCGGCAAGGAAGACGGCATCCAGCCGTTGCGCAAGCGCGTCGAGGCCTTCGGTCTCGACATCGAGCATATGCCCAAATATCACGGCGTTGCCTTCTGGTTTACCCGCCCTGCCGATATCAAGCTGCTGACGGCGCAGCTCGCGAAGCCGGCGACGCTCGTTGACGACAGCTTCACCACAGCGCCCGGCATGTTCTCCCACGACCGTATCGACGCCGGTTCGGAGCTGCTTGCCTCGCGCCTGCCGACCGATTTTACCGGCGATGCTGCCGATTTCGGCGCCGGCTGGGGTTACCTTTCCGTCGAGCTGGCAATGAAGTCGCCGAGAATCGAACGCATCGACCTCTACGAGGCCCACTACGGCTCTCTGGAGGCCGCACGGGCCAATCTGCTGTCGCACTGCCCCAAGGTCGCGCAGCGCTTCTTCTGGCACGATCTGGCGAGCGAGCCGGTCAAGGACAAGTACGACCTGATCATCATGAACCCGCCCTTCCATGAGGGCCATGCCGCCGAACCTTCGCTCGGCCAGGCGATGATCAAGACTGCCGCTTCGGCGCTGCGCGGCGGCGGACGGCTAATGCTGGTCGCCAATCGCGGCCTGCCCTATGAGCCGGTGCTGGCGGAGAATTTCAAGGAGTTCGGCGAGACCTGCCGCAACGCCCGCTACAAGGTGCTCTGGGCGAAGAAGTGAGGAATGATGGCGGTCAGATGGCCGCCATTTTTTGAGCGGGGCTCAGGGGCTTCGTTTCGACGCTCTTGCGGCCCATTCGCGGTTCAGCACGGCGTAGACGCATTCGTCGCCCCAGACACCGTTGAAACGATCGTTTTCGATCAGAAGCGCCTCACGGCGCAGGCCGAGGCGTTCGACGACACCGACTGAGCCGGCATTTTTCGCATCCAGCCGGGCGAATATCCGATGAAAGCCGAATTTTTCGAAACCGAGGGTAATCATGGCTTCCGCCGCCTCGGTAGCATATCCCTTCCTGGCATAGGCTGGGTTAGAGGTATAGCCGAGCTCGGCCTGAAGTGCGGCCTTGCTTGCAAATGTCAGGCTAACGTCACCCACCAAAGCGCCATCCTCCCGCCGAATGACAGCACATAGCAGCGTATCTCCGTCCTCGGAGAAAGGGGAGTTCAGGCGGATATCGAAACGCTCTCGCAACACTTCAGGCGAAGGAGGGTCGCGATAAAGAAAACGATAGATCTCCGGCAGGGAGCGATAGGCGCTGTAGGCGACAAAATCCTCTGGCACAAAGCGGCGAAGGATAAGACGGTCGGTCGATGCCAAAGGTTCTGCGTCGTCGATGGACGTCATCGGGAATCCTCTGAAAGGATATCCGGAAATTGATCCTCCCGGCCAAAACCGGGAGGACACGACTGAGATCGGAGGCTTATTCCGTATCTGCGCTCGACAGCGTTTCTAGCGTCGGCATGGAAGTGATGTTGTAGCCAGCATCGACAAAATGGACTTCGCCAGTCACGCCTGCTGCCAGATCCGACAGGAGGTAGAGCGACGACGAACCGACCTGGTCGATGGTGACAGACTTACGCAGCGGCGCATTGCGCTGGTTCCAAGAGAGGATGGCACGGGCGTCGGAAATGCCGGCGCCAGCAAGCGTGCGGATCGGGCCGGCGGAAACGGCGTTGACGCGGATGCCGCGCGGGCCGTAATCCGCAGCGAGATAGCGGACGGAGGCCTCGAGAGCCGCCTTGGCAACACCCATGACGTTATAGTTCGGAATGACGCGCGTCGAGCCGTTATAGGTCAGCGTCAGCATGCTGCCGCCTTCCGTCATCAGTTCGGCGGCGCGCCTGGCGATCTCGGTGAAGGAGAAGCAGGAAATCACCATGGTGCGGGTGAAATTCTCCCGCGTGGTGTTGGCATAGAGCCCCTTCAGCTCGTTCTTGTCGGAAAAGCCGATGGCGTGGACGATGAAATCCAGCTTGCCCCAGCGCTCCTTGATGGCGTCGAAGACGGCATCGACCGAAGCGAGATCCTCGACATCGCAAGGCAGTAGGAAATCCGAGCCGACTTCGGCTGCGAGCGGCTTGACGCGCTTGCCGAGCGCTTCGCCCTGAAAGGTGAAAGCCAGTTCAGCGCCTTCGGCGGCCAGTGCCTTTGAAATACCCCAGGCAATCGAATGGTTGTTTGCGACGCCCATGATGAGGCCGCGCTTACCCTGCATAATTCCCGTCATTGCCTTATCCGTTATAGCGCTGGAATACGAGCGTGGCGTTGGTGCCGCCGAAGCCGAAGGAGTTCGAAAGAGCGATATCGAACTTGGCATTATCGATACGCTTGCGCACGATCGGCACGCCTTCGAATTCCGGATCGAGTTCGGTGATATGGGCGCTTTCGCCGATGAAGCGCTCCTGCATCATCAGGATCGAGTAGATCGATTCCTGAACGCCCGCTGCGCCGAGCGAATGGCCCGTCAGCGACTTGGTCGACTGGATCGGCGGGATCTTGTCGCCGAAGACTTCGCGGATCGCGCCGATTTCCTTGCTGTCGCCCACCGGCGTCGATGTGCCGTGGGTGTTGATGTAATCGATATCGCCCTTCACGGTGGCGAGCGCCTGGCGCATGCAGCGCACGGCACCTTCGCCTGACGGCGCGACCATGTCGTAACCGTCCGAGGTAGCGCCATAGCCGATGATTTCGGCATAGATCTTGGCGCCGCGTGCCTTGGCATGCTCAAGCTCTTCCAGAACCAGCACGCCGGCGCCGCCGGCGATGACGAAGCCGTCACGCTTGGCGTCATAGGCGCGCGAGGCGGTTTCCGGATGGTTCTCATTGAAGTCCGACGACATGGCGCCCATGGCGTCGAAGAGGTTCGACATGGTCCAGTCGAGATCCTCGTGGCCGCCGGCGAACATGACGTCCTGCTTGCCCCACTGGATCATTTCGGCAGCATTGCCGATGCAGTGCGCCGAGGTCGAGCAGGCAGACGAGATGGAGTAATTGACGCCGTGGATCTTGAACCAAGTCGCAAGCGTGGCCGAGGCCGTCGACGACATCGACTTTGGCACGGCGAAGGGGCCGATGCGCTTCGGGCTGTTGTTCTTGCGGGTGATGTCGGCAGCCTCAATCAGCGTGCGGGTCGACGGGCCGCCGGAGCCCATGATGATGCCGGTGCGCTCGTTGGTGATATCGCTTTCCTCAAGGCCGCTATCGGCGATCGCCTGCTTCATGGCGACGTGGTTCCAGGCACCGCCCTGCGACAGGAAGCGCATGGCGCGGCGATCCACCAGGTCGGTCGTATCGATCTTAGGCGCGCCCCAGACCTGGCATTTGAAGCCATGCTCGGCGAAATCGGGGGAGAAGGAAATACCGGATTTGGCGTCGCGCAGCGAGGCGGTCACTTCT
Organism: Rhizobium sp. AG207R; assembly: GCF_027109195.1. NCBI lineage: Bacteria > Pseudomonadati > Pseudomonadota > Alphaproteobacteria > Hyphomicrobiales > Rhizobiaceae > Rhizobium > Rhizobium sp. AG207R. Next base: position 57,607 of record NZ_JAEPVT010000018.1, read on the forward strand.
TGAGCATTGTTTCCAATCGAAGAGACAATACCCAGACCCGTAACAACTACCCGTCTCATGTCGATGACCTTTTCTAAAACATCTGTCTTTGTGGAGGCGGCGGTGCCGCAGTTCAGGCAACCTTGTCCTTGGACAGGCCCACGCGCAGGTCCGTCGCCTGATAAATGGTCTCGCCATCGGCCTTCAGCCAGCCGTCGGCGGTGCCGAGGACGAGGCGGCCGCGCATGACGCGCTTGAAGTCGATGCCGTATTCGAGAAGCTTCGTGTCCGGACGAACCATGCCCTTGAACTTCACTTCGCCAGTGGAAAGCGCCATGCCGCGGCCGGGCTCGCCGAGCCAGCCGAGGAAGAAGCCGGTCAGCTGCCACATGCCGTCGAGGCCGAGGCAGCCCGGCATGATGGGATTGCCGGCAAAATGGCAGGGGAAGTACCAATCATCGGGACGCACGTCGTATTCGGCGCGAATATAGCCTTTGTCGAAGGCTCCGCCCGTTTCGGAAATATCTGTAATGCGATGGACCATCAGCATCGGTGGCAGGGGAAGCTGTGCGTTGCCCGGGCCGAACAGTTCGCCGCGGCCACAGGACAGGATTTCCTCGTAATTGAAGCTGGATTGTCTCGTCGTCATAAAAATTCCGTTTCCCCCGCATGAATGCCGATGGATGTGAAGCTTTAGTGCAAGATCGACAGAAAATGAAGCGTAACCATCACACTCTCATTCAGCCGTTCGATCGAACACAGTAGCTCCTATGTGGTGGTCGCATACAGGAACGCCAGAGCTGCTACCAGTGCCAAATGCGGCAAAAGCCCGATTTTTCCGGCTTTTGAGCACCTTCCCACCCCATGGAAACTATTGAAAGCAATCAAGGCAAAAGTTATATGGCTTAGTAAAGAATTATAGAGATCAGGAATCCGGAGTCCCTGAATGGCGGAAGAAGCCGAAATCGCGATCGAAACCAGGCTGCGCAATGTCGGCCTGAGACCGACCCGACAGCGGATCGCACTGGGAGACCTCCTCTTCGCCAAGGGCGACCGGCATCTGACGGTGGAAGAACTGCACGAGGAAGCCGTTGCCGCCGGCGTTCCGGTTTCGCTCGCGACCGTCTACAACACGCTGCATCAATTTACCGAGGCGGGCCTGATCCGCGTGCTCGCCGTCGAAAGCACCAAGACTTACTTCGACACCAACGTCTCCGACCACCATCACTTTTTCGTGGAAGGCCACAACGAAGTGCTGGATATCCCGATCAGCAACCTGACGATCGACAATCTGCCCGAACCGCCGCAGGGCATGGAAATCGCCCATGTCGACGTGGTGATCCGCCTGCGCCGTAAGCAGAGGCAATAGGAAATAGAATTGTTTCATAGCGTCCCGCTATTGCCCACTGCCTAATTCCTGATGCCTCGCGTCTACATCACATCGTCCGGATGCCGGCCTGGCTTGTGGTGATAGGTCGGAAAGGTCCAGCCGAACCAGAGCGCGCCGCCGCGCACCGCGAAGGCCGCGATCACGCCCAATCCCGCAGAGACATAAAGCGGCAGCGTCGTCGCATTGGCGGCGGTGAAGACGCCGGCGCCGACGATTGAGGCCGTCACATAGATTTCCGGGCGCAGCAGGACCGAAGGTTCATTCGCAAGCAGATCGCGCAGGATGCCGCCGAAGGTTGCCGTCAGCGCGCCGGTGACGATCGCAACGGTGGGCGAGCCCGTGGCTGCCATACCCTTGGCCGCTCCCATCACGCAGTAGGCCGATAGCCCCACGGCATCGAGCCAGATGAGCAGCCGATAGCGCGATTCGAAGAGATGAGCGGTGAAGAAGACCAGAACGCCGACCATGGCGCAGATGATGATATAGGTCGGGTTCAGCACCCAGAAGACCGGCACCCGGCCCAGAACGATATCGCGCAACGTGCCGCCGCCGATACCGGTGACGGCCGCCAGGAACAGGAAGCCGATCAGATCGAGCTGCTTGCGCGAAGCCGCGAGCGCGCCGGTTGCGGCAAAAAGGGCGACGCCGGCATAATCAAGAAACGAGAGAAGCGACATCGAAAACTCCAACGGGAGGCCGGCAATTTTTCCGAAATGAATCACGACGGCAAGGGCCGCGCAAGCAGGCGCGTGCAAAGATGTCGCAGCGGCTGCGGCTACTATCGTGGCCGTAACGGCGCTTCGAAAAGGAATCCCCCGTGAAATCCCTGCTGATCGTAATCCTCAACCTCTTCGCTCTCGTGATCATGCCTGCCGTGGCCGAGGCGCAGCAATCGATCCTGCAGGACCCTGTGGCCTTCGAGAAGGATCACTTCACCAAAAGCTGCGACGGCCAGGTGAGCTTCGGCGATCATTTCGCTACCCAGCAGGACATCAACAACGACAAGCTGATGGATATCGTCATTAATGAGGGCGAGATCACCTGCAAGGGCGAAAAAGGCCCCTACTGCACGGACGAAGGCTGCCCCTACAATTTCTACGTCCAAGTGGCCGAGGGCGGCTATCTGCTCGTCGCCACGGCGAAGATCTACGGCTACGATTTCATCCAGCGTTTCGGCAACATGGTGCTGGTCATGAAAATGCATCCGCGCTTCTGCGACCGCAAGGATGGCGAAGCCGCTTGCGAAATCACCGTCAGGGTGCGCGGCGTCAAATTCGTCACCATATCTCAGAAATAGAATTTGCGGTGCGTGCACGTCATCCGGCCCGGACATGTGGCGACGGTCCGGCCACATAATATTATGGTCCGGGATAGAGTGCCGAGGTCCGGCCGACCGCGTAATAGCCGACCAGACCGACCCATTCGCGCAGGCCCGTCGCCAGCAGTTGGGCATTGCGTGATGGCTGGGTAAAATCGAGGCCGAGGCTTTCCTTGCCGGTGCTGCGATAATCGACCGGCCAAGGCACGACATCGATGCCCTGTTTGCGGAAGATGCCCATCGAGCGCGGCATATGGAAGCCCGAGGTGATGAGCAGGCAATTCGAAAGACCGTTCTGCGCCAGCAGCTCCTTCGTATTGACCGCATTCTCAAAGGTTGTGCGTGAAGTCTTGTCCTCGACCATGCGGCTTGTCGGAATGCCGAGTGCAGTGAAGAAGCGTTCGGAAATCACGGCATCGCCCTCATAGGTGCCGCCGATCGAGCCATCGCCGCCCGAGATCACGATGCGTGACTGCGGGTATTTCTGCGCGAGACGCAGCGCTTCTATCAGCCGATCGCCGGCCGAATCAAGCTCATAGCCGCCGCGCGCCGTCGTCACTTCGTTTTGCGTGGCGCCGCCGAGAACGATCATGCATTTGAGATCGGCGGGATCGGCTGCGGGGTGCGGAAAACGCTCTTCCAGCGTCTGAACAACATAAGCGCCGGCCGTCGTATACAGCGAGACGAACAGGATCAGCGCCGACAAGAGCGCCGAGGTGATGACGGTAGCGCGCCAGCGCAGCAGTGCGGCGATAAATGCCAGCAGGACAAACAGGAAGGCCAGCGACAGCGGCTGACCGAAAATCCAGACAAGTTTCGAAAAAACGAACACGGCACATCCTTACGCTTGTCGGCAAAACGATTCGTTTTCCTCCCTAGCAGATTTTGTGCGCTGCAATGCGGCTATTTCGCTCGCCGCGCCGTCGGGCGGTCACAGTCAACCGCTGGCTGAAGCGGCACTGCAGTGGGCGAGGGATAAACAGAGTGATGAGCGCGACTATTGAAACCAGCCAAAGCGCCCGGCGCCAAAGGTGAAGGCGAGGAAAGCTCCGATGACGGCGCATGATATCATGCCGCTCCAGGGCACGATCAGCACCCTCGCGGCAAGATTCCGGTCGCCCAGCAGAAAGCGGCCAAATCGCGAGAGCCCGCCGATCCGCCGCATGGCCGAAATCCTCTGCTTGTCTCTTAGAGCAACCTTTTCCTTGCAAATGCTCTGCCAGAATGAGTATTTGTCAGGAAAGGCAGAATACCAGAGGAGAAACCACGGCATGAACTTTGCGGTGTGGGTTGACTTACCAGCATTGTGGTCGGCGAGCCGCTGCTTAAGGTCCGAAGTCGATCCGGTATGTTGCTGGTCGGGAAAATCAGCGTTTTGAAGGATGTAAACGTACCACATCCGCCCCTCACTCAATTGGCGTCCGGTGTAACGACTCAGGCGCAGACCTATGTCTTGAGAGCCGTTCGTCATCTCGAATCCCACGCGAAAAGCTATGCCGCCAATTTCGGTGCGGTCGTTAACTGAGAAGATCTCAAAAACGCCCGCAAGGCCACCAAGAATGAGCCAGGGCAAGCTTGCCGATCGAGCGAGCGTCAGTTGGGATACGGTATGCTATTGGGAGCGCAAGGCCTGTGTATCCCTCAGAGAGTGGGGACCCAGACAGATCTTGGGCGTTCTTTGGCCTGACGGTCTTTTCGAAGACCGCGTCTCAATAGGCGACCACAACGCGCGCGCAGGGGGATGGGGTGATATCAACGGCGCTCGTGGCCAAGCAATCGACGATTATGTGGAACGAGTGCTTGCGGCTGATCGCTAGAGAGCCGCAGATCGCGGGAACGCTCGTCGAGCAAGATTACGAGTGATATGCGAAGCAAAAACCTGAAAGGGTTGCCCTTGTCGCAACAAGAGCGAACCCGGAAAGCTCAGGTGCAAATTCCATGGCGGCAAGAGCACCGGCGCTCGCACACCAGAAGGTATTACCCGCATTGTCGAAGCGCAGCAAAGGCGTTGGGCTCGATACCGCGCCGAAATGCCTCGTTTACAAAAGTAGTGAAGAGTAGCAAACGCTGGTTCGAAGCCTGGAGAGCGCCGTGCCCAAAACCAGACATAGACAGCCTTTTGGGGTGTTACGCTTTGATGGTTTTCCTGACGCCATAGCGACTTATGCCGGCACGTTCGATCGGCCAAGAGAACCTGACAAAACCTGACATCGCCAGCGCGATTTCTACAGCGCTTGTTGGTAAATGTTGGTGTCGCTGCCGTGATTTCCGCTTTTACGGGGTTAAAATTCAAATGAGCTGCTTTTTCAGCCAGTTGCAAGCATTTTAGCGGGTCTAAAATAGAAAGAAATAGATGAAGTTACCTCAAGCTCGCGCCAACTTGAAAAACCTAAGTCGCAATTTTGTCGGGCCGACATATAGGGCGATTTGCTATCGCGTCGAGGTATACCAGTCAGCTCGAAAAGTGCTTGAATTTCCTTGTAGTTATCGAGCCATTGCAATGGAGATGGGATACCGATCAATCGAATTTCGATGTGAATTGAATGAGGTGAGAACGAAACTAATTTTCGTCAAGAAGGCCGCTCAGAAGGTCCCATTCGGTTATTCTCCGTCGATTATCCAAATCTGCTAAGGTAACCTGGCCGTATTCAAAAACTTCAATGTCTATTGTTACGCCTGCGATACCATCAATATGGATTACCGGGTTGGGTAGTTCGAAAACCGCCTTAAACACCTCGATCGCAAAGTCTTGAGCATCAATGGAGCGAACGAGAATATCCAGCTGAAAATTATATGGACCGTCCTCGTCATCAGGGTCCCAATTTCCATAGATTATCTCGACTTGTTCGTGAAGTGGGCTGCCTTGAAAGTTGCTCATCAGTACATCGCCGACTTTTGCCTGAAAATCTCCTGCTTTCAGCCTGAGAACAAGTTCCGTCGGAAGCGCGCTTCGATTGTAAAACCGAGCCACCCAATTTGCGATGCGAACAGAATCCTCCCTTGAGCAGGAAGGGCCGTCTGGAGCAAATGTCAACAGTTTTTCCCGTGGAAACGTATATCGCTGATAGATGTCAAGCAAATACGGGATTGCTTTGCCGTTCTCCTGCAGTTCTACCAAGAACCTTCGCGCATTCGCCCCCTTTGCCTCAGGCGACCTGGGATTGAATTTAGCAGTATTCTTGGTTGCTACTATCAGCTCTACAGTGGGATCTCGGTGCAAAGGCGCGCTTACAACCGAGCATGATTGGGTTAACACGAGAAATATTGCACCCTCGGGAAGCCCAAGGGTGCTACCAATTTCGGCATTTGGATAAAAGCTAGCGCATTGCTGCCATCCAGCGTCTTGAAGCTGCTTTGCTTCTCCCTCAAACGACGACATGCGTAACTCGCCCCGATCCCATGCCCTTAAATGAGATCAGACGCGGTCGAAAGTCGCCTCGGGAGAATCATCCACGAAGCCATTTCTTGCGGCCGCTGTGTTGGCGCCTTGAGTTTTTCTGCGAACTTCAGCCGCTCGTAGATTTTCGATCGATGAATGCAAGAATCCAAGTTGCTTCTGTACGGCGTTGATGTCGATGGCAGCATGCGAGAAGATCGATTCCAGACTTTCGCCATCACGATTCTTCGAGCGCCAGACGCGATACATCAGATTAAAGTCAGCACTGAAACGCTTCTTTAGCAGCGGATATACCGCCGATACCCGCTCCTCGCGATCTATATGAGGCTTCGTGGCACCATCCAGCCATGAATACACGGTCTTACGCTCAACGCCTGCGAAATGGGCGATCGATGCCACCGGAAATCCATTGGCCTTCATCTCGACGACCATTTCCACTAAACCGATGTGGTGTTCAGCAACATCAGCTTCGGAAGAATTACGCCATGGCGTCGTGTTGCCGTGCTCAGGTGTCGCGACACGCTGACGCTCGACGTATGCCGCCGCCGGGGATGCGACACTGACGGCGACGAGAAGCCCGTAAACGACTGCGGGACCGCTCAGGATAATGACATTTGTATTGTTAATTATCTTTTTCATTGATCCAATCCCCAAACTTTCATCGCATGGTCAGTCGCGATTTTTTTGAAGATATCACTAATTGGTTTCCTCAGGCTGAATAGATTGTGCCGAATGTCAATCTTTTCAATCTCTGCTGGTGGCGAATAAATTGTGGCATGATCAATGTCAACGGTAACGAAATCGCCTTTCGGTAGCTCCCATGTCCAGCCGCTATCTGCAAACATTGGCGAAAGCAAATCCGTTGGAATCACCGTTTTCGGATTCAAGAAAACCTGCAGACGTAGATTACCGACATCACTCTTCATCCCAAGGATATTAACGCCTTCATTAACTGCCAAGCCATCAATTTCTAAGCCAACCGGTAATTTGGCTTTCATGTAATCCAGCAATGTTTCGTCGGCACCAGGAACAATCAGATCGACATACCGCAGTGCTACCGCCTCGACATATCGCAAATGGTTTCCCTCAACGCTACGCGCGGCATCTACGATATGCATGAGCTGGCCAAGAAAATTCTCATGGTTGTCGTATGCGGTCGTGTGAAGTCCCACTAGACCCTGATTCACAAGCAAACCGCTTTTTCGGTCTGCATCAAGGAACTGCCACAACGAAACCTCTTGAGGCTGAACATCTATCCCCTTTTCTCCGATCTGAATGCTAAGCTCGGTAACCCGAGAATTGCTTCCAAACGGATATTTTGGATCAAGAGCCGTTTTCAGAGCCCCGGCAAATTTATCAAGATCAGCTACGGGGGGAAAACGGACAACGCCTAGCACATATTGAACGGGAGCATTTTTCGCTGCTACCATCGGTGTCTTCCCTTTGATGTGTCACCCCAGTATACACAAAAGTAAACACATGCAAGGCTTTGACCAGGGGGCTTGCCCCGAGATTGTAAAATAAATCCGTCCGCGCTTCGCGTGTTCACTCGCGAAGCTGCTAAATAGCAACACCATTCCCCCCATTACTTCGTCTTTAAGAATTGAGAAAATCGATTTGGGAATCGGAACTATGGGGTTTTGAATCGACTTCGATCACGAAGGAATTTTCCACAGAATGCTCCATAGCCGGTCACGCCCCTGTGGATGTTAGACGACGCGCAACTGTGAAAACAGCGAACGTTCGCCAGGCCGCGCAAAGCTCGGTAGCCGTTGCTCCGTATCCAGAACCGAACCGGCGGAGCCCATGCCATGACGATACCTTTTGCCAACCATCAATTTTCGAATTCAACAGTGACAGACGACCGCGAGCAATTGGTCGCCAATGTAGCCAAAATGGTTGAGGCGCTTCAGCCGACGTATCGGCAGGACAAGGTCATTGAATTGGGGCAGCAACTTGCGGCCGCCAGACGGCGCCACAACGAGCTTGACGAAAAGTCCCTAGATCTGCCTGACAGCAACCGTTGGGCGTCCAGCATATTCGACGATGCTATGAACCACGAGTATGATCGAGAATGGACTCTCCGCCAATCGTTGTCATTTGAGAGAGCCGAGAGCTGTGCCGGCGCGGCAATTCAAGTGGCAGAATGCCTTATCGCCCTCGACTGTATTTGGGACCAGTTCCCCAGTGAAAGCGAGACATTCACTGTTAAACAGGACTATCGCAGGCTGAATCGCCTGCTCTTTTCCGTGCTTCGCTTCCTGAAGCAAGAAGCCGCCCCTGAACTTGTTGGCTGCATAGAAGATAGGTTCTGCGACCCTTGGCTTTCGGCAGAGGAAGCAGTCGCCCAGCGTGAGACTTGGCTGGAGAAGCATGAGGCAGAGCGTCAAGCGCGCATCGTTCAACGCAGCGCGGCGCGGTAACTCATGTTCGTCAAGACGCCCGGCTCAGCCTCCACTTCCGGGGGCGCCGTCGCCGTCTTTGAATTCCGGATATTGGATTGTCTCGGACTCGTTGGTGTCGACCGGCTGTCTTGTCGCAGTAATGAGGCGGACGCCGGGACGTCCATGGTTTAAGAATTCTACGCCCATACCTTCAAGGATGCGCTGCACGATCTGAACATTCGCGGCGCGTCCCGCTATCGGACCGCCGGCGGCGCTCTCCATATTGCGTATGGTGTTAACATTGAAGCCTGCTCTCTCGGCAAGTTCCTTTTGTTCAATTTCCGCTAATATTCGTGCGGCCTTGAGCTGATTTCCAGTCGTAAGCATTAGAAAATTACCTCTGAGGATTATAAAACTAGTTATATCACCTAATTATCATTTGACAAGTCTAGTTATCAGAACTAGGTTACTAGCCATAGTTAATACGTAACCGCAATTAACGGAGACTTAGCATATGCCGAGCGCCATCGTTCAGGCTGCCGCCGAAGGCATGCCAAAATTCAACCGTGCCGCCATCATGGCAGAAGCATGGGCGATTTACGGCCGCGAAACGCTGACCAGCCGCCCGACGTTCGCAAGGGATCGTCGCAAGCTCTTTGCGCATTGTCTCCGCACGGCGTGGGCATGGGCGAAGCGACGTGTTGCCGACAGCCTGAAGACCCTCCAGCAGCGCGCCGCCCAACGTGTGCAGGAACTCACGCTCGAACTCATGCGGATCGACGCCCGGCCCTGGAAAATGTCCACCCTGGCAGACCGCCGAACACTTCAAGCCGAAATCGATGTCCTCCAAGCGGGGGCGATCCAATGACTTTCACAAGGAGACCAACATGAACGCTACCACGACCGCAATTTCGCCAGACACATCTCCAGCCGCGCGCACATTGCGGCAGCTTGCAGCGCTTTTAAAGAGCGGTAACGTCCGCAGCGCGTTGGAGTTGACCGAGGATATGTTGCTTGAGGCCTACGGCCAACACGATTTGAGCGTCTCAGACGCGGAGGTAAATCCGAAGATGCCCCAGATGCCAGCCGACAACTTCCATGCCCTCATCATCGCACTTAACGAGGCCACCGCCGAGTTCAATGCAGGTGAAAACTCCTTCGAGGATCCCGCGCTCTTCTCGGCAATGGATCGTGCGCTGAAAGCGGTCGAGGCCACAAAACTGGCGGCAACTACCTACGAGAGCGCAATCTGCGCCCTTCGTTTAGCCGAAACCGAACTTGAGAACTTCGCCGATTCTGAACTTGTAAAGCCCTTGGTGAAGGGTGCACTCGCCTATTTCGACTCGGTCAACCGTGGGATCGATGTGGATGATGAGGCTATGGGCGAACCTCTTCGTGTAGCCGTACTCGGCCATCTCGAAGGGAATGGCGCCAGTGCTGATATCTCGGCAATGTTTGCTCGGTGGATTGAAGTTCGAAGATACAGTTGCGGAAATCACTCGGAAGATGAGCACGAGGAAAATTACAAGAACTATCGCGAGCTTCAAGTGCGCATTGTCGGCGCGCACCCCACCACTTCGGAGGATGTGGCAATGCAATTCGTTGTAGACACCGACGAAGGCGACAGCGATTCGAGCAAGATATTTCGCAAGAAAATGTTCGCGCTCGCCGGCGTTCTTTACCCGGATCGCCAGGACTGAACATGATCGCCTCCCCTTCGACTCTACAATTCCGCCGTGCTGTCGTGGAAACTTGGATCGAGCGGCTTATCGCGCTGCTCGACGAACTGGACGGCGACGAGAATATGGAACCCTATCTTGCAGGCACCTGGCCGGATTGCCCGATTTCGCAAATTGACCTTGAGGAGGATGACGAGCGTGAAACAGATCCCGCAGAATATGGGATTGCAGACGAAGGCGCCCTTGCGGAGCAAGCGCCTAAGTACGATCGAGACCTGAACTCGGCGCTATTCGCCGTCTGAACACGAAAATTCGAATTCATCGCTGCCAATGCGAAAGGAACGAGAACCCAAGCTTCTTTTGAATTAAATCAAAGGATATCAAAAAGCCGGAGGCGCAATTATTATTTTTTCCGCGCCGTTGGTTTCTTTGCTCTTGGAGAGCGCGGACGTTTCGGCTTTGGAATGGCATTGTAGTTTTCATTGATGCCGAGTTGCCGGCGCAGTTCCCTCTCACGTTTCTCGGCTTCTTGTCGATCGATCTCGCCCCAATATTCGTCTTCATCCTTCCGTGCGCGCAGAGCGGCGTTATCAAGCTCGGTCGGGCGCCGCTTGAGAGCAATGATTGCCCATCCTGGGCCAGGATGGCTTTGGAAGAAATATCGATGCGCCACTCGATAAAAGCCGACCCCGGAAACGGCAATCATGAGCCAGGGGCGCGATCGGGTAGAGCTGACATTGATGCGCCCTCGGTACGGCGCTGCTTAGATTGAGTACGAAAAAAATTTGCCATCATCGTAGTCATAACATTCGATCGAATTGCCTTCGACTGTGATTTCAAAATGCCTGCCCAGATCATAGTCATAGCCGGAGTATTTCCCGCCTCCGTCCGGATTAAGTTCGATGTGCCTGCCTACTCCGTAATGAAACAGGTCGGGCAAGCTTCCACCGAAGTGACAGCTGTTCGCGTAGTCGAACCCATCAACTTCTGTGCCCCTGACCGATACGCTGACGCTGATATGCTTCGATCGCGAGTAATCGTAGACGGAGGAAATTTCCTGTCGATGTGCATGCGCGGCAGCCATGGCCACGACTGCGACCCGAACATGGGGTTTCATTTTCGCTCCTCCTGATTGAATGCCATTAAGCTAATCAAACGCGTGGCGTGTTGGCAAGGTGATAATGACCTCATTCATCACAGGAGATGCCGCGCTGCGGCTCCCGGTGTGAGCCTCATTATAATCCCCTCCGTCCTGACGACTGCGGGAAGTGGGCCATTCTGGCCTAAAGTCCGATGGTTTTTTTTGCCGCATCTGTCGCTATCGAGACAACAATGTCACGAATGCCTTTGCCAACGACAGGACCTGCTTTCGAGAGTAGCTTCTTAATTCGAGCGGCCGCGACCGCTGTCTGTGGTGTATCTGCTGTCAGTGCGAGAAAGCTTTGCTTTGCTCGCTCTAGCTCTGCTGGTTCGATATTTTCGATCTCGTCGGCCAGATCTCTTGCCGCTGCCACGGCGCGCTCTATCCAAGGGAAAGGCTTCCCGCATGCGTGGCAATAGGAAGGTGGGACCCATTCCTGCATGCTTATGAAACCGTCAACGTGATACCATCCACGTATATTGGCGTCGCAATGCTGGCATTTGTGGATTGTTGCCTCACCGCATTCCGAGCAGAAGGCAGCTCTGAGTGCTTGCTGCCCTTCGAAATTAGAAGTGATCTCGTGCCCATTAAGACAAACCTGCCCGACTTGATAATAACCCATGTCTGCTGCCTTGGATTGAAATACGATCAAAACTAATCAACCGTGCTGGTGCTTCTAAATCAAGCAGTTTGTGCAGCTCCACACACTTCAGCTCGATCGGCATAACTGCTGGTAGGCTTTTCATTTGGAGAGTGAGATGAGCACCGGGTGCCGGGTACATTAATGGTTAGCGACAGATATGCCGGTACCATCGTCCATTAAGCGGAAATAGGCTTCTGCATAAGCCATATTCAAATCGGTATATAGATTATAGACTTCTTGCCATTGGTAGCCTGGCACCACACCCGTCTCTTCGGTGCTAAAAGGGGCTACATTGAGGGCATGAGGCGGCGCGGCGAAATTGAAGTAAGACCAGAGGACTGTTACCTCATAGTCTTGGAACGAAACCGACATAGAGTTAGTCGGATGTTCCTCGTCCGTAGGGAATCTGTTGCCCCCTGCTGAAAGAATAACCATAAAGCGCAACTGATCTCGCTCGGGATTGAAGTCTCCAAAAGAGAGTACCTTGTCGGTAGTCTTGGGTAGCTCATGTCGATCGCCGCTGAGATCACCGCAGACTTTGAAAAGAATGGGAACGAAAAGACCTGCTTTTATACCGGTTGTTACAAGAACTTTTCCTGCCTCAGCATTCCCCTCCTCCAGGACAAGCCGGCGCGTTATCGTATTAGTGTCCCGGCCTGGATTCGCATGTATCGAAAGGTGCTGTTCGGCAGAGACGTATTTGCTCGGATCTGCGGGTTTGACCAACTCGTCGAAGGTTGTGGCGAAGCGGCTTCGCCCTCCTCCACGGAAGTGGAGATTTAAATCTGTAACGGATTTGTCGCCGCTATTTTTAACTTGGCGAATGCTGAACAATTGCTTGGACTGGCCATTCGCACCAACCGCAAACCTGACTTTCAATAAATCCCCTCCGACATGTTGCACGGCATGAGAGTGGCTGAACTTGAAACGACAATCAACGCAATTCCAACCAGCCGATCAGAAGGTGAGGGGAAATGAACCAGCAAGACATCGAAGATTGGGAAAACGAGCTTACGGCAAAGCAGCGTGCTTTCGTCCGTGAGTATTTGATTGATCTCAATGCCACGCAGGCTTCCATCCGCGCAGGCTATAGTGCCAAAACCGCCGCAGAGCAATCAAGCCGCCTGTTAAGAAATGTTAAGGTAGCTGCCGCTATTTCAGCGGCCCAGAAATTGAGGGCTCAGCGCACCGATATTACCGCTTAATCGTGTCGCATATAGCTCTTCGTGCCTTCGTGGGTCATGCAATAGCGGCCGCCGCGAGGGCCGGTGCAATATTTGCCGCTGTCGCAGGAGCAGTCGCCAGTTTCCGTCGGGGCCATTTCGGTAGATCCTGATCCCATGAGACCTGCGGCCATCCCGAGGCCGCCCGTATAGGCTGGGCAGGATTTCTTGCTACCGCTGACAGACCCGTCGTTGCAGACGAAAGTGTTGCCCTGGCAATGGTTGATGCCGCCCTTATGACCGCTGCAAGGTGTGTTCTGCGCCCATAAGGATGCCGGTACCACCAAGAATGCCGCAGCCAGAACGATAGGTAGATTTCGCATTGCTCCTCCCACGGATGAGCGACAATGCAATGGGCGCCACAAATTGGCAATGAGACTTGAAATCCTTGCAGCCCAAAATCTCGGGCGATACTCGCATGTCTAGAGTTGCGCCTGAATCGGTATATTACCCCTCTCTTTTAAGTAAATGTCTACCGTTGACTGTATTAGCAACTGTGTCATTCTCGTATTGGGGGCGTGCAATACATAAGAGATAGAGGGGAAATCTTGATGAGATATGCGTTGCAGGCACTTGTCTGCACGGCAGTGATGTCGTGCGCCGGTTGTGGTGAAACTACCTTTGGTACGCTCAGTTCTGCAGGGATTCCGAAAGGCGCTACAGTACTGCCGTTGGCCTATTATCTTCCCCGAGGAGAAATAGCCTTCTCGGTAAAAGTGGGTGATAACGGCAAAAGCATCGAATACTCATCAGATCGAGTTGTCGCGAATGTACCCGATCACAGGGCTCCCGAATTGCAGCTTTGGAAAAAACATTTGGCTCTCAGTACGGAAGATTTCGACGTAGCAGTTAGCCCATCAAGCCAATTGCTAACAAAGGTCTCTTCTGCATACACCCCGCAGGTCAATGAAGCCCTCACCCAGCTCAATAGCAATTTAAAGCAGATTTCCGCATTGAAGACCGCAGTTGCAGCTGTTCAGGGAGGAACCGGCGTCGAAGAATACCACTTGGGGCAGGGAAAAGAGGACTTGCCTTGTAAAGGGGTAGAGATAGCAGCGCAAATTCCGGTCGAACCGCGAAAAATGAGCGCTGTGACTTCTATTCCTATCAGCACGTCACCCGGCTGCACAATTTCGGTGAATGCTTCCGTGGAGCCGGTAACGGAGAGCATAACGAGGCCGGAGACGGTCTCGCTGAAGCAACTTGAGCAAAAATGCTCCAATGCGGTCTGCGTCCGATTGCCTAGGCGCTATAAGGTATCAATCGCTGTCACGGCCACGGGCTTAAATGCGCCGGTTCCGAAAATCCCGCCATTTGAAGTTTCTGCGCCCGATACCGATACGATTGAGGCCATCAGATTTCCGTCGGGTGGCATAGCCGCCAAATCCCTGACACTCAATCTAACGGACGGAGTGCTTCAGGAATATGCGGGCAAGACGGATAGTATTGCCGTCGACGTGCTGGCGCTTTCTGCAACTGCTCTCGCCACGGCAACGGCGGTGGTAGAGCTGAATTAACCTCGCATAGGGCGTCGTTTTCGAAAGGAAGCACTGATCCGCTGAGAATGGGGCCCAGGCATTAATGCGCCCTCGGAAGGATTAACATTCATCGAAATGCGAATCTCCCGCCTTGAGTTAGCGGGAGAGCAATTAACCATGTCAAATTTATTTTACGCGCCTGATTCCATCTAGCGCCCGCGAATGTTATCATTCACGGGCGCTGGTAGATGGATGACGCGCTCGACAGGATTCGAACCTGCGACCCCCGGAGTAGCAATCTGGTGCTCTATCCAACTGAGCTACGAGCGCATAGGCTTTCAGCCAAGCGTCTGAACGGGGGGTCGAATACCCGTTCAGACGCGAAAGCGTTCGCCTGTATGACTATTATCCTACTTTAGATCTCCCTACGCAAGTCACTGACCCGACTCATCAGTTCGATAGGCATCTTCGTGTCGAGAGGAATCTCCTCCTAAGTCGTCCGAAGTCACATATTCCACACCGTCGATCGTATAACGGCCATAACCGACGCGACGCATATGGCCTTTCCGCGTCAGGTAACCGATAGCATTGTAAACTTCTTTGGGGCTTGCCTGCAGGCCAGCATCCCGCACCGCTTCTTTAACAGCGTCTACGGTAACTTCTTGCTGTCGTTGGACGAATCTCACTACAACGCCCAAAACGTCGCCGGCCCGCTCTACAGGAATTGGCTTCACGAATTCAGCCACGCTGCCGAGAATAGCTTCCCGGTCTTCCTGCGAAACATTTTCCAACAGCGCCTTGATCTGTTCGGCGATGGTCTGGGAATCAGCGTCCAAACGGTCGCCAGATCCGCTCGTGTGCTTTGGGGATAACTTCGTCACGTGTGCCATAGACCAGAGTATGACACGAATCCTACTGAGGAGTCGAATCGAATCGGGTCCGAAATCAATCGGCCTAATTTCTGACGTTCTGGATAGCGGCGTCGGGGGCCTAGAACTGCATATGCAGGATCCAAAAGCGCTACCACGGCGTGTGAATTTCGAGACGTCAGACAAGCATCTCGCCGTTACCGCGAAAAGATGGATCTAAGGGCCGCTGCGCATGAATTCGTAGTTCGCGCTTCCCTGGTGCTTCCCCATCGATTTTCATTGCCCAGAAACGCGCGATTCAGTTCTGTAATATAATGAATTATAAGAGGAAATTTGGTGGAGCTAAGCGGGATCGAACCGCTGACCTCTTGCATGCCATGCAAGCGCTCTCCCAGCTGAGCTATAGCCCCATCAAGATGGTGCCGTTTGACCGGCCCTGGGTCCCTTCCGAGCGCTTCGCCCGTCGGGGTGGCGGCTTATTACTTGTGGTTTTCACAGATAGCAAGCCGAAAAATTCGGCCCGGGAAATTTTTTCTTTCACCGGGCCGACTGTCTTTCAGATCAGACGTCGTCTTCGTCGCCGGTGACGCCGATGATGTCGCTCATGTCGTCATCGTCTTCGTCTTCGTCTGCTTCGAGGAAGGTATCGTCGTCATCGTCGCCGATTTCGACGTCGTCATCGCCGATATCCGGAATGTCGTCGCCGCCCGCAGCGTCGTCGGCATCCTCGAGCGAGACCAGCTCGACTTCCGTGTTTTCGGTATCGACTTCGGCCACTTCGTCTTCTTCCGGAACTTCCTTGGAAGCGGAGGTTTCTTCGAAGAAGGACAAGGGCCAGGACTTGCCGGTATAGGGCGAGACCACCGGATCCCGGTTCAGGTCATAGAACTTCTTGCCGGTATCGGGGTCGGTACGTTTTGTTCCAAGTTCCGCTTTCGCCACTGTCAAAGCCTCATGAATGGCCGAATGAAAATTCGGCAATGCCGGGGAAGCCGGCGTTTTAAGGGAAATATCAGCCGGTCCCCTTAATCGTTGCGGCCGTTTCTGTCAAAGCTAAACTTCAAGCCGCCTCGCACGTGCTTTTTGCGCATGGCGGGATGACTGGGGAACGGGCCTGTGCTAACCAGCTGGCGTGAACCGCAGAACATCTGGCGCAAGAGCAACGCAGCCAGCACAGAATGCGGATGGAATATCGGCATCGCAAAGGAATTGCCCATGCCGCGCGATACCCTTCCCCAACCAGCCGTGGCACGACGCTCGGCCGGCCTTTCCGGCACGATACGCATTCCCAGCGACAAATCCATTTCCCATCGCTCCCTCATGTTCGGCGGCCTTGCCGCAGGCGAAACCCGTATCACCGGCCTGCTCGAAGGCGAGGATGTGTTGAATACCGGCAAGGCCATGCAGGCTTTAGGCGCCACAATCCGCAAGATCGACGACGAATGGATTGTCCGCGGAACCGGCAATGGCGGGCTACTGGCCCCGGAGACACCGCTCGATTTCGGCAATGCCGGCACCGGTTGCCGCCTCACCATGGGCTTGGTCGGCTCCTACGATTTCAAAACAACCTTCGTCGGCGATGCTTCGCTGTCGAAACGGCCGATGGGCCGCATTCTCGATCCGCTGCGCCGCATGGGAACGCAGGTCAGCGCCGCTACGGGCGACCGGCTGCCCGTCTCCCTGCATGGGCCAGGTGTAGCGAGCCCGCTGACCTATCGCGTACCGATGGCTTCGGCGCAGGTCAAATCGGCGGTGCTGCTGGCGGGCCTCAATGCGCCCGGCATGACAACAGTCATCGAACCGGTCATGACCCGCGACCACACGGAAAAAATGCTGGCCGGTTTTGGCGCAGCGCTTTCGGTCGAGAGCGATGCGGCGGGCGTCCGCACCATTCGCCTTGAGGGTCAGGGCAAGCTCACCGGCCAGACGATCGATGTCCCCGGCGATCCCTCCTCCGCGGCCTTCCCGCTGGTGGCGGCATTGATCGTGCCCGGCTCCGACATAACCATCCGCAACGTGTTGATGAACCCGACGCGCACCGGCCTCATCCTGACGCTGCAGGAGATGGGCGCGGATATCGAGATGCTCGACCGACGCATGACGGGCGGCGAGGATGTCGCCGATCTCCGCGTGCGCTCCTCTGCGCTCAAGGGCGTCACCGTGCCGGCCGAGCGCGCGCCGTCGATGATCGACGAATATCCCGTGCTGGCCGTCGCGGCTACTTTTGCAGAAGGCACGACCATCATGCAGGGGCTGGACGAGCTTCGGGTGAAAGAATCCGACCGGCTTTCGGCCGTCGCCGAGGGCTTGAAGCTCAACGGTGTCGACTGCATCGAAGGCATAGATATGCTGACGGTTCAAGGCAGGCCTGACGGCAAGGGTCTCGGCAACGCCGGCGGTGCCAAAGTGAGTACCCATCTCGATCACCGCATCGCCATGAGTTTTCTCGTCATGGGACTTGCGAGCGAACATCCTGTCACGATCGATGATTCCGCCATGATCGCCACCAGCTTTCCGGATTTTTTTGCTATGATAACAAGATTGGGCGCGACGATCGAAACTTAAGCCCGGTAGACCGTGCCATTGGCCATTCGAAGCCTTGTCACACAGGGTTTCCCGGCAGGGTTCCCTGGGAATGGCACAGCAAACGGACCGACGCCATGTATCAGCCGCCCCATCACCGCGAAGACGCTCTCGACACGCAGCACCAGCTGATCCGCGCGCATCCGCTGGGGCTGCTCATCACGGCTGGTGACGGCGGGCTGATCGCCAATGCCGTGCCATTTCACCTGAATGCCGAGCTCTCGCCGAAGGGAACGCTGCAGGCGCATGTTGCCAGGGCGAACAGCCAGTGGAAGGAGATTGCGGCCGGCGCACCCGTGCTCGTCGTCTTCCAGGGCGCCGATACCTATATCACGCCCTCTTGGTATGCGACAAAGCGGGAGACCGGCAAAGTGGTGCCGACCTGGAACTATGCGATCGTGCAGGTGCGCGGGAGCGCGCGAACAATCGACGACCCCGCCTGGCTGCGCGCGCAGATCGGCGCGTTGACCGGCGAGAACGAGAGCGATCGTGCGCAGCCCTGGGCGGTGGAAGATGCGCCGCCAGAGTTCATTGCCGCCCAGCTGAAGGGCATTGTCGGCATCGAAATCGACATCGAGACGATTGACGGCAAATGGAAGGTGAGCCAGAACCGGCCGCTGGCTGACCGACAGGGCGTGGCCGAAGGTCTTGGCGCAATCGATCGAACAGATGCCGCCGAGATGGCCGATCTGGTGCGTCGCTACAGCAAAAAACGAGATATCGGGTAGGGACGGAAGAAGACATGATCATCGCCATCGACGGACCAGCGGCTGCCGGTAAGGGAACTCTGGCACGTCGGATCGCCGAGGCCTATGGCTATCATCATCTCGATACCGGCCTCACCTATCGCGCCACCGCCAAGGCCCTGCTCGATGCCGGACTGCCGCTCGACGACGAAGCAATTGCCGAAGGCATGGCGCGCAAGGTCGATCTCGCCGGGCTCGATCGAGCCATTCTATCCCGGCACGAGATCGGCGAGGCCGCATCGAAGATCGCCGTCATGCCGGCCGTGGGCCGCGCTCTGGTCGAAGCGCAGCGCCGTTTTGCGCAGAAGAAGCCGGGCGCCGTGCTCGACGGCCGTGATATCGGCACCGTGGTCTGCCCGGATGCGCCGGTAAAACTCTATGTGACGGCTTCGGTCGAAGTCCGGGCGAAGCGGCGCTACGAAGAGATCATCGAGGCCGGCGGCAGTGCCGATTACGATGCCATTTTCGAGGATGTGAAGCGGCGCGACAAGCGCGACATGGGCCGCACCGACAGCCCTTTGAAACCAGCTGAAGAGGCGTACTTGCTAGATACCTCAGAAATGAGTATAGAAGCGGCGTTTCAGACGGCAAAATCGATCATCGACGCTGCTCTGAGCCGAAATGCCTGAAAATTTGAGCGGCTTTCGCGCGCCTCGCGCCGGAAACTGCCGATTTCAAGATAGCCTGACATTCCGTCCAAGCGCCGGATAGCTTCCTTAAGGGAGGCGGACTGGGGTCAGGCCTGTTCAACGCGAACCACCGGCGCATCAGTGTCCAGATTGCATGATCGGGACACGCCAGGAGATTTTATGTCTGTAACTTCCCCCTCTCGCGAAGATTTCGCGGCCCTTCTTGAAGAATCCTTTGCCAAGAACGATCTGGCTGAAGGCTATGTCACCAAGGGCATCATCACCGCCATCGAAAAGGATGTCGCCGTTGTAGACGTCGGCCTCAAGGTCGAAGGCCGCATCGCGCTGAAGGAATTCGGTGCACGCGCCAAGGACGGCACGCTCAAGGTTGGCGATGAAGTCGAAGTCTATGTCGAGCGTATCGAAAACGCGCTTGGCGAAGCCGTTCTCTCGCGCGAAAAGGCTCGCCGCGAAGAAAGCTGGATCAAGCTCGAAGCCAAGTTCGAAGCTGGCGAGCGCGTTGAAGGCGTCATCTTCAACCAGGTCAAGGGCGGCTTCACCGTCGATCTCGACGGCGCTATCGCCTTCCTGCCGCGTTCGCAGGTCGACATCCGTCCGATCCGCGACGTCACCCCGCTGATGCACAACCCGCAGCCCTTCGAAATCCTCAAGATGGACAAGCGCCGCGGCAACATCGTCGTTTCGCGTCGTACGGTTCTGGAAGAGTCCCGTGCCGAGCAGCGTTCTGAAATCGTTCAGAACCTCGAAGAAGGCCAGGTTGTTGACGGCGTCGTCAAGAACATCACCGATTACGGTGCGTTCGTTGACCTCGGCGGCATCGACGGCCTGCTGCACGTCACCGACATGGCATGGCGCCGTGTGAACCATCCGTCGGAAATCCTGTCCATCGGCCAGCAGGTCAAGGTACAGATCATCCGCATCAACCAGGAAACCCACCGTATCTCGCTTGGCATGAAGCAGCTCGAGAGCGATCCGTGGGATGGCATCCAGGCCAAGTATCCGGAAGGCAAGAAGATCTCCGGTACGGTCACGAACATCACCGACTACGGTGCGTTCGTCGAGCTGGAGCCGGGCATCGAAGGCCTGATCCACATCTCGGAAATGTCCTGGACCAAGAAGAACGTTCACCCCGGCAAGATCCTGTCCACGAGCCAGGAAGTCGAAGTCGTCGTTCTCGAAGTCGATCCGACCAAGCGTCGTATCTCGCTCGGCCTGAAGCAGACGCTGGAAAATCCGTGGGCAGCATTCGCCCGCAACCATCCGGCTGGCACCGAAGTCGAAGGCGAAGTCAAGAACAAGACCGAATTCGGCCTGTTCATCGGCCTCGACGGCGATGTGGACGGCATGGTTCACCTCTCCGACCTCGACTGGAATCGTCCGGGCGAGCAGGTCATCGAAGAGTACAACAAGGGTGACGTCGTCAAGGCTGTCGTTCTCGACGTCGACGTCGAGAAGGAACGCATCTCGCTCGGCATCAAGCAGCTCGGCAAGGACTCGGTTGGTGAAGCTGCTGCTTCCGGCGACCTGCGCAAGAATGCAGTCGTTTCCTGCGAAGTCATCGCAGTCAACGACGGCGGCATCGAAGTGAAGCTCGTCAACCACGAAGACATCACCTCGTTCATCCGCCGCGCCGATCTGTCGCGTGACCGTGACGAACAGCGTCCGGAGCGTTTCTCGGTTGGTCAGGTTGTCGACGCTCGCGTCACCAACTTCTCCAAGAAGGACCGCAAGATCATGCTGTCGATCAAGGCTCTGGAAATCGCAGAAGAGAAGGAAGCCGTTGCTCAGTTCGGTTCTTCCGACTCGGGCGCTTCGCTCGGCGACATCCTGGGTGCGGCTCTGAAGAACCGCAACGCCGAATAATCCTCGGTCGAAGCCTGAAAACAAAAAACCCGCCGGAGCGATCCGGCGGGTTTTTCTTTGTCCGTTCTGCGACGTCTGCGCCTGCTATTCCATTTTGGCGCTTTATTCCCAGGTCACCATGCGCCGATAGAAATCGAAGGCGTGGTCTTGAAGCGGGTCGCGCAGAGGCTGCGGCAAGGCAACGAGTTCCGGTCTGACGTTATCGTCCTCCGCAGAGGCCGGGCCAGCTTCCGCTTCGTCGGATGCCTCGCCCTCTGCCTGTGCCGACGATTCCTCTGCATGGGCCTGCTCTTCATCCTGATCTTGCGGGTTCTCCTCGTCCTGAGCTTGTCCGCCCTCCTCATCGCCGACGGGATCGACGCGATTGAGCAGCTTCGATTCGCTATTCTTGGCGGAAGTGTCGACCGGCAAATAGTTAGCCACGACGAAGGGAACGCCGAGTGGCAGGGGCGCCGACATCGTCGCCTGCTCCGCAGCCTCATATACCGCCACCGGCGTTGCAGGCGACGTCTGCAACGGCGGCTTGCCGGAAGCGATGGGAAGAGCACCGGATGTTTCGGGCCCTTCCGCCAATGACGCCGGCAGGGCCGCCACTGCGACCGGGCGATTGGAGCCTTCGTTAACGATCGGCGGCTGCGTTGACGATGCCTGCGTCGCGCTATTGCCGGTCAACGCCTGGGCGATGATCTTCTCCACGGAAGAGGAGGGATTGTTGATGATCTGCAAAAGGTCGGGATCGGCCGCCATGGCGGGCGGACTGATGACGACCTGCAGGCCCTGTTTGATGTCGGCTTCTATCTGCTGGATATCGCGCGGCACCGGCGGCGGCGTCAGCGGCGACCGGATCAATGCAATTTCGGTCGGGAGGTCGACTTCGGCTGCGATTGCCGTCAGCAGCGCGCTTGCAGTCAGATCATCGACAAGAGAAGCGAGTACGGAAGGCTGGACAGTGGCGGCCGCCGTAGCGGCAGGCGTGGCTTGCGGGGCGGCGGGGCCGTTTTGCGCGACGGTCTGCGCTTGGGTCGGCTGTGCTTGGGCCGCTTGTGCGGAAGCCGGCGCGGGTTGAGATTGTGCGGGGATGCCCACTTGCGGCGTCTGCTGCTCCGCAGGTGCTGGCTGCGCGGCGGGCTGGGCCGTCGCCGGTGTAGCCACAGCAGGCGCAGGTGTCGGGATAGCGGAAGCCGGTTCGTCTGCAGCAGCGGCGAGCGCCGTTGCCACGGCGGCTAGCTCGGCCGCCTTCTGCAGCGGGGCTGATACGGGTGTCTGGGAGGCTGGCGTTTCCACTTGGCCGGCATTCTGCCCATAGGAATTGACGACTGCCTTCAGCACGGCATCCGGCTCGGCTACCGACGTCTGTTCAAGGCTGAGAGCCAGCTGCACCGCCTGCGGACTTTCCGGGTCCTGCAACGCCGCTGCCAGAACCGGCAATGGCACCGGCGTCCTCATCTGCCCATCCATACGCTGCTGCGCGGTGGCGAGCTGTGGCGGCGTCAGGCTGCGGATTGCGGCGGCAACACGCTGGGCATAGGCGGCATTGCTTTCGCCCGGCTCACGGGAAACATTCACCACCTTGCTGGCGGCATCGATCGCGGAAAGCAGACTGTCGAGCATGCGTTCGCGAGCCGCGACCAGCAGCATGTTCAGCTTGCCCTCGACGCTGGCATTAACGGTACTCGACAGAACGGCGAGCGGCGTTGCCGTCGTCTGAAGCCCGGAGGTCTCGGCCGTTGCGGCGATCGGCTTCTCAATGGATACACCCACAGCGGACACGGCACCAACGGGAAGCAACATGACATGCTCCTTTGTCTGGCAAGGCGACGATGGAAGCGGGAAGCAGGTTCAATCGAGGTCCGCTCATGCGGCCTGTGGACTTCCTAGCGCCGAGTGGCCGAATTGGCGAGGCGCGAACGCGCAGACCTGGAAATCATCCGCAAAATAGCAGTCAAGTCCTTAACATATCCCTAAATAAAGGAGCCGATGCCGCTTGCGCAGCACCGGCTCAGGAATTCCTGTCGCAAGCGAAGCAATCAGCTATGCGCGAAGATATCCGCCTCTTCCCAGCCGAGAAGGTCGAGCTTGGCACGCGTCGGCAGGAATGCGAAGCAATCATCGGCATAGTCCATGCGGCCGTCGCGCAGCAGGCGCTGGGTCAGCTTCTCGCGCAACGCGTGGAGATAGAGTACGTCGGAGGCAGCATATTCGAGCTGCGCCGGGGACAGCGTTTCCGCGGCCCAATCCGACGACTGCTGCGCCTTTGAGATATCGACGTCCAACATCTCCTTGAGATTGTCCTTCAGGCCGTGACGGTCGGTATAGGTGCGGCAGAGGCGCGAGGCGATCTTGGTGCAGAAGACCGGGGTCGTGGTGACGCCAAACGTATGAAACAGGACGGCGATGTCGAAGCGGCCGTAATGAAAGATCTTCTGATGCGTCGGGTCGGCGAGCATGGCGACGAGATTGGGCGCCTGCTTCTGACCGGCGGCGATGCGGATGATATCGGCCGTGCCGTCGCCGGGCGAAAGCTGCACGAGGCAAAGCCGGTCACGGCGTGGAACGAGGCCGAGAGTTTCGGTATCGATGGCAATAGCGCCGGTGTAGCGTGCGGCATCCTCAGTGGAAATATCGCCTTCGTGATAACGGATGGTGGCAGCCATGAGATTCTCCCGGCTCTGTCCTTCTGAATTCGCTTTTCGTCCGTTCTATAGAACAGACGGGGTGAGAACCATACCGGCGCCTGTCAAAAAGTCGGCGGCGTATTGATCCAGAGCAATATGGTCTCACCATCATGGCGGTTGCGCCAGGAATGATAACGGCGGCTTTCAAAATAAAGCGAATCTCCCGGCAGTAGATCGAAGAATTGATCGCTGTCGAGCACCAGTTCCAGGCGACCGGCGAGAACATGGATGAACTCTTCTCCCTCGTGCCGATAGGCGCCTTCGCTTGTCGCACCTGGCGCGAGCACGAAGCGATGGCAATCCATCATCGTCGGTCCTTCGGCAAGAAGCTGGACAGTGACGCCCGGCGTCGTCGCTGGCCAGGAACGCCATTCGCCTGACCGGATGAGTGCGGGAACATCCTCGCGCTCCTCACCAGACAGGCGCGATACCGTTGTGCCATAATAATCCGCGAGGTCATGCAGCGTATTGAAACTGACACCCTGCGAGGTGCGCTCCAGGGTCGAGAGCGTCGACGACGTCATGCCCATGTCGGCGGCGACTTGCTCCAGCGTCTTGCCGGCGGCGTGGCGCAGCGAGCGAAGTCTGCGGCCGATATCCGAAGAGGCCAGTTGCTCGCCATTCTCCGATCCGGCGGCACCGCCCTCCTCCATCTCGAGCGCTTCGCGAATCGCCGCCGGATTGAGGCCACGCTCGGCGCGGAACCAGGAGATGCGCTTCAGCCGCGCCACGTCGTCGGCGCTGTACTGGCGGTGCCCGGTCTCGGAGCGGGAGGGGACGACAAGCCCCTGGCTTTCCCATAGGCGCAAGGTGGAGGCCGATACGCCGGCAAGACGCGCCGCTTCCGCCACCTTGTAGCGCACGGGGTAGCGCTCCGGCTCGATGCTGCTCATTTGCCAATATCCCTGATTTTCGTCTTTCGATCCGTTTAGCATGGATGGCGCGGCTTAGCGCGCCTTAAAAGCCGCGCGGCGCTCCATGGGAGCCTTTCGCACATTCTTGTCACCCGCACAAAATCCCGCTTGAAATCTTGCAGGAAAAATGTAGGAGTTTTCTAAATAACTTGCAGAACTTCTGCAAGATAATTCGAAAACGCCTTCCTGGGAGCCCCTGCAATGATCCTGACCGAGCGGAAGAACGCCGCCATTTCTCGCGGCGTCGGCATGACGACGCAGATCTACGCCGACCGCGCTGAAAACGCCGAGATCTGGGACAAGGAAGGCAATCGCTATATCGATTTTGCCTCCGGCATCGCCGTGGTGAATACGGGCCATCGTCATCCCCGCGTCATTGCTGCCGTCAAGGAACAGCTCGATCGCTTCACGCATACCTGCCACCAGGTCGTACCCTATGAGAGCTATGTTCATCTGGCCGAGCGGCTGAACGCGATCGTCCCCGGCGATTTCGCCAAGAAGACGATCTTCGTGACGACAGGCGCGGAAGCGGTCGAAAACGCCGTGAAGATCGCCCGCGCCGCCACCGGCCGCTCCGCCATCATCGCTTTCGGCGGCGGCTTCCATGGCCGTACCTTTATGGGCATGGCGCTGACCGGCAAGGTCACGCCCTACAAGATCGGCTTCGGCTCGATGCCGGGCGATGTCTTCCATGCGCCCTTCCCCGTGCCGCTGCACGGCATCAGTGTCGAGCAGTCGCTGGCGACGCTGAAAAAGCTCTTTGCAGCCGATGTCGATCCGCAGCGCGTGGCCGCCATCATCCTCGAGCCCGTCCAGGGCGAAGGCGGCTTCTATCCGGCGCCGTCAGCCTTCATGAAGGCGCTGCGCGAAATCTGCGACCAGCACGGCATTCTCCTGATCGCCGACGAGGTACAGACCGGCTTTGCGCGCACCGGCAAGATGTTTGCGATGGATCACCATGAGGTGGCGGCCGATCTCGTTACCATGGCAAAGAGCCTCGCCGGCGGCTTCCCGCTTGCCGCCGTCACCGGCCGCGCCGAGATCATGGATGCACCCGCTCCAGGCGGCCTTGGCGGCACCTATGGCGGCAATCCGCTCGGCATCGCCGCAGCCCATGCAGTACTCGACGTTATCGCAGACGAGGGCCTGTGCGACCGCGCCAACCAGCTCGGCTCGCGCCTGAAACAGCGGCTGGAATCGCTGCGCGACAAGGTGCCTGAAATTGCTGATATCCGCGGCCCCGGCTTCATGAATGCGGTGGAATTCAATGATACGGCGACCAAGCTGCCGAGCGCTGATTTCGCCAACAAGGTGCGGCTGATCGCGCTCGACAAGGGGCTGATCGTTTTGACCTGCGGCGTCTTTGGCAATGTCATCCGCTTCCTGTCGCCGATCACCATTCAGGACGGCATCTTCAGCGAAGCCCTCGACATTCTCGAAGCATCGCTGATCGAGGCGAGCGCCTCGCATTAACGAAGCCGACCCGCGTATTTCCCTTATCCGTCCGTGCAGCCTGCCGGGCAAAATCTATCGGAGTGCATAGCATGTCCTTTACAACAGCAATGACCAAGCATGTTCCCTTCTCTTCGCGCCTCCTGCGCGCCGCCGGCTATATCAATGGCGCCTGGACGGGCGGCGGGGCGACGAAGACCTTCGATGTCATCAATCCCGCGACCGGCGAAGTGCTTGCCTCGCTGCCGGATATGGGCGCTGCCGAGACGGCGGCCGCCATCGATGCCGCCTATATCGCCCAAGTCACCTGGGCCGCCCGTCCTGCCAAGGAACGAGCAGCAACCTTACGCAAATGGTTCGATCTCATGATCGCCAACGCCGATGAGCTGGCGGCGATCCTGACGGCCGAAATGGGCAAGCCGCTGCCGGAAGCCAGAGGCGAAATCCTCTACGCCGCCTCCTATGTCGAATGGTACGCGGAGGAGGCCAAGCGCATCTATGGCGAAACCATCCCCGCGCCTTCGAACGACAAGCGCATGGTCGTCATCAAGCAGCCGGTCGGCGTCGTCGGCACGATCACGCCATGGAACTTCCCGGCCGCCATGATCGCCCGCAAGATCGCGCCGGCCCTTGCCGTCGGCTGCACCGTCGTCTCGAAGCCCGCCGAGCAGACGCCGCTGACGGCGATCGCGCTGGCCGTGCTTGCCGAAGAAGCGGGCATTCCCGCTGGCGTCCTCAACATCATCGTCGGCCTTGACGGCCCGGCCATCGGCCGCGAACTCTGCGGCAATGCGAAGGTGCGCAAGATCAGCTTCACTGGCTCGACGGAGGTCGGCCGCATCCTGATGCGCCAGTGCGCCGACCAGATTAAGAAGGTCAGCCTCGAGCTTGGCGGCAATGCGCCCTTCATCGTCTTCGATGACGCCGATCTCGACGCCGCCGTCGAGGGGGCCATGGCTTCGAAATACCGCAATGCCGGTCAGACCTGTGTCTGCGCCAACCGCATCTATGTGCAATCCAGCGTTTACGACGCCTTTGCCGCCAAGCTTGCCGCGAAGGTCGGCGAACTTAACGTGGGCGACGGCTTCAAGCCGGGCGTGACCGTTGGGCCGCTGATCGACGAACAGGGTGTCGCCAAGGCCGAAGACCATGTGCGGGATGCCGTCTCAAAGGGTGCTCGCGTCGTGCTCGGCGGCAAGCGCATAGAAGGCACCGGCACATTCTTCGCTCCGACCATCCTGACCGGTGTCGACCGGAGCATGAAGGTTGCCCGCGAGGAAACATTCGGTCCAGTTGCACCGCTCTTCCGCTTCGACACCGCCGAGGATGTCATCGCACAGGCGAACGATACCGAATTCGGCCTTGCGGCCTATTTCTTCGCCGGCGACCTGAAGAAGGTGTGGCGCGTGGCGGAAGCGCTGGAATACGGCATGGTCGGCATCAATACCGGCCTGATGTCGTCGGAAACGGCACCCTTCGGCGGCATCAAGCAATCCGGCCTTGGCCGCGAAGGCTCGCGCCACGGCGCCGACGACTATCTGGAAATGAAATACCTCTGCATCGGCAATCTATAGCCGGCTATCAGGTTGAGGTGATGTGAATGCGGCCCTGCCACAGCCGGGCCGCGCTCAGCCGGTCGCTGTAGAAGGCTCCAGTATCGAGATTGAGCCTGAGACCATTGACTTCGGCCCGCTGGACTGGCGTGTGGCCGTGGATAATCAACTTCGGCAGTGGCTGTGCGCTGTCGTAGAAGCGGGAGCGGATGAAGACGAGGTCGTCGTCTTGCTGATCGGCAATCGACCGATCCGGATCGATGCCGGCATGGACGAACAAGGCCTTCGGCGTGTCCAGCAGGATCGGCAGGCGGCGCAGGAAATTGACATGATCGTCCGGCAGCCAGGTTCGGATGAACGTATCGAGCTTCTTCCGCTTGGGATATAACTGCTGTAGACGAGGGATATCCACGCCATAGGAGGCGAGTGTCGCATCACCGCCAAGCGCCACCCAATCCTCGAGCGATATCTCACCATCGACATAGGCTAGCATCGCCATCTCATGATTGCCGGTGAGGCATATGCGGTCGAAACCGTTCGGCGGCGGCGCCATGAGGCGGCCGACCACCTGCGCCGACGCGGGACCACGATCGATGAAATCCCCCAGCATGATGATGAGCTTTCGGCCGGGAAGCCCCGCCGCGTCTGCAAAAATCTTGCGCTCCAGTGCACTGAGGAGATCGTAACGGCCGTGGACATCACCGATGACGTAGGTGGGCATGTCGAGATTTTCGAGCCACTCCCGGCGCCGACGGTGGCCAAAGCCATTGGCCATTTTTTCGCGTATCCTGGATGCCGCCATGAAACTGCCTTTCGAGCGTACACCCCGGAACGCCTCAACTGTGTCTGCAAAAAGGACTCAAAAGCGACGATTCTTTGCCAGAAAGGCGGAAATCATCGCTGATGATGGTTCCACGGCAGACCTCGGCCTGCGACACCAACCCGCCTTGCGGCAAAGCGTCCCGAACGGCGCCTTTATGCATGGAGAAAGTTGACAGTGCGTATCCGCAATCTTATCGCGCTGACCACGTCGGCGCGAGAAATTCCCGCCGTTCAACCCGAAAAAACATGAGTGCCGGGCAGCTTCAGCATATTGGCTGCCGGATTGCCGACGCAAACAACATGCCTCAAATTGGAACGTACCATTCATGGCGCCTGTAAACTTATCGTGAAACCCTGATGGAAACGACGACAGCGCTCCAACTCTGCCGCTTCCTGCATGACGCGTCCCTGATGTTTCTATGGGGCGCCTGTGCCTATCTATCTCTGTTCGTGCCGAGAGCGCTTGCCGACACCGTCTGGCGTATAGCTGCAAAACCGCTTTTGCTGATTGTTGCGATTGCGGTTTTAACGGCACTGGCCGCATTGCCGGTGACGACGGCGAATATCGGCAACGGCTGGAGCGATGCGCTCAATGCCGACATGATGCATGACGTGGTTTTCGAAACCACGGTCGGGATTGCATGGCAGGCACAAGTGCTGGCGGCCATCGTGATGGTTTGCACCTTGCTGTTGCCGCAGAGCCGGCGCCGCCATGGGCTGACCCTGGGCGCCGGCCTCGGGCTCGCCTCGCTGTCACTGACCGGGCATGCCTCGATGCTGGAAGGCTGGGCGCGGCAGGCGCACCGGGCCAATGATATCCTGCATGTGCTTGCAGGTGGTGGCTGGCTGGGGGCGCTGGTGCCGCTGATCCCTATACTCAAGCTTCTCGGGCGGCCGGAATGCCGGGCGGAAGCGCAAGTGGCGTTGCGCCGGTTCTCCAATGCCGGGCACATAGCAGTCGCGCTCGTCATCCTCTCCGGTATCGTCAATACGCTGCTGATCCTGAAACGCCTGCCGACGGACTGGTCTTCGTCCTATCAGAAGTTGCTTGCCATCAAGATCGCGCTGGTCGCCGTCATGGCGATGCTGGCCATCATCAACCGCTACGTCTTCGTTCCCTGGATCGGCCGCAAGCCGGCTCGCGCGCTGCTGGCCCTCCGGCTTGGAAGCATCGCCGAGATCGGCATCGGCATTGTCGTCATCGGGCTCGTTGCCGTCTTCGGCATGCTGGAGCCGGTCTAGAGCCGTTTCGCTTTTCTTCGAATCGCGAAAATGCTCTATCTCCTTGTTTTACGCAGTTCCTGAGGGAAAACCGCTACGCACTTTTCCTGGAATCGCTCTAACCGCCGAGCGATTTCACCACAGCGCGAACGGCCGCCGGATCTTGCGTCGCCGGTTTGTATTCCAGACCCACCCTGCCACGATAGCCTTGGGCGTATAGCCAATCCAGCCGCTTCGTCAGATCGATATGGCCAGTGCCGGGGTCGTTACGGCCGGGATGATCGGCAACATGGAGATGGATGATGCGGTCGATTTGATCGCCGACGACCTCACGCGTATCCTCGCCCATGACGGCCGAATGATAGAGATCGTAGACGATGCCCACTTCCGGGCGGTCGACCTCATCGACGATATCGAGGCCTTCCGCGGTCGAGGACAGATAGTAGCCGGCATGGTCTATCTTTGTGTTCAGCGGCTCGAGGCCAAGCCGCACGCCCGATCCTTCGAGAATATCGGCACCGGCACGGAGGGTGGCGACGATGGCCGCCCTCTGGTCGGCACGAGAAAACTCCGCCAGATCATCGCCGGCCTGCGCGATCAGCACCGGCGCGCCGAGACGTTGGGCGACAGCAACGGACTCTCGCAACCCCGTCAGCCACGCCTCTTTGTTTGCCGGATTCGTCAGCGCGATCATCGGCTCCGCGACGAGGCCGGACACGGCAATGCCGGTCTCGGCTACGGCAGCCGCGATCGCGTCCAGGTCCTTGTTAGTCCAGTGCCAGAATTCGACCGCATCGAGCCCCGCGGCATGTGCCAGCCGGACACGATCGGCAAAGGCATCGCCGTCGCGTGCAAACAACCATTCGATACAAGCTGAAAACTGCCGCATGAGATACTCCTCCCTCAATCGGTGAGGAGCAATGCGCGAGATCGCCCATGACTGCAAGTCTCACGAACGATAATGTTGCTGTGGCGGTCGATGCATCGAAGGCTTGATGGCTTCGACATTCATTGCCGACAGCACGCGCATGTCGCGGCGGAAATCGGAAGGCGTCATGCCGGCAATATGGCGGAAGGATTTGTTGAAGGCGCTGATCGAGCCGAAGCCACTATCCATCGCCACCTGCAGCACATTGGCGCCGTCCCGCATCAGCATCGCCTGGGCGCGCGACAGGCGCAGCAGGTTCACATATTTCGCCAACGTCATGCCGGTGGATTTCTTGAAGAGGTTCATCGCGTATTTCGGATGGAGATGCGCCGCCTTGGCGATATCGACGGTATCGATGTCGTGCAGAAAATTATCGGCGATGAAATCGCACATGCGCGCCAGGCTGCGCGAGGATTGCGGATGGGCCTGATCGTTGGTCAGATTTTCCTGCTTCTCCGGCACCATGCGATAGGGCTCGAAAGCGATGCGCTCCAGGCGCAGGAGAAGTTCCGCGACGGCATGTTCGGCCTTGGCGCCGTCCTCGGACATGACATAACGATGCCATCGGGCGAAATTTTCGTCGTCTGCGGCATCGGTCGCCGAGCTTATCAGCGCCTGCCCGCGAATGAGGCGACCGGAAATATCGAGCGGCAGCCGCAGGCGGAAGAAATGCACAAGCGGCAGATGCGCGCCCGCATAGATCGAATCTTCCGACAGCTCGTCCAGCTGATGCGGTTGGCCACCCCAGAAAAGGCAGATCTCGCCGGCTCTCAAAGTAAGCTCGTGATCGCCGATGCGGTAATGCACGGTGCCGCGGACGATGTAATTGACTTCCACCTGCGCGTGCCAATGCGGCTTTGCCATCGGCAACGGGTGGTTATGAAACATCTGCAGGACGTTTGGGAGCCCTTCGACACTGCTCGCCCCCGGCTGATAAACCGCCCGTTGACCCACCTTACTTTTCGCCAAGTCGATGTTCCTTTTTTAGGAGACAGAAGCGTACCGACAGCTAGTTTAAGCGTGTTCTCTTGAGGACGGCAATTGAAAAGGGAGGATTTTCAATGCGTTTAAAACTTGCTGGAGCGACGGCCCTTGCTGCCCTGCTCGCTTCCGGTTCTGCCTTTGCTGAGCAAACCACCATTACGGTCTGGAGCTGGAACATCGCCGCATCGGCGCTGAAGTCCACAGTCGAGGGGTTCAACAAGAAATATCCTGACATCAAGGTCGAGGTTCAAGACATCGGCAACCCGCAGGTCTTCGACAAGATGCTGGCCGCTTGCGCCGCCGGCGGCGACGGCCTGCCTGACGTCATGTCGATCGAAAACCACAAGGCTTCGATCTTCTGGAACCGCTTTCCGGACTGCCTGACCGATCTCACGAAGCTTGGCTACAACGACGAGCTGAAGAAGCAGTTCCCGGATTTCAAGCGCGCCGAGCTTGAAGTCGGCGATGCCGCCTACGCCATGCCGTGGGACTCCGGTCCGGTCACCTTGTTCTATCGCCGCGACATGTATGAAAAGGCCGGCGTCGATCCGGCAACGATCAAGACCTGGGACGATTTCATCGCCGCCGGTAAGAAGATCTCCGCCGCTAATCCTGGTGTGGTCATGACGCAGGCCGATCTAAACGGCGACAGCGAATGGTTCCGCATGCTCGCCAACGAACAGGGTTGCGGCTATTTTTCGAGCGACAGCCAGAGCATCACCGTCAACCAGCCCGGCTGCGTCAAGGCACTGGACAAGGTGAAGGAGATCAAGGACGCGGGCCTGATGACCGCGGCGAACTGGAACGAGAAAATTCAGGCGAACACTGCAAGTAAGGTGGCATCGCAGCTCTATGGCGGCTGGTATGAAGGCACCGTCCGCTCCACCTCGCCGGATCTCGCCGGCAAATGGGGCGTCTATCCGATGCCGAGCATGACGGCTGACGGCCCGCATGCAGCCAATCTTGGCGGTTCCT
Source organism: Rhizobium sp. AG207R (assembly GCF_027109195.1). Classification (NCBI taxonomy): domain Bacteria; kingdom Pseudomonadati; phylum Pseudomonadota; class Alphaproteobacteria; order Hyphomicrobiales; family Rhizobiaceae; genus Rhizobium; species Rhizobium sp. AG207R. The sequence continues at coordinate 90,474 of NZ_JAEPVT010000018.1, forward strand.
CGCTCGCAATCGCCAGTGGCTCCAAGCACAAGGAAGCCGCCTGGAAATTCCTTGAATACACGCTTGGCACCAATGAGGGCCAGGTGACGATGCTGAAGTCCTTCGGTCTCGTGCCGTCGCTGTTGACGGCGGTCAAGGATCCCTTCGTCAACGAACCGCAGCCCTATTGGGGTGGGCAAAAGGTCTGGGCCGATATCCTCGCCACCCTGCCGAAAATCCACCCGAGCCCAGGTACCCAGTATTTCAGCGACGCCGATGAGATCATCAAAGCCGTTCAGACGAAATATCTTGCCGGCGGATATCCAAACGGCAAGGCTGCGCTCGACGACGCGGCCCAGCAGATCGCCTCGGCGACGGGCCTGCCGCTCGCGAAATGATTGACACCACCGGGCGTGCCTCCCAAGCCGCGCCCGGCATCCCCGCCGCTCTAGAATCAAAGAAGCAGAGCGCGGCGTCGTCCGAAAATCGCCTACACTTTTCGGCGTCACGCTCTAGAGGGCGGCGGGGATGTGATGTTACGCATCATTTTTCTGCGCATAAAGGAGAAGGCTTTCATGCGGTTGCGAAACCGGAGCGCCTATGCGTTCCTTGCACCCTATCTTCTGGTATTCGCCGCTTTCTGGGTCTGGCCGATCATCGATTCGTTTCTGATCTCGTTCCAGAATACCCGTGTTAATCCGTGGACCTTCAATCTGTCGCTCAATTGGGGGCGGCTGTTCGGTGATCCGGCATTCTACAACGCGCTTGAAAACACGTTGATTATCCTGATCGTCCAGGTGCCGGTCATGATCACACTCGCCACGGTCATGGCGGTGCTGCTGAACTCACCGCTGTTGAAGGCCCGTGGCATTTTCCGCTTCGCTTTCTTCGCGCCCGTCGTCGTTGGCGAGGTCGCCTATGCCGCGGTCTTCCGCCTGATGTTCAACGTCGATTTCGGCATCATCAACAAGCTGCTCGGCAGTGTGGGCATCGCGCCGGTGTCGTGGTTCGCCGATTCCCACGCCGCCATGGTGCTCATCGTTATCGCCGTCACCTGGCGCTGGGCGGGTTACAACGCCATCATCATTCTGTCCGGGCTGCAATCGATCCCGGAGGATGTTTATGAGGCCGCAACCCTCGACCGCGTCAGCCGCTTCAAGCAGTTCATCCATATCACACTGCCACTCCTGAAGCCGATCATCCTGTTCTGCGTGGTCCTGTCCGTCATCGGCACCATGCAGCTCTTCACCGAACCATATCTGATCACCAACAGAGGCGGCCCCGGCGGCGGGACGGAAACGCTCGGTCTGCTGCTCTATCGCCAGGCTTTCCAGTCGACCAACTTCGGCTATGCCTCGGCGATCGCCTATACGATGGCGGCGCTTGCGGTCGTCATCTCTCTTCTCAATCTCTGGGTGGGGCGCGAACCGAAATGAAATCAAAATCCAGATCCACTCTGATCCGCTCGATCGCCTTGCATGGCCTGCTGGCGCCGCTCGCCATCATCTGGCTGTTTCCGCTCTGGATGATGTTCGTCTTCTCCACCATGCCCGATTACGGCATTTTCAGTCCCGGTATCATCCTGACACCGTCGACGGGTTTCATGGACAACTTCCGGAACCTGCAGGCCGACACCAACTTCGTCGGCGCGATGACGATCTCCATCGTCGTTGCGGTCATCTACACCTTCCTGTCGGTGCTGCTGACATCGATGGCCGGATGGGCGCTAGCGCGCTATCAGTTCGCCGGCCGTTCGGGCGTCATCGGCATCATCCTCGGCACCATCACGCTGCCCTACTCCGTCGTCATCATTCCGCAATTCATCATGGTGGCGCGCGATTTCGGGCTGGCGAACACATGGGTTGCGCTGATCGTGCCGCCGCTCTTCAACTCACTCGGCGTTCTCTTCATGCGTCAGGCTTTCTCGATGATGCCGGGCGAACTCTTTGATGCCGCCCGCGTTGAGGGCGTCAAGGAATGGCAGATCTTCCTGCGCATCGCCCTGCCGCTCGCAAGGCCGACGATGGCAGCACTCGCCATCATCCTGTTCCTGGCTTCCTGGAACAACTATCTCTGGCCGCTGCTCATCAACTCCCGGCCGGGGATGATGACAGCGCCTGTCGCGCTCGGAACGCTGATCGGCCTCACAAGGGTCTCCTGGGGCGGCATCATGGCCGGTGCCGTAATGCTGACGGCACCGATTCTCATCATCTTCGTTCTCCTGCAACGCCACTTCATCGCCGGCATTGCCGCCGGCGCAATCAAATAATTCCGGGAGATCCGTATGGCTGAACTTTCTCTCACCAATATCGTCAAACGCTATGGTTCGCTGGAAATCATCCACGGCGCCAATCTCGAGGTGAAGGACGGCGAATTCGTCGTCTTCGTCGGGCCGTCCGGATGCGGCAAGTCCACGCTGTTGCGCATGATCGCTGGGCTGGAGGATATTTCCGGCGGCGAGCTCAAGATCGGTGGCCGTATCGTCAATGACGTGGAACCGGCCGATCGCGGTATCGCCATGGTTTTCCAGTCCTATGCCCTCTACCCGCATCTGACCGTCGAGCAGAACCTCAATTTCGGGCTGCGCATGAACGGCAATCCGAAGGCCGATACCGACCGCCGCGTCAAGCAGGCCGCCGAGATCCTGCAGATTACGGAACTCATGCAACGCCGGCCGAAGCAGCTTTCCGGCGGCCAGCGCCAGCGCGTCGCCATCGGCCGCGCCATCGTGCGCGAGCCGCAGATCTTCCTGTTCGACGAGCCGCTGTCCAACCTCGATGCCGAGCTGCGCGTGCAGATGCGCGTCGAAATATCGCGCCTCCATAAGAAGCTCGGCACGACGATGATCTACGTCACCCACGACCAGACGGAAGCCATGACGCTTGCCGACAAGATCGTCGTGCTACGCGGCGGCAATATCGAGCAGGTAGGCGCGCCGCTGGACCTTTACGACGACCCGGCCAACCAGTTCGTCGCAGGCTTCGTCGGCTCGCCGAAAATGAACTTCCTGCAGGCCGAAGTGGCTGACAATCAGCAGGGCCGCATCGCCGTCGTGCTCAAGGGCCAGCGCAACATCCGCCTGACGTTGCCCGCCTCCTCGGCAAAGGTGGAAGTCGGCCAGCCGGTGACGCTCGGCGTCCGCCCGGAACATTTTCTCGAGGCCGGACGCGGCGATGTGGACATGACCGTCGATGTCGATGTCGCAGAGCATCTCGGCAATACCAGCTACATCTACGCCAATATCGAAGGCGGCGAGCAGATCGTCATCGAGCGCGAGGAATCCCGCAACACGGGCAACCGCGACAAGCTCACCGTGGCGCTCTCGGCGACAAAGACATTCCTGTTCGACAGCGCCGGCAACCGATTGCGATAGGCGCTGCCAATCCTCCCAAGACAGCATGCAGATTTAGAAAGGATCGTTCCATGACTACTGAGACACCAATCCGCTGGGGCATCATCGGCCCCGGCAGGATCGCACAGACTTTTGCCGATGGTATCGCCCATTCCCGCAGCGGCAAGCTGGTGGCCATCGCCAGCCGCAACCCGGACAAGCCGGGTCTCGGCGACGGTTTCCCGGGCGCGCGCATCGTCAATGGTTATGAAGCCCTGCTCGCCGACAAGGAAATCGACGCCGTCTACATCGCCACGCCGCATACCGGCCACGCCGAATGGGCGATCAAGGCGATCCGTGCCGGCAAGCATGTGCTCGTCGAAAAGCCGATCGCGCTTTCTGCCTTCGATGCCGAAGCTATCTATTACGAGGCCAAGAAGGCCGGTGTCTTCGCCGGCGAAGCCTTCATGTATCGCGTCCATCCGCAGACGGCGAAACTGATCGAGCTCGTCAAGAGCGGCGTGATTGGCGAGTTGCGCATCATCCGCACCTCCTTCGGTTTCAACATGGGTAAGGTCAATCCGGAACACCGGCTGTTTGCCAATGAGACTGCCGGCGGCGGCATTCTCGATGTCGGCGGCTATCCGGTCTCTATGGCCCGCCTGATTGCCGGCGCGGTCGACGGCAAGCCGTTCCTCGATCCGGAAAAGGTATCGGGCGTCGGCCATCTCGGTCAGACCGGCGTTGACGAATGGGCCTCCGCCGTCCTGAAGTTCCCGAACGACATCATTGCCGAAGTGTCCTGCTCCATCATGGCCAATCAGGACAACACGCTGCGCATCATCGGCTCCGAAGGCCGTATCGAGGTCAAGGACTTCTGGTTTGCCTCCGGTCACAAGGGCGGTGTCGGCAAGATCGAAGTCATCAAGGGCGGCGAGACCCAGACGATCGAAGTCAAGGAAGATCGCTGGCTCTATTCCTTCGAAGTCGATGCGGCCGGCGATGCCATCGGCGCCGGAAACAAGGAATTCGCCTATCCCGGCATCAGCTGGGCCGATTCGATCGGAAACCTCAAGGTGCTCGACCAATGGCGCGCATCGATCGGCCTTGAATATAGTATCGAGAAGGCAGCGAAGCGCACGAAGAACATCGCCGGCGGGACCGTCACCAAGGGCAACAGCATTCCGAAGCGCAGCATTCCCGGCATATCCAAGCCGGCATCGCTTGTTACGCTCGGCTTCGAATTCTTCCCAAATTTCGCAGCCGCCTCGCTGACGCTCGACGCCTTCTATGAAGCCGGCGGCAATGCCTTCGACACTGCCTATGTCTATGGTGGCGGCAAGACGGAGAGCATCTTCGGCGACTGGCACACCAGCCGCAGCGTGCCGCGCGAGGAGATCGTGCTGATCGGCAAGGGTGCGCATTCACCACTCTGCTATCCGGATGTGATCGCCAAGCAGCTCGACCAGTCCCTCAACCGCCTAAAGACCGACTATGTCGATATCTACTTCATGCACCGCGACAATACCGACGTTCCGGTCGGCGAGTTCGTCGATGCCATGGATGCCGAGGTGAAAGCCGGCCGTATTCGCGGCATCTTCGGCGGCTCGAACTGGACGCGCGCCCGCTTCGACGAGGCGATCGCCTATGCCGAGAAGAACGGCAAGACGGCACCGGCTGCCCTTTCCAACAACTTCTCGCTGGCGGAAATGCTCGACCCGATCTGGGCCGGCTGCATCGCCGCCTCGGACGATGAGTGGAAGGCCTGGCTCAATGCCAAGCAGATCCCGAACTTCGCCTGGTCGAGCCAGGGCCGCGGCTTCTTTACCGACCGCGCCGGCCGCGACAAGCGCGACGACGAGGAATTGGTCCGCGTCTGGTATTCCGACCGCAATTTCGGCCGCCGCGATCGGGCGATCGAACTGGCGCAGAAGCTCGGCCGCAACCCGATCCATATCGCGCTTGCCTATGTCGTCGCACAGCCCTTCCCTGTGATACCGCTGATCGGACCGCGCACGATCGCCGAGCTGGAAGACAGCCTCTCGGCGCTCGACATCAAGCTGACGCCAGAGCAGGTGAAGTGGCTCGAGGGCTGAAACGGGGCGGCCGGCTGATGACGTTCACGGTCGGCCGCTGAGCTTGGATATACGAAATGAAAGCAGCCCATCCGAAATGCCGGATGGGCTGTTTTCATATGGGAAGAGCCCACTGCCGCGCACCTCCTTCTCCCCGAGGGGAAAGGTGCCGGTAGGCGGATGAGGGGGATTCGCCCGGAGCATAAAGGCTAATGAGTCGAGGCGATTAGCCCCCTCATCCGACCCTTCGGGCCATCTTCTCCCCGAGGGAGAAGGGATTTACGGCAGGTAATGCGCCATACAATCGCCGCGAGATCAAGCGGCAAAATCGAATGTCTTCTCATCAGCCCCTTCGAGCCGCAGCAGATAGGCCTTGCGTTCGAGACCGCCGGCGAACCCGCGCAAATCACCAGCCGATCCCACCACGCGGTGGCAGGGCGCGATGATCGAGATCGGGTTGCGGCCATTGGCGGCACCGACGGCGCGGATCGCCTTGGCCGAGCCGATCTCGGTCGCGATCTGGCGATAGCTGCGCGTCTCGCCGAAGGGGATGGCGAGCAGCGCCTGCCATACCTTCTGCTGAAACTCAGTTCCGGCAAAATCGAGCGGCAGATCGAAAACCTGTCGTTCGCCGGCGAAATATTCACGGAGCTGCCGCTCGGTTTCCACGAGCACCGGATGGCTGTCATCCTCAGTCACGATGAGCAAGGGCACACGGCCTGGGCGATCATTGTCCCAAAGGATCGCGGCAAGTCCATCATCGCTGCCGACGAGCTTCAACGCGCCGACGGGCGAGTCCATGATCCGATAGACATACTGCTTTTCCGCATTTTTCGAGGCTTTGGTCATGCCGATATCCTTTCTTTGAATTGCGCTCATGGCATCGGGCGAGATTGCCTCTGATGGAGCGCTTATGCCCCCATTGGACCTCAAATGACCGTCGCCAACCACCCGAAAACGGACGGCGGGCAGGAAAATCCCGGCATTTCCGGATTCATGTGCTCAGCCGCAAGATGACGCAACCTCCATGCGCATGCTTGGGGAATGGGCTGGAATTGTGTAGAATCGGCGAAGAGACAGATCGCCAGCTTGCGGAACCCGATATGACAGTTCGCCCGCCGCGCAATTTCAATCCATCGCAGACAAACGAGACCGGCCTCGGCATTCTCGAATATGAGATGATGTCGGAACGCGCCAGTACGCTCGGGCATCACGGCATGAAGGTGGAAGCGGCGCTTGCAGCCTTGCAGGAGGGCGAGGCCAAGGGCAAGGAGGGCGTCGAACACGAGCGGCTGGTGGATATCGCGGCGCAAGCCGTCTGGGCCATGTTCATCCATCGCGAGATCTGCGGCCTGCGCAACGGCCGTGACGTCATCCAGCGCTATGGCATTCCCAACAAGGTGCTTGCGCGCCTCGGCGCCAGCCCGAGACATCTCTAAATATTAGGATTTCAGGATCGCCTGGAAGCGCGGATCGAAGGCATGGCCGATCGGCTCTGCCGCCGCACCGCGCGCCACGGCCCAAGGATCGGTCATGCCGAGCTGGAGGCGCGGCAGCAATCGATCGGGACGATCGGCATTGGAGGGCAGGAGCGGCTGCATCGCGGCCATCAGCCTAGTTGCGAGCGCCGGGGGCGCGCCACCGCACAAAATCACCGTCTGCGGATCGAAGATGGTTTCGATGAGCTGCACGCTCCAGCGCAGGTCGATCGCCGCCCTTTCGATCCAGGCGAGAATATCTGGATCGTCGGCAGCGGCCCGTTTGTCTATCAGCGAATAGATATCCGGCGCCATCGGATCGAGGCCGAGGTGATCGTAGAGTGAAGCCAATGATGCGCGATGCTCCAGCTGGGTCTGTTTCCCGCCTGATGTCAGCAGCGCCATGCCGATTTCGCCGGCATTGCCATGCGCACCGCTATAGAGCTCACCACCGAGGATGAGCCCGGCACCGATACCATAGCCTACATAGAGGCAGACGGCATGGTCGAGGCCATGTGCAGCGCCGACCATGCGCTCGGCGGTCGCGCAGGCCGCGGCGTCATTCTGCAGGGTAACGTTAAGGCCGGTTCCGACCGACAACGTTTCCAGCAGCGGAAAGCGCTGCCAGGCGCCCATCATCCAGGGATTGTCGGCATCCTCCTGCTCGATACCAAACGGGCCTGGCATCGCGACACCGAGGCCGACGAGGCGCTTCTCCGCCTGAGCCGCTCGCTGCTTCAATTCGCTGCGCACGTCCTCCACGAGCTGCAAGACGATGGGCGTACCTGTCGCCGGTCCACCTCCCGGCAGGTTCGCTTCCTTGCGTATCAGCACATTGCCGACGAGATCGACGGCGATGGCGCGGGTGATGTGACGGTCGATCTGCAGGCCGATGGCGCAGGCGCCTTCCGGTACAAGACCGTAGGGCGTCGAGGGCTGACCGCGGCCGCGGCGCACCGTTTCCCTTGATGTGACGAGACCGTCGTTTTCCAGCTCCTCCATGATGTTGGAGACGGTCTGTTTCGTCAGGCGGGTGGCGCGCGCGAGATCTGCGCGGGAGAGCGCACCATTGAGCCGCAAGGCGTCGATGATCACCCGCCGGTTATGGGCGCTGGTCCCCTCGTGGTTCGTTCCGCTGGTAGCCCTGATCGGGCGAATATCGTGCATCCGCTTTTGCCCTCTTGACAGCAATAGAATATTGAAGAACAAATTAGTCAAGACAATTGACTTAAAAGAAACCACAGAGTTTCACCAGGGAACTTAAGCGACGCTCCGATCAATGTTCGGCAGCCAGCCCGGCCAATTGCCTGCTCGACAACCGATGGCGACGTCAGCCGCCTTTGGAAAAATCGCGTGACTGTCAAAAACTGGAGGATGGAATGTTGAAATCATTGAACAAGACATTGCTGGGCGCAGCGCTGATCGGCGTATCCTTCGCCTCGCACGCCCTTGCCGAAACGACGATCAATGCCCTCTTCATGGCGCAGGCTGCCTATAGCGAAGCCGATGTGCGCGCGATGACGGATGCCTTCTCCAAGGCCAATCCGGACATCAAGGTCAACCTCGAATTCGTCCCTTATGAAGGCCTGCACGACAAGACGGTGCTGGCGCAGGGATCTGGCGGCGGCTACGACGTCGTGCTCTTCGACGTGATCTGGCCGGCCGAATACGCGACCAACAAGGTTCTGGTCGACGTTTCATCGCGCATTTCGGACGAGACGAAGAAGAACGTGCTGCCGGGTGCATGGACGACGGTGCAGTATGACGGCAAGTACTACGGCATGCCGTGGATCCTCGATACCAAGTACCTGTTCTATAACAAGGAAATCCTGGAAAAGGCCGGCATCAAGACGCCACCGAAGACCTGGGACGAACTGAACGAGCAGGCCAAGATCATCAAGGACAAGGGCTTGTTGGCAACGCCGATTGCCTGGAGCTGGTCACAGGCCGAAGCCGCAATCTGCGACTACGCCACGCTCGTCAGCGCCTATAAGGGCGATTTCATCAAGGATGGCAAGCCGGACTTCCAGACCGGTGGCGGCCTCGACGCCCTGAAATACATGGTCACCAGCTACAAGTCCGGCCTGACCAACCCGAACTCCAAGGAATTCCTTGAAGAAGACGTTCGCAAGGTCTTCGAAAACGGCGACGCCGCCTTCGCGCTGAACTGGACCTACATGTACAACATGGCGAACGACCCGAAGGACAGCAAGGTCGCAGGCAAGGTCGGCGTCGTGCCGGCACCGGGCGTTGCCGGCAAGAGCGAGGCTTCGGCGGTGAACGGCTCGATGGGTCTCGGCATCACTACTGCCAGCAAGCATCCGGACGAGGCCTGGAAATACATCTCCTTCATGACCTCGCAGGCAACGCAGAACCAGTATGCGAAGCTTAGCCTGCCGATCTGGGCATCGTCCTACAGTGATCCGGCCGTCACCAAGGGTCAGGAAGAACTGATCGCGGCCGCAAAGGTCGGCCTCGCTGCCATGTATCCGCGTCCGACGACGCCGAAATATCAGGAACTGTCAACCGCACTTCAGCAGGCGATCCAGGAATCGCTGCTCGGCCAGTCTTCTCCGGAAGACGCACTGAAGTCTGCTGCCGACAATAGCGGTCTCTGATAATCTCATCGGGCGGCGCCAATCGCCGCCCGCCTCTAATTTCCTCCATGAAGAATGAAAGAAGGGGCCTGCCATGTCCGGCACCTCCATGACAACTCGCGCCTGGCTTTTGATGCTGCCACTGCTTGTGGTGATGATCGCCGTCATCGGCTGGCCCCTCGTCGACACGGTCGGCCTTTCTTTCACCGATGCGAAGCTTGTGGGAACCGGCGGCAATTTCGTCGGTATCGACAATTACGCGAAGATGTTGGCGAACTCCAATTTTCAGCGCACCCTGATTACCACGGCGTGGTTCGCGATCGTCTCCGTTGCCGCCGAAATGGTGCTCGGCGTGCTGGCTGCCCTGCTGTTGAATCAGAATTTTAGGGGTCGCGGCGTGCTGCGTGCACTAATGATCCTGCCCTGGGCGTTGCCGACCGTCGTGAACGCGACGTTGTGGCGGCTGATCTACAATCCCGAATATGGCGCGCTCAACGCAGCCCTCACCCAGCTTGGCCTCATCGACGCCTACCGCTCCTGGCTCGGCGAACCGGGCACGGCGCTGACAGCACTCATCGTCGCCGACTGCTGGAAGAATTTCCCACTGGTGGCGCTCATTGCACTTGCCGCCCTGCAGGCGGTACCGCGCGATATCACCGCCGCGTCGCTGGTCGATGGCGCCGGCCCCTTCAAGCGCTTCCGCTTCGTCATCCTTCCCTATCTTGTGGGACCGCTGATGGTGGCGCTGGTGCTGCGCACCATTGAGGCTTTCAAGGTCTTCGATATCATCTGGGTGATGACACGCGGTGGGCCGGCAAACAGCACGCGCACTCTATCGATCCTCGTCTATCAGGAAGCCTTTTCCTTCCAGCGAGCGGGGTCGGGCGCATCGCTTGCCCTCATCGTCACGCTGCTGGTCACGCTGCTTGCCGCCGCCTATGCCGCCCTTGTCCGCAAAACCGCAGGGAGTGCCGCCTGATGGAACGCCAGAGCCCGCTCTTCACCTGCTTCATCTATGTCTGCGCCATCCTGCTCGCCGTCGTGATCCTGGCGCCAATCGCCTGGCTCTTCATCATGAGCATTTCGCCGGCTGCCGATCTCGCCGCCAAGCCGCTGCGCTGGTGGCCGCAGACGGCGGACTTCTCGCGCTATAAGCTGCTGCTGTCGACGCTGGAAAACAGTGAGGGCGCCGCCTTCACCTCATCGCTGCGCAACAGCATCGAGGTGGCCGGCATGGCGACCATCGCAGCCATTGCGCTCGCCATTCCTGCCGGCTGGGCCGTATCGCGCACGCCATCTGTCGGATGGTCGCTTTCTATGGTCATCGCCACCTATATGCTGCCGCCGGTGGCGCTTGCCGTGCCGCTCTATATGGGGCTTGCCCATCTCGGCATGCTCAACAACGTTTTCGGCTTGGCGCTCGTCTATCTGACGATCCTCGCGCCATTCACGACCTGGCTGATGAAATCCGGCTTCGATTCCATTCCGAAGGAGATCGAGGCTGCGGCAATGATCGACGGCGCTGGGCTGTTCCAGACGCTGCGAATCATCACGTTGCCGCTTGCCATGCCCGTGATGGCGACTTCGGCGCTTTTTGCCTTCCTGCTTGCCTGGGATGAATTCTTCTATGCGCTGCTCTTCACGTCAGACCAGCGCGCCAAGACCCTCACCGTCGCCATCGCGGATCTCGCCGGCGGTCGTGTCTCGGATTACGGACTGATCGCGACTGCCGGCGTGCTCGCCGCCCTGCCCCCGGTGCTGATCGGCCTTGTCATGCAACGCGCCCTGATCTCGGGCCTCACCAATGGCGGCGTCAAGGGATGACCATGACCCAAGAGAAAACCCGCCCCGAAGGCCTTGCCGCCATCGACCGAGAAATGGCCCGCCAGCATGCCGATGCGCTTGCCTCCTTCGAGGCTGCCGCCGACATGGCCGCCAAGGCCGCCGCCTCGCTGAAACGCACCGGCAGGCTGCTGCTGCTCGGCATGGGCGGTTCCCACGCGGTCAATCGCGCCGTCGAGCCGCTCTATCGCGCCGCCGGCATCGATGCGATCGCCCTGCCGCTTTCTGAACAGCTCGGCCAGCCGCTATCGCTGGAGGGCCGTACGATCTTCATGACATCGCAATCCGGCGAAAGCGCCGAAGTGCTGCGCTGGTTCAACGAGACGGGCGGCACCGCCGAGACTTTCGGCCTGACACTGGAAAGTAGCTCCTTCCTCGCCAAGACCGCGCCTTCTCTTGTCGGCGCCGGTGGCACGGAGCTTGCCTTTGCCGCTACACGCAGCCTCACGGTCACCTTCGCGCTGCATCTGGCTGTATTCGCCGCCCTCGGTCAGGATCCGGCGCCTGCGTTTTCCGTGCTTCGCGCGCCCGAAACGCTCGATATCAAGCCGGCGCTTGCGGCTCTCGCCAATGTGGCGACGGTTGTAACCTCCGGTCGGCGTCTACAGGGTATTGCCGAGGCTCTGGCGCTCGGACTTACCGAACTTTCGCGCCGCCCGTGCTTCTCGCTCGAAGGCGGCCAGCTGCGCCATGGCCCGATGGAAATGCTCGGGCCTTCGATCGGCGTCGTTCTCTTCCGTGGCAATGATGCGACGGCTGGTCTCGTAACGGCCATGGCTGTTTCCGCGGTGGCAACCGGTGCGCCCGTGATCGTCTTCGATGGCTCCGGGGAAGAACCGGTTCCCGGTTGCGTCACCCTGCGCTTCAAGCCGGAAACCGGTCTTGCGGCGATCTTCCAGATGCTGCCTGTCGCCCAGTCGCTGATGATCGCCTTTGCCGACGAGCGGGTGGAGAATGCCGGCACGCCGGTGCGCTCCACCAAGATCACCCGGAGCGAATGAATGAAGCCGCTTGCAGTCATCGGCAACGTCAATATCGACCTGATCCTCGGGCCGGCAGCGCCGTGGCCGAAAGCCGGCACCGAGATCATTGTCGATCACGACGAGCTGCGCGTCGGCGGCCAGGCTGGCAATAGCGCCCTTGCCTGGGAGGGTCTCGGCGTTGATTACGAGATCGCGGCTAATGTCGGCAACGATCAGTTCGGCCGCTGGCTCAGCGAAGCCTTCGGCGCGCGCAGCAGCAAGTGGCCCGTACGACCGGAGAGCACGACGCTCTCGGTCGGCATTACCCATCCCGATGGCGAGCGCACCTTCTTCACCACGCGCGGCCACCTGCCAAGGTTCAATCTCGATGACGTGTTTACGGTTCTCAATGGCGAGAAGCTTGCCGGCGGCTATGCACTGCTCTGCGGCGCCTTTCTGACCGAAGATCTTACACGCGACTATGACGCGCTGTTCAACTGGGCCGACAAGCATGGAATCACAGTCGCGCTCGATACCGGTTGGCCGCTCGACGGCTGGACCAAGGAGAATTGCAATGCCACGCGGCGTTGGCTCTCCCGCTGCGGAATCGCGCTGATGAACGAAGTTGAAACGACGACCTTAGCCGGCATAGATGATCCCGCGGAGGCTGCGCGCGCGCTCCATGCACTGATGCCAGAAGGCGCGATCTTCGTCGTCAAGCGCGGTCCGGACGGCGCGATCGCCGTCGATGCCGACGGCGTGCTGGCTTCGGCCGCAGCACCAAAGGTCACCGTCGTCGACACGATCGGCGCCGGCGATGTCTTCAATGCCGGCTTCCTGGCCGCCCTTGCCCGCGGCGAGCCGCTTGCGGCCTGCCTTTCGGCCGGGACCGCGGTCGCGTCCCGCGCCATTTCCACATTGCCGCGCAGCTACGGCCCGGCTCAAGCATCCGAGGAGGCCGTTCAATGAGCGCGCTCGAAATCCAGAACATCCGCAAGAGCTACGGCGAAGTGGAGACGCTGAAAGGCATCAATATTTCGCTTGAAAGCGGCGAATTCCTGGTGCTGCTCGGCTCGTCTGGCTGCGGCAAGTCCACGCTGCTGAACATCATCGCCGGGCTCGCCGAGGCGACCAGCGGCGATATCCGCATTGGCGAACGTTCCGTGCTCGGTGTGCATCCGAAGGACCGCGACATCGCCATGGTGTTCCAGTCCTATGCGCTCTATCCGAACCTCTCGGTCCATCGCAACATCGGCTTCGGGCTGGAGATGCGCAAGGTGCCTGCGGCGGAACGCGACAAGGCAGTGCGCGAGGCGGCGAAGCTCTTGCAGATCGAGGCGCTGCTGGAGCGCAAGCCAAGCCAGCTTTCCGGCGGCCAGCGCCAGCGTGTGGCGATCGGCCGTGCCCTGGTGCGCAAGCCGGAAGTCTTCCTCTTCGACGAGCCGCTCTCCAACCTCGACGCCAAGCTGCGCATGGAGATGCGCACCGAGCTGAAGCGCCTGCACCAGATGCTGAAGACCACCGTCGTCTACGTGACGCACGACCAGATCGAAGCGATGACACTCGCAACCCGCATCGCCGTGATGCGGGACGGACGGATCGAACAGCTCGGCACGCCGGACGAAATCTACAATCATCCGGCAACACTCTATGTCGCGACCTTCGTCGGCGCGCCGCCGATGAACCTTTTGAACGCGACTGCCGATCACGGTTTGCTGCGCATCGACGGAACATCGATCACGCTGCCGATGCCGGCGACGAAAGCTGGGATCAGCCAAGGACAGCAGCTGGTGATCGGTATCCGGCCGGAAACGCTGCGCCTCGAGGAAAGCGGCAAGCTTGAGGCCATCTGCGAGGTCGCGGAACTCACAGGCCCCGAGCTCATCGTGACGGCGCAAACCGGTTCGCAGCGGCTGATGGCCTGCCTGCCGCCGCGCACCGCGATTGCCGAAGGGCAGACGCTCAAGCTCGCCTTCGATGCCAGCGCGCTGCATCTCTTCGATCGCGCCACCGGCCAGCGTTGCGAGTAGACCTTTCGAATACAGATAATGGTCGCCGAGGATGGCGCCCGCGATCTCGGAGATGGTGCGATGGGGATTCCTATCATCAGCAGCATGGAAGGAGGCGGCATGGCGCATATCATGCCGATCTGCCCCATTTCGCCCGACATTTCGCGACGGTAGCCCTCAGGGCCGGACAGCATTCCATCCTTAAGGAATAATTAAGAAACCCTGCTCAACCCTATAAAAATATTCAATAATTTTTCAATATTTTTGAATCCTGCAATGTACCCGCAATTCTCACCGGCAAAATGACCAGCATCTCCTGACGTTGATCCGCTCCCAAGACGGACAGCACCGGAGAACAACAGGAACCGATGTCCGGTTCTCCAACGCAAACAGAGACCTTGCGAGCGCCCAGGGATGGTGCACGGGTTTCGTATGGAGTTAGCAATGTCGCTCAGCGCAAAATCTATTCTGTTCGCGGCTCTGGCCATGACGGCCGCGTCCAACGCTTCCGCAGCCGATCTCACTACCTATCAGGCCCCGGATGCCGGCTATGACCGGCCGCCGGCTTTCCAGTGGAGCGGCGCCTATTTCGGCGCCCATGGCGGTATCGCCTCGCCGAAATTCAACCCTTTCGCCAGCGGCAAGGGCCTGACCGGTGGCGTGCAAGCCGGCTACAATTTCCAGGTAGGACCAGGCATCGTCGGCGCCGAGCTGGAGGGCTCATACCTCGGAAACAACGAGATACGCGTACCAAACGGCAGGGTGGAAGAGCGCTTCCGGGGTGCTGCCAAGGCGAAGGCCGGCCTAACCTTCGATCGCACGCTCGTCTATGGCACGGCGGGTCTGACGATGACGAAGTTCGAAGGCGGCAGGGGCGTTTCCACCTCCGGCGGCTGGAAGCAGGGCTATCTCGTCGGCGGTGGCATCGAACAGGGCTTCGGCGGCGGGCTGTCGGCCAAGATCGAATACAACTACGTCATGACCAACGACGTCTCCACGACGACATCGAGCGGTAAGTCGAAGACCGATCTGCGTGACCATGTCATCAAGGCCGGCCTGAACTATCGCTTCTGATCGCCGATTTGCAGAGGTCGGCACGCCTTTTCAAGCCAGGACGTGCCCGACGGAGAGCGGCGGAGGATGGTTGATCAAACCCCGAATCGGTCCCTTCGCCGCTCTTATTCATGAAAATCAGCCGCTTCATTCGCACGCAATCGAACCAGCCATAGTCACTGCGTCTCGCATGATCGGCGGCCTTGCCGTTGCTCGAAAGTTGACCAACAATGCTGGTGAAGAAGCACAGCGGAACGATGACCGCTCCGCCGAAGGATCGGCAGTATGAGAAACCGAGCCCCCTGGTTCCATGTCAAAGCATACGGCTACGGAGCCGGCCTGCCTTGCCGTTGGCAGGGTTGGATCGCGCTTGTTATCTATGCGCTGGTGCTGATGGCCATTATCTTCGTCGGTGGACCTCATGCGGATAGTCATCCAATCGGCTATGCCGCGGCAGTCATCTTCCCGACTGCATTGCTGATTTCCGTTGCCTGGTGGAAAAGCGATGCCCCATGGCGTTGGCGATGGGGCAAAATTGACAAACCAGGCCGGGATTGAGTTGACCCCTTGCGAGCAGCGGAATCATCCGACTTCCACAAGGCAGCCAGAGGGGTTTATTCGCATTCGAGCGAAGGTTGGCGAAAACTCGTCACATACCAATCGGAACCGGGACCTCGGGTATAGAAGGTGTAGAAACATTCCGTATGCTCGACATAGCCCGGCGTTTCGGTGACTTCATAACGCTTGCCGCGGCGCGTATCCCGGATTTCGCCGCTGGATTGGCCTGGCACCACCTGCGTCTTCTCCTTGCGCCACTGATAGGCACGCGCACCCGGCCCCAGATCATAGACATTATCCGGCGGACCGTAATCCAGCATCACGCTGCTGATCGGCGCGCCGATATAGCTCTTCATGATCTGCGAGGCACAGGCCGACAGGATCAGCAGGACTGCAAGCGCAGCAATCCCGTGAGGGAGCCGCTTCATGCGAATGGCAATCATAGGAACGTCCTTTGCAGCTAAAGGGAGATCGCGGACAGGGGTACGGCTCATGGGTTACGGCAGCATTGCGCTTTGCCGCATCAGCCGCTTTTTTGTCGTGCGCCCAAGGATTTGGCGGATGCCTTCCTTGCGGAAAGGCTGCGCCAGTTGGCCGAGAAAGCTTTTCGACGGTCGATCAGGATGGAAATAGGTGCCGAACAGCCGCTTTAATATCAGTCATTCTCTTCACCGTCTGTTCTTCTGCTGCTCTTGGAACGCGGCGTGTAAAATCTGAGAATAGATTCTTTTTCTCGACTTGAATTCAATCGCTGGATGCGGAATGTTACATTCCTACAGCATTTCATAGCTTTAAATACTTAGTGCCGCCGCGTTATTCACCTTCCCACCATTTCAAGGGATTCGTTATGCGTGCATTGATATTCCTGATGCATATTCCCTTACTGGTAACTTCTTGTGCCGGATTACAGGTCAAGCGCGTTACGTCGCGCGACCAATCTGGTATCCGCTACTGACGGCCCGCACCGTATCTGGCCCTTGTTGAAACCAAGACCGACAAGACCGTAATCTGCGACGTGAAGGCATTCTATTTGCCCGACAAGACCGAGGAATACGCGATCACGATCTCAGCGGGCATGGGCGCGATCAAAGCCACCCCTACCCTCACCGATGGCTGGAACCTAACCAGCCTTAGCACCGACGTTGACAGCAAGACGAACGAGAACATCACCGCCATTACAGGCTTGCTCAAGGAAGCGGCCGGGATAGCTAGTCCAAAACATGACTTTGCTCCACATCCATCAGCCCCGACAAAATGCGAGGGCATTTTCAGGTGGAGTATGACCAATCCGGCAACTTCAAGGGTTTCAAAAGATACCGTTGGCCATCAATTGACGCGACCGGAGAGCGAATATGAGCTTGCAAGGGCACGTCGATGCTATCAAGCGGCACATGCGCAAGGCGGAACAGGCCGACAACCGACAAGACCACGACAGGGAATTGCATCACGCCCGGATCGCCAATCGCAACCTTTGTAGGGAATGCGAGGCAAAAACGGAAAAACAAGTCCAGCGGGATAGCCGTGAAGCTTACAGCATCTGGAAATATGGCGTTCCCGGTCTCTAGCTGGTGCCGGTAGCGGGACTCGAACCCACACTCATAACGCAGCGGATTTTAAGTCCACCGCGTCTACCAATTTCGCCATACCGGCACAGGATCAAGCTACCACAGGAAAGCTCCGCGTGACCAATCTTTGATATCGCATTGCATGCGGAGTGACTGGCAGCGTCAGTATTTGGGCACAAAGACAATCCAAACCAGAGCCCTTATGGCGTCGTGTAAGAACGGAAGCGAACCTCGGCACGATCCGTTTTCATCGAGGAACATTGTAGAATCCTACAATTGACCGCGAACTCATACTTTGCGAGTAGCGAGAGGGCCGGAATGCCGATGATATCCGCCGCGATGGCCACGTAAGGCCTCGGAAAACACGAGGAGACGACGCATGTCTCAAGACAAGTCATTCACCTTCTACACCTATTCGCGCGCCAATAGTGACGAAGATCGATGGAAGCACACTGGCATTCCGGATATCTTCTTTCACGATGAAGAGGAAGCGCGCGAGGCGCTTCACGAGCTGCGCCGCGACGTTATGAGCGATTACGCGGATGACTGGTGGCCGATGCAACTGGAGAAGATCGAAACGCTGCCCATCTCACGGGACAGCATCTTTGCACTGCTGAACGATGGTGTCGGCGCCTTCGTGAAGAGCTATGAGATCATCGACATTATTGACTGATTTGGCGCTTCGCTCCCCCCCAAAGGCAAGGGGCGGTTCCCGAGGCTGCGCACTGCGTTTGCGCGCTTGCCGCGTGGCCCCTTGCCGTTGCTTCCCCCAGACATCGCCGGTCAGGCAGGGGTGCAGGAGGATTCTTGCACCTGTCTTTCTGATTTCGACTTTTTCCAACGATTGGTTAAAGTGTAGTGATGAAAGAGGCTCTATTTCCAAGTGTAATTACCCACACCTATGATCCGGGTAGTCCCTTTCGAACATTTGCGACTTGGCGCCGGATGAGGCGGAGGCGGTTTTGGACCGCATTCGGCAAGCCGGCGTGCGAAAGATCAAGCCGACATATCTTGCACGGCGCTGCGAAACCGAAGAATGGCTTATCCGGGAACGCCGCCGTCTCTTAGGTAATGCTCGACGCGAACGGCCGGTCTACTGCTTCCTTGGCAATTTCGACGACGGCCTCGATCTCACACGGCCAAACGCGCTTGTCATGCCACTTGTCGCTTTTCCGGCTGAGGTGCTCACCTTCACCTATCCGGATAGTATGGCAAGCCTTCCTTATGTAATCCGGGAAGATCTTACCGCCGACCGACGTCCATGCCATGGGCGCGTATTCACTTTTGAAGAGGATAAAACCATCGTGAAGGAACACGGGATGCCGGGCCCAACTGAGCGCTTTATCGAAGTACAGGTTTGGGACGAGCGACCAATCTTGGAATTCCGGTCATCAAGGGTGTCCTGAATCGCTTCGGTAGCGAGCCGTTTACTCTGTGGTGGGATCAAAGTTACGTGTCTGCCTGGCTTCGACATGCCGGACAGGCCGACGATGCGCTTTTCCGCCTTTACACAAGCATCCTCGTACTGGACCTCATGGGCGAATATGGCCATATCTCAAACGGGAACGAGACTCAATCGACACCAGCAGGAGAAGCAGCGCTACGGCTTGCGCTCGAACATAATCTGAAGCTGGCACGGTTGTGAGCGTTTGAGCGGGCGCGCTTCATTTCAAACAGAAGTTTCCGCAATCCGAAAGGCGGCTACAGCTCCAGAGGCCACCGTTGATGAGCGTGCATGACGGTCAGAATCTCGATGTCCTGGCCGACCCGGTAGGGAATGATATAGGGAATATCCGCTAGCACCACTTCACGCGTGCCCTTGATA
Source organism: Rhizobium sp. AG207R (assembly GCF_027109195.1). Classification (NCBI taxonomy): domain Bacteria; kingdom Pseudomonadati; phylum Pseudomonadota; class Alphaproteobacteria; order Hyphomicrobiales; family Rhizobiaceae; genus Rhizobium; species Rhizobium sp. AG207R. The sequence continues at coordinate 109,748 of NZ_JAEPVT010000018.1, forward strand.
CGACCGGCACGCCCCGTCGCCGGAAACTCCGCCAGCATATCAACAGCCGACACAATGCGCGCGACAACACGCGCAGCAGCGCCCGGATCGTCTTTCTGGATATACTCGCCAATCTGATCAAGCCGCCGCAACGCTCGCAGCGTCCAGCGGATGCGTTTCCGACTCATGATTGACGGGCTGACTTCACGTACTTGCCGACAACCTTCGCCACATCATCATCACTGGCAAATTCGCCCCGGTTGGCTTCGGCCAACCCGGCCTCAATCTCTGCGAGCTGCCACTCCTCGCGAGCGACATAGTCCTCAATCGCCTGAGCGGCCATATACGAGCGGGAGCGGTCGAGCTTTTCCGCGATCTGGTCAAGCTTGCTGGCGGTCTCATCTGAGACGCGAACGGTGAACGCTGTCATGGCACCTAACTTTCCTTGGTTCACTATAATTATTGGTGAACCAATGCGGTTCGTCAAGGTTCTGCTAATGTGAAGGCTTTCAATTGATAATAGATTCCGATCATGGGATTTCTGACCCGGTGACCGGATAGGGACTTTTCTCTCTTTAAGGCCCGCCAAGCGGGCTGACAAATCGGCAAGCGATTTGTGACGACACCCGTTCGGGTGTCTTTACCAAACCTTGCGGACCCGGCATTCGTGATGGGGCGGCGGTCCCGCCGTCCTAGGCACCTTCCGTCCGCGACTGCCACGCTTGGGCTTCGGGAATTGATGAACGCGGTATCAAGCGAGGTCTTGATGTGGGCCGCGTAGAATTTTTCAATCATTTCGACGCTGGTGCGGCAATTTTTGGCAATCGCATAAACATCAGCACCTTCCATGAGACGCAGGCAGATATAGGTATGACGTAGGCTGTAAGCTGTTCGCGGCTTGCCGTCCCGGTCCAACTTAAGGTTCTGCGCTTCAAGAAGATTATTGAACATCTTGAGATAATTGCCGGGGAACAGCAGATCGGTCGGTTGCGGAGCCTTAACGACGATCTCGCCGCCCTCTTTATCCTTCCCGCGAACCGGCTTTAGCCGGTCGCGCAAGCGCTCATAGGGCTTCACCGCACCCGGCATAGATTTGCACCAACCGATCCCGCGCTTGCCGCGCACCTCGATTTCAAGAATGCGTTCACGGCTATCGGGATCTTCGACAATGGTCACGTCGCGATGCTGGAGCTGCTTGGCCTCATCCGGGCGCAAGCCCGTGTTACCCATGAACAGGACGAACTCATGCAACTGCTCGGCTTCCCAACGGAAGTGCGGGTTCTTCGGCTCCTGGCATTCTGGCGCGTAGCCTCGTAAAGCTGCTTGTATTCGACCGGGCTGAACCAAGGCCGGTGCGTAATTTTGCCCTGTGTCTTGTAAGGCGGCGACAGATCAGGAAGATGGGTGAGCCACTTGTGGCGGATCGCCGTTTTCAGGACCTGGCGCAACGTGCCGACTTCGTCGTGAAGCGTGCTGCGAGCCGGAGGCTTGCCAGTCACCGATCCCGAGATCCGGTGCACGCGGTAGTCTTGAACGGTCCCGGCATTGATCTCGGAAAGCCCCATCTTGCCGAAGAACGGGACGAGGTGCAGCCGCAGGCGGATACCGTGGCCCTCGATCCATTTGGGGCTTCGCTGGCCTTCGGTGATCACACCATATTCCTGCTCAAACTTCTTGGCAGCCTCGGCGAAGGTGGTCTCCGATTTCAGGATGCCCGCCGCTGACTTGCCGCGCAGGCCGAGATACCAGTCTTCGGCAAATGCCTTCGCCTGCTAAAGCCCCGTTTCCTTGGTGCTGGTGCGATACTGGCGGCCCTTTACGGAGGCCGAGCAATGCCACGTCAGCCCCCCGCGCCGGTAGACGTTGACCTTTCCTCCGAGGATTTCGTGGCTCGCCATAAGGGCCCCCGTCGATCACATGGGAGGCCGACAAAGTATTGATAGTCTTTGTAAATATTGGTTGCGGGGGCAGGATTTGAACCTGCGGCCTTCAGGTTATGAGCCTGACGAGCTACCGGGCTGCTCCACCCCGCGCCAGCGCAAACCGCTGCGCGGTTTGTCGCGTCCACGTAAACCGCG
>NZ_JAEPVT010000019.1:0-100107 GCF_027109195.1 Rhizobium sp. AG207R
CTGCTAATCGCAACTCCACGCTAAACCGCTTCAGCGGCTTATGCCTCACAAAATCTTCTCGTCACACTCCGAAATACGGCCAGGCCGTGTTACAATAGGCCGCTAACGCGGCCTTTGTCGCTTCTGATAACGACTTCTTCTTCGAGAACCTGGAATAACAGGCATCTCGAAAGCAGGTGCGCTCCAAAAGGTGCCCACCTAACACGCGATAAACCCCTCGGGTTTACGCTGGAAACACACGATAAACCGCTCCGCGGTTTACGTGGATGACGCAAGTCGGCTCCGCCGGCTTGCTACTCGCGACAAACCGCGCAGCGGTTTGCGATGGCGCGGGGTGGAGCAGCCCGGTAGCTCGTCAGGCTCATAACCTGAAGGCCGCAGGTTCAAATCCTGCCCCCGCAACCAATCTCTCCAAAATACATTAGATAGCGCTCGCGCGAAGACTGCTGCTCAGTGAACGGACTCGCTCGGCAGTGATGATCCATGCGCGGGAGTCGAAGAGCACGCCTTCGCAGGTCATGTGCGCTTCCAGCAAATTACGCAGCCGCTGCAGTGGTTGGTCGGGTGCCTCGTTGGTGTACATGAGTGCGTCCTTGACCATATAGAGGCCGGCAAGGGCATCGAGGGCGGCCTCGACATTTGCTCCATAAAACACTGGTTCCTTCACCTCGGTGAAGTCGATCGAGGTGAAGCCGGCGGCGTTTAGCAGCTCTTTGGCCATGGTGGGATCGCCAAGCGAGAACGGCTTGCCGGCATTTTCTGGAATTGCGCTTCCCGGAGCCAGCGCATGCCTGATGGCGCCAGACCATTCGTTGCGCTCCTGGCTTTGCCATACCATCCAGGCGATGCGTCCACCCGGGCGGATTGCTTGGGCGATGTTGGCGAATGCCACCGGCGGATCGGCAAAGAACATAACGCCGAACCGGCTGATGCATAGGTCGAAGCCGGCTGCTGGGAAGTTGTGGTTTTGTGCGTCACCCAGCTCGAAGCTGACGTTGCGCAACCCTGCCTCAGCGCTACGTTGGCGGGCAATCTCCAGCATCTCGGCGGAGGTGTCCACGCCGACCGCGCTGCCTTGTGTTGCGGCAAGAGCTGCTTCGCGGGTAGTCTGCCCAGCGCCGCAGCCGATATCGAGTATCCGCTCATGCGTCCGGACGCGGGCGGCGGCTCGCAAATGCCGGTTATGCCGTGATAGTTCAGCGTCGTAAAAATCAGCACATTGCAGCACTACAAGCCCCCCCTGTCTCGCCTCGATCTCCATCGGGCGCAGTTCTTGCAAGATCTTCCAACAGCTCCAACGGCATTATTCCCACGCAATTCCGAATGGAAAACTGCTGAGCGCTTTTCTGGAACTGTTCTGACGGACGTCGATGACCGTGTTGCAGCTTCCTCATAAACTGATTGCATAATAATATCAGTTATGCAATATCAATCCAGTTGCGATTTGCAATCGGATGGATTCTGTCATGGAAGAAACGAGATCATTCATCGCCACCGAGACGTCAATCGAGGTCAAGGGAGCGAAACTTCAGACCCAGGCTTTCGGTGATCCCTCCAGCCCGCCCATCATATTGATCATGGGGATGATGGCTTCGATGCTGTGGTGGCCGGACAGGTTCTGCGAGGCGCTTGCCGCCCGTCAACGCTATGTGATCCGATATGACCAGCGCGATACAGGCCTTTCGACGCATTATCCGCAAGGTGAGCCGTCTTATTTGTTCAGCGACCTTGCCGACGATGCCATCGCCATTCTCGACGGCTATGGATTGGAAACAGCGCATGTGGTGGGCAAGTCGATGGGCGGCGTCGTTGCGCAGGAAGTCTCGTTGCGCCACCCTCGACGTGTTCGGACCCTCACGCTGATCAGCACATCACCGCTCGGCGTCGAGGGCTTGCCTTCCTCGACAAAGGCCTATCAAGAGCATTCCAGGTCTGCCGAAGCAATCGACTGGTCGAACCTCGAGGCCATTGCCGATTTTTTGCGTCGCGATACGGCCATGCTTGCCGGCACCCGGCACCCGCATGATCATGACGCTGCAAATGCCCTGATCGCCCGTGACATGGCCCGGGCACCGTCATTTGCGAGTGCCACGAACCATTTCACGCTCGTGAGCGAGGAAAGGCCCGAAAGACTTCAAGCTTCCGATATCAAGCTGCCGGTGCTTGCGATCCATGGCACGGCCGATCCGCTGTTTCCTATAGGACACGGTGAGGCCTTCACCAAGGTCGTGCGAGATGCCCGGCTGCACCGGGTCGAGGGTGGCGGGCACGAAATCCACGAGCGCGATATTGACGAGATTGCGCAGGCCATCATCGATCACACGGCCTGACGGACGTCCGGCCCGACAGACAACCGGAAAGCGAGGCATGACCTCGCTTTCCGGTCTGTTGGAGATCAGCTTCTCGGCTTCACATTCTCCGCGTCGTAAAGCGGCTTGTAGCCGACGCCGGCGACTTCTACCGGGTAGGTCTCGCCGAAATATTCGACCTGCAGCTTACGGCCTTCCTGGGCATAGGACCAGGGGAGATAGGCGAGGGCGATGTTCTTGCCGATGGTCGGGCCGTAGGCGATCGAAGTGGTGAAGGAGCGGCGGCCGAGCTCGTCGATCAGGGTTTCGCCGGTTTCGGGATCCATGACCGGCAAGATGCCGACGGGGTAGCGGGCAACGCCGCTGGAGTCGATATTGTCGGTCATCACAAGCGTGCAGAGCATGGCCGGTTGGTGCTCGCGGGCGCGGTATTCGAGGTGCTTCGCCTTGCCCCGGAAATCGGCGTCCTTGACTTTCGGGCGGGCGAGATCGGCTTCGAGCAGATTATATTCCGTCAGTAGGTCGGCATTCTGCAGGCGCAGGCTTTTTTCCATGCGGCGGCTGTTTGCATAGGTCTCGACGCCGACGGCAATGGCGCCCGTCGAACGCAGCGCATCCCAGACTGCCAGCGCGTCGCCATAGGCCATGTGCAGTTCCCAACCCTGTTCGCCGACATAGGAGATGCGGAATGCGGTGACGTTCTTGCCGGCGATGCGGATCTGCTTGATTGCGGCGAAGGGGAAGTTTTCGTGCGAAAGGCTTTCCGGGTTTTCGACGACCTTCTGCAGGTTGGTGCGGGCATTCGGTCCCCAGATACCGATCGTGACATAGCGTTCGGTGACGTCGGTGATGGTGACGTCAAAGCCCTTGTCCTCGGCAACGCGGCGCATGTAGTGGAAATCGCGCGGGCCGGCATCGGCGCCGTCGATCAGGCGGCAACGGTCGGCCATGCGGATGACGGTAAAATCGGCCCGCACCATGCCCTCGTCGTCGAGGAAGTGGGTGTAGATGCCCTTGCCGATATTGGCATCGCCACCGATCTTGGCCGCACAGAGCCATTCCAGCAGCTCGACATGATCGGGGCCTTCGATGTCGTACATTGCGAAATGCGAGAGGTTGATGATGCCGCAATCTTCGCTGAGCGCCAGATGCTCGGCATTGGAGACGCGCCAGAAATGGCGGTTATCCCATTCGTTTTCGCGCACGGGGATGCGATCGCCATATTTTTCCAGCAGGTGCTCGTTGGCGGCATAGCCATGCGCACGCTCCCAGCCGCCAAGCTCCATGAAGTAGCCGCCGAGCTCCTTTTCGCGCTCATAGAAGGGCGAGCGGCGGATGTTGCGGCCGGTCGCGTAGGGCTCGCGCGGATGGACAGCGGGATTGTAGATCTTCTGCGCGGCCTCGGTGCAGCGGCCTTCGATGAATTTCTCTTCCAGCATATGCGGGTAGAAGCGGGAATAATCGATCCTGTTGTGATCGATCGGCGTGCGGCCGTCGGTCATCCAGTCGGCGACCAGTTTGCCGAAGCCCGGGCCGTCCTTCACCCAGATGGCGACGCAATACCAGAGGCCGCGGACCTTCTGGCTTTCGCCGACAGATGGGCCGCCATCGGTCGTGACCTGCAGGAGGCCGTTGAAGGAATGGCCCTCATTATAGCCGAGTTCGCCGAGGATTGGCGTCAGTTCCATGGCGCGCTCGAGCGGCTCGATGATCTGCTCCATGTCGAGATCGCGTTGTGAAGGGGAGAGGCGGGCCTCGTGCTTTTCAAGGAGATCGCGGGGATGGCAGAGGCGCGGGTTCTTCTCTTCGTAGTAGCCCCATTCGATCTGGCCGCCTTCGGCGGTCTTCGGGTCGCCGGTGTCGCGCATATAGGCGGAGTTGCCCTGGTCGCGCATCAGCGGGAAGCCGATTTCCTTGCCGGTATTGGCGAATTCATTGTAGGGGCCGAAGAAGGTCAGCGGATGGTCGACCGGCATGACCGGCAGGTCCTCGCCGACCATTTCGGCGATCAGGCGGCCCCAGAGACCGGCGCAGACGATCACATATTCGGCTTCGATCGTGCCGCGATGGGTGACGACGCCGCTGATGCGGCCATCCTTAACGATCAGTGACTGGGCCGGCGTATTGGCGAAGGATTGCAGCTTACCGCTCTTCTCGCCCTGGTCGATCAGCTTGCCGGCAACGGTCTGCGAACGGGGAATGACGAGGCCGGCATCCGGGTCCCACATGCCGCCCTGAACCATGCTTTCCTCGATCAGCGGGAATTTTTCCTTGATCTCGGCAGGCTCGATCAGGCGGGCGCGTGTGCCGAAGGCCTTGCCCGAGGTGACCTTGCGCTTGATTTCGGCCATGCGGTCATCATCGCCGACGCGCGCAACTTCCAGGCCGCCGACGCGGGCATAGTGGCCGAGCTTATCGTAGAAATCGATGGAATAGAGGGTCGTCCAGCAGGAAAGGAAATCATGGCTCGTCGTGTAGCAGAAGTCGGAGGCGTGCGCCGTCGAGCCGATATCCGTCGGGATGCCTGATTTGTCGATGCCGACAATATCGTCCCAGCCGCGCTCGATCAGATGGTGGGCGATCGATGCGCCGACGATACCGCCGAGACCGATGATGACGACCTTCGCCTTTTGAGGAAATACTGCCATTGCGTGCGACCCTGATTGATATTGAAGACGGATTTTATGACGTGTGCGGCGGCGACCAGAGCCTGTCTACGACATATTGAAGATGCTTGCACGACGACCGTCACGCTGTCCCGTCCGGAATGGTTGGGTTTGTTGGCGACATGTGATCAGGAGAATTGTCGCAAAGGCGACTTTGTGACAACCGGAGAGTTGTTGCCGCATTATTGCGGGATCGATTGCATCATGATCTCGCGGCGCAGGATCGGGCCTTCCTGGCCGAAATAGCTGGTCAGCAGCTTGGCGAAATCATCCGACTGGTAGGTCTCGGTCAGCGTCTGGTCGACGAGCAGGCGGAAGGCGGAGTCATCCTGCCGGAGTGCGATGCCATAGGGCTCATGCGTGAAGAGGCGGTTGCCGATGGCAAGCGTGGACGGATCATGCGCATGGGAAGCGAGATCGAAGAGCAGGGCGCGATCGGCGAAATAGGCATCAATTTTGTGGTTTTCGAGCGCGACCAGACCGTCCTGATGCGTGGCGAACTCGGCGATCCGCGTCTTCGGCACATCGGAGCCTAGCGCCTCGCGCAGGGTCGCGCCCGTTGTCGTGTCGGCGCGAACACCGATCGTGCTCGTTGCAGGGGCGGGCTTGGCGGAGACTTGCGCCAGCCGCTTGTCGAGGAACAAAGCCATCAGATAATCGGGCGAATCCTTGCGCAGCAGGGCGCTTGCGCCGGTGATGAAGATCGGCTGCGAGAAATCGACGCTTTGGCGTCGCCCGAGATTGATGGTGATGGCGCCGCAGAGAAGATCGACCTGGCCGTTTTTGACTGCATCGAAGCCATCGGCAAGCGTGGTTTCGACATAGTCCCGCTTCAGATTGGCGACCTTGGTACCGACAGCATCGGCAATCTTGCCGCAGAGGTCGATGGCATATCCCGTGGGGTTGCCGTCCTTCTTCTTGAAGGAGAAGGGTTCTTCGTCGCTAATATAGCCGATGCGGATCGTGCCCTTTTGCGCGATAGCGTCGAGTGTCTGTGCGGCGGCTGTCGTATAGGCAGATATGCCTAGGAGAATGCCTGCCAGAACCAGTCGTCTCATGCAGTTTGCCGGCATGATCCCGATCTCCAAAAGAAAAATGGGCAATCGCAAGGGCTTAGGCGCAGATTATGGGCTGGCAGGTTTTTGTCAACGATGGATTGTTCCCGATGGTTAGCGATCGAGCAGGAGTGGCGCAAGGCTCTCGCTCGATTACAAGGCCTATCTGGAGAAGGCGTGACGATCCGCCCACTCGGAAATCGCTGACGCGATGGCCTCCGGCTGATCTTCCGGCGCATTGTGCCTGGCCGGCCCGCAATTCCTGATCTCGAGGCCGGCTATGTTCTCCCGGCACCAGGCGGTCATCACCTCGCCGATCAGCAATGTCTCTGCCGGTCCTTCGAAGGTCAGCAGCAGCTTCGGGACATCAGCGCTTTCTGCCAGCCAGGCGTCATAGGCTTCGATGCGCATGATCACGTCGGCCGGTTCTCCTTCGATTGGCATCGAGCGGGGCCAGGCGAGCAGCGGCCGTCGGCTGTCGCGCGTCAGATAGGGTGCCGCGTAGACGGTATGATCCTCTTCGCTGAGGCCGTTGAGAACGGTAACCTTCAATGCCTGCTCGATGAAGAAATTCTCGTCCAGCACTTTGGTCTCACCGATACCAGGCGACCGGAGAGCTTCAAAGCGAGGACGCGCGCCCGGAAAATCGTCCCAGGTCATCGGCCGGACGATCGTTTCCATGAAGGCGATGCCGCGCACACGCTCTGGATGGCGAGCTGCCCAATCGAAGCCGAGCGCGCCGCCCCAATCGTGGCCGACGAGCACGACATCGTTCAGCGCCAGGGCGTCGAACCAGGCGTCGAGATAGCGGGCGTGATCGTGGAAGCTGTAGGTAATATCCGGTTTGCCGGAGCGGCCCATGCCGATGAGGTCAGGCGCCAGACGACGGCCCGACGTGGTGACGCCAGGCGACACATTTCGCCAGAGGTAAGATGAGGTGGGATTACCATGTAGGAAGACGAAAGGCGTTCCCGTTCCCGTGTCCTGATAGAAAATGGTTGAATCCAGCACGTTAAGCGAGGGCATGTGGATATCCTTTCCTTGGTAAGAATGGTAAGGTACCTGTCTATCTACCATAATAGTCAGGCGCCTGTCTATATTCATGAAAGAACCTATTTCCCCCCATCTGTCGCTGGGCCTGCTTTTGCGGCTCGTTCATCAGCATTATGCGCAAGCTGTCGATGCCGCGCTGGAGGAGGCCGGCTTTCGTGACATCCGCCCGCCGCATTCCAACGTCTTCACCTTCGCGCGTCCGGAAGGCATCCAGGTGAGCGAACTCACCAAGCTCGCCCATGTGCGCAAGCAGACGATGACCCAGGCGGTGGAGGAGCTGGAGCGCCTGGGTTATGTCGAACGGCAACCGGATCCGAACGACCGGCGTGCGCGGCTGGTGTTTCTGACCGAGCGCGGCAAGGGTGTGCGGCCGGTCGCCATGGCCGCCGGCAAGATGGTGGAGCAGCGTTGGTCCGACATGGCCGGTTCGGGCGAAATCGAAGTGATCAGGCAGGGATTGCAAAATCTGCTGGAGACGCTGCGTGGTGGCGAAAAAGGTAGCGAACAGCCGTCCGACGATGCCGGCGCCTAAAGCAATTGCGGGAAAAGTGCGCAGCGGTTTTCCGTCCGGGATTGCGTGAAAACAAAGGGATAGAGCGGCTCAGAGATTCCGTGGAAAACTGAACCGCTCTAGCGGCTCCCTGTCGCTCGCCGTGATCTGGGCGGGCAGCGCATCACGAAGAGTTTCGGTGCCCTGTCGGAATTTATGGCCTATCTCTCTTCCACCACCGTCAATCCAAGAGGACGTCGATGCAGGAGAGGAACTCGATCAGAAAAACAAGCGGCAGGGTTGGCAAGACAAGCTTTGCATTCGGTGCGGGTTTTGCAATCCTATGCATAGGCTTCAGTTCTGCGCTGGCCTCGCCGGCAGCCGCCCAGACGATCATCGATGACTGGCAGAAGGTGAAGCCGCCGGCGGCGCCGGAGCTGAAGGAGGTTACCGTCGATCCGAAGACGACGGCGCTTCTGATCCTTGATTTCAATGGCGCACAGGACCCGACCAAAGGGCCGTGCAATGCAAAAATCAAGCCGCGTTGTCTGGCGTCCGTCCCCAAGGTCAAAACTCTGCTCGATCAGGCGCGCGCCAAGGAGATGCTCGTCGTCTTCAGTCTGGCCGGCGCTGGCGAGGCGCAGGATATCGCAACGGCGCTGGCGCCTCTGGCGAGCGAACCGATCGTCAAATCCGGCCCGGACAAGTTTATCGGCACCAACCTGCGCAGCATTCTTTCCGACAAAGGCATGAAGACCGTCATCGTCACGGGTACGGCCTCTGAGGGCGCGGTGCTCGATACGGCAACGGATGCCGCATTGAATGGTATGAATATCGTGCTGCCCGTCGACGGCATGTCATCGACAGAGCTCTATGGCGAGCAATATGTGGCCTGGCACATGGTCAATGCGCCCGGCGTCTCCCAGAAGACGACGCTGACCAGCATCGACAGGATCAAGTTCTGATCTCTGGATCGGATAGCGGCATCCCGCTCGTGATGCCAACGGGATGCCGTCATCGATCGATTACACCAGGGCTTCCTCGAACAGGTTCAGCAGCCGCTTCCAATGCCTTTCGGCGCCGGTCTCGTCATAGACGCCATGATCCGGCACGGTCCATCCATGCGCCATTCCGACATAGTTTTCGATGGTGTGATCGACGCCGCCAGTGCGGAGCGCCTCGGCAAGACGCGCCGATTGTTCCGGCGGAAAGCTGTTGTCGACGCCGGCGACACCGATATAGGCGCGCGCCTTGATATTGGCGGCGAGCCGGTGCGGGCTGTCTTCCGCGTCGCTCGCAAGATTGCCGCCGTGGAAGCTTGCGGCTGCCGCGATGCGATCGGGATAAGAGGCAGCGGCAGTCAGCGCGCGGCCCCCGCCCATGCAATAGCCTACAACGCCGGCCGCGCCTTTGGCTCCGGCAGCTGAGAGAGCGTCGAGGAAGGTGGCACTATCGACTTTGGTCATTTCCTGCGTCGTGCCGCGCAGCATCGTCATGATCGTTTCACGGGAGGCCGGATTGCCAAAGGCACCGCCGTCGAAGGGGCCATAGGCGCCGAAGCGATAGAAGAGATCGGGAAGCAGCACGATATAGCCGGCATCAGCCAGCCGCTGCGCCATGCCATCGAGCGCCGCGCGCGGACCCATGGCATCCATATAGAGTATCACGCCATGCTCGGCTGACGCGCCATTCTCGGGGCGGAATATGGCGGCTTTGGCGGTGCCGTCGGCCGTCTTGATTTCGATATCCTGTTTCATCGTCGTTTCCCTTGCGATCTCATTATGGGCTGATGTCCCCGCGGCACATACCACTTTGGCAAACGATATATAGACCCTCAAGATCATGGTTCTTCGAAAAGGCTGAGACCATCAATCAACATCTCTTGAGTTTCGGCGCTTGTCGTCTGTGACATAGTATCGCCAGTAATGACGTCTATGCGACGATCCCCTTGGAGGATGTGATTTCATGTCTTTTCGCCAGATGGTTCCCGGCCTGGCGCTGGCCCTTTCGCTGCTATCGGCAACAGCGTCCGCCGCTCCGCCCGAGCAAGGTCATGGCACGCCTGCAAGCGCCGGTGGCGTGCTCTCGCTCCTGCCGCCTGATGCGGTGAGCGATCATGTGCTGAATGCCGATGGCAAGACCATTCCCTACACGGCGACAGCCGGAACGCTCGATCTTTTCGGCCAGGATGGTCAGCGCAGTGCCGCGATCTTCTACACTGCCTATGTCGCCAAGAACCGGGATACGAGCCGCCCCGTGACCTTCGTGTTCAATGGCGGGCCGGGCGCGGCTTCGGCCTTCCTCAATCTCGGGCTCGTCGGCCCACGCATCGTCGATTTCGGCGCGGACGGGCGCGATGGCGCCCATGCCAAGCTGGTCGACAATCCGCAAAGCTGGCTCGAATTTACCGATCTCGTGCTGATCGATCCGATCGGTACCGGTTGGAGCCGCACTGCCAAGCCCGATGATCAGAATGATTTCTATAGCGTCGACAGCGATGCCGAAAGCCTTGCCAAGGCGATTGCCCTCTACGTCGCCCATAACAGCCGGGCGGCATCGCCGAAATATATTCTCGGGGAGAGCTATGGCGGATTTCGTTCGATTAAGGTTGCCAACAGCCTGCGCGAGGATCAGGGCATTCTGATTTCCGGCGTCGTGATGCTGTCGCCCCTGCTGGAGGGCCGGTTTGTCTTTGGCGGCGGTGAGGATGCGCTTGGCGCAGCCTTGCAACTGCCGTCGCTGGCGGCGGCCGAGCTGGAACGGCAAAATGCCTTCAGCGAGAAGGCGGTTCAGGATGCCGAGGCGTTTGCCCTAAACGAATATCTGCCAATTCTTGCAGGGCGTCCGCCCTCGGGAGATGCCGGCCAAGCCTTCTACGGGCGCGTGGCGAAGCTGACCGGCATACAGCAGGATGTCGTCGCCAAGAACCAGGGCTTTCTCGGCGGGGTCTATCGCAAGCATTCCGATGGCGATGGGGCGGATGTGGCGAGCGCTTATGATGCTTCCTTCCTGGCGCCCGACCCCTATCCGCAGTCGGAGGCCGAGCATGGCGGCGATCCGGTTCTGGATGGCTTCGTCCGCGCCTATGGTGGTGCCTTTTCCGGCTATGCCCGTGACGAGTTGGGCTTCCATACCGACATGACCTACACACTGCTGTCCTCATCCGTGAACAGGGAATGGAAATGGGGTGGGCGCAATGGCGGCTCGCGCGGGACCGCCGGTGTTGGCGACGATCTCAAGGAGCTGCTGTCGCTCTCGCCATCATTCCGGGTGATGATTGGGCAGGGTTACAGCGATCTCGTCATTCCCTTCGGCGTGAACAAATATGTGCTCGACCATATGCCACCCGCTTTTGCGGATCGCATGGAGATGAAGCTCTATCGCGGCGGCCATATGTTCTACACGCGGCCAGCGTCGCGCGAGCAGTTCACGGGCGATGCCAAGTCGTTTTATACGGGGCAGGTCAAGGCGGTGCCGACACCGCAATCGAACTGACCGCCATGCGGGGCTCTACCTGGAATGCGGCGGCGTTGGCTGGCCTTCATCTGTTTCTCGCAACCATGGCCTTGATGGTTTCAAAGAGTTCGTCCTTTGCCTGCTGCGGGCTGATATCCCCCGTCGTCGCGGCATAGGACAGGGCTTCGGCCGCACCCAGCATCGCCCAGAGGCCTGCCGATGCAATGGAACCGGTAGTAGCGAAGGGAGCAAGCAACGCACGGCACTTCTCGAGGAAGGCCGTTTCATATTCGCGCTTGATTTTTTCAAGCTCCGGCGAGCCCGCGAGCGCGGCGATAATGCCGGGTATTTCGCGCCCCTGCAGCAGCACGCAATCGACATAGGAGGCCGCTATCACCTCCGCCCGACCTGCCAGTGTCGGGGTACTTGCATCAAGCGCCTTGTCCATCACCTCCGTCTGCCTGATATCGAACTCGCGATAGAGCGCAGCCAGCAGGCCGGAACGGGTCGCGAAGTGGTCGTAGACCACAGGTTTCGTCACGCCGGCACGCTCAGAAAGCCGGCCCAATGTCAGGGCTTCCGTTCCCTCTTCGCCGATGATTTGCCAGGCAACCTGAATGAGCTGCCGGTAGCGCTCCTCCCGCGTCAGCCGGCTGCGGGACTCCGGTTTCTTTGTCTGCATGCTTGACATCGCTATATACCAAAAGTAACTTACTAAAAGTATATAAAACTGAGCCGCCGCTCACAATGTGTCAGCAGGAGTTTTTCACATGCACGCGCTTATCGTCGTCTCCAATCCGAATTCGGCTTCGGCTTCTTTCAGCCACTGCGTCGCGGCCAAAGTCGCCGAGGGTGTAACGGCTTCGGGCGCTACATTCGAAATCGCGGATCTTACGGCGGAAGGTTTTGATCCGAGGTTCAGCGCTGCCGATATCGCAGCCCATCTCAGAGAAGGTCCATCGCCCGAGGATGTCGTTGCCGAGCAGGCGCGGATCGATCGTGCGGATGCACTGGTACTCGTCTATCCCGTCTATTGGTGGTCCATGCCCGGACTTCTCAAGGGATGGATCGACCGGGTGTTCAGCAATGGCTGGGCCTATGACGACATACCGGGTAACGGAACGATCAAAAGGTTAGGCCATCTCCGCGTCCATCTGATCGCCATCGGCGGTGCGACCATGCGCACCTATGCGCGCCACGGCTATTTCGGCGCCATGAGGACGCAGATCGATCATGGAATTTTCGGTTATTGCGGCGCTCCCGTCGCGACCTCCGAATTGTTGCTGACGGAGACGCAGGATATGAGTTCCCATCTCGACACCGCCCGCGCCATCGGGCGAAATCTCTTTGCTGTTTCGCGATCGACGAAGGCAGCGGACGCGGCCTAATCGTGCTGCTGCAGTTGAAAGAGATGCTTGATGCGCGAGCTTAGCGAGGTCACGTGAGTGCCATGGCCGAGCATATCGGCATTGGCGAAGAGATGCTGCTCCGCCTCGATGCGTTTTGCTAGAATGGCGCCGAGCTCTTCGGCAAGGGTCGGCCGATCGTGCAATAGCGGCGCCAGACATTCCTCGCCGATTTCGTAGGTGACGACGAAGGTCAGGGCGCGAACCGTCCCGACTTCACCCGACCCCATCAGCAGCCCGTTCTCCCCGAAATAATCCCCTGGCGCAAGGCGCGTCAGCTCGATCTGGCGATGTCCTTCGCGGCGGGTGATGCTGACGACGCCCGAGCGGACGATCGTGAGTGCCCTCATGCGGGCATCCTGTTCGGCGATGACGGCATCCTTGCGATAGGTCCGGCGCTGCATATGTGACGCCAGATGTTCCTTTTCATCCTCGGTCAGCGAAGAGAACAGGGGGATATTGCTGACCAATCGCCAGGGCGTTCCGGGTGCATGTTGCTTCTCGTCGGCCGCCTCGGGTTTTTGCTCCATCGGAAGCATGATCGTGCCGGGGGGATCGGCGAATTTCAAGTTTGCCGCCTTGGCGTGACGAAATAGCAGATCATAGATCTCGTTCTTCGCGGCTTGGGTCAGCGACATGTCGCGCACGCGAAAAGACAGCTGCAGTTCGATCGCTTGCCCATCGATGGAATTGATGGCGACATTGGGTTCCGGGTTCTTCTGGATCGAATTGCAGCTGATCAAGACGTTCTGCATCACATCCGCGATGATGCGCGGTAGAGTGGTGGGCTGAATCCGAACGGTGACGGTGGCGCCATGGCTCTCATCGGGCGCGGAAAGATTGGTCAGCCGCGTCTTGGCAAGGATACTGTTCGGAATGACGACCAGATCGTTGGTGCCGCTCAGCAATTGCGTGGCGCGCCAATTGGTTTCGACGACGCGGCCCTGGACATCATTTTCGAGCACGATCCAGTCGCCGACGGAGTAGGGGCGGCCGAGATTGAGAGCGATGCCGGAGAAGACGTCGCTCAGGGTGCTCTGCAAGGCAAGGCCGAGAATGATGGCGAAGACGCCCGATGTCGCGATCAAGGTGCCGATGGGCACACTGAAAACATCGCCGACGATGGAGAGAATGGCCCCGAGATAGATGACACCGACGATCAGATCCTGCAGCAGCCGGCCTTCGCGGGGCTTGCGCTCGAAAATCAGGAACAGCCGCACGCAGGCGATCAGTACCCAGGCACCATTGACCCACCAGACGATCTTGGCAAAGCCCGTGAAGGTGCGCAGCGTCACCGAGTCCTGTGGCGGGCTCGGCTCATAGGGCACGATGCCGTGATAGAACAAAAGTGCGGTCAGGCAGACGAAAAAGGCGACCTGACCGATCAGGCGGCCGGCCCGCTGACGACGCAGCATGACGCGGCTGACGAACGTGCCGACGACAACCAGAATGAAGAACTGGACGATCGGATCGCCAAGAAGTGCAATGGACATGGGGACTTGGTCGCACTCGGTCTTTCGGATGGGCGCTAAATTGGCACGAAAGAGGCCGCAGCGCCATATCTGGAAAAAGTATGATTAATTGACGCAGACGCCTTGATCTCAGGACTTGTACCTTGATAATTAGATGACGATTATCATCTTATATCTGTCATCCCGTCCTGCTATCTGCTCTCGCAGCGCCACCTAGCGCTCCGACATCGTTAAGGAATACCCATGACACAGTCTTTCGAGATTCGCGGCGATCTGCTGATCGGCTCAGATTCTACCGGCGGCAACAGAACCGTGCGTGCCATCAACCCGGCAACCGGCGCAAGCCTGGAGCCGGCTTTTGCGATCGCCGGCGAGAGCGACGTTGCCAAAGCGTGCGAACTGGCGGCGCAGGCATTTGACGTTTACCGTGCGACCAGCCCCGAGCAGCGCGCAGTATTCCTCGAAAAGATTGCCGACAATATCATGGAAATCGGCGATGCACTGATTGAGCGGGCGACGGAAGAGACCGGCCTGCCGGTGGCGCGTCTGCAGGGTGAGCGCGCCCGCACCGTCGGCCAGTTGCGGCTCTTCGCACAGGTGGTCCGTGCCGGCGAGTGGCTCGATCTGCGCGTCGATCCGGCCTTGCCGGAGCGCAAGCCGCTGCCTCGGCCGGACCTGCGCCTGCGCCAGATCCCGCTTGGCCCGGTCGCCGTTTTCGGCGCCAGCAATTTCCCGCTCGCCTTCTCGGTTGCCGGTGGTGATACGGCTTCGGCTCTTGCCGCCGGTTGCCCCGTCGTCGTCAAGGGCCATCTTGCCCATCCGGGGACGGGCGAGCTTGTCGGCCGCGCCATTCGCGCCGCCGTCGCCGCTTGTGGTCTGCCGGAAGGCACATTCTCGCTGCTGACCGGCGCCAACGAGACGGGTGCGGCGCTGGTGCGCGATCCCCGCATCAAGGCAGTCGGCTTCACCGGCTCGCGCGGCGGCGGTCTGGCGCTTGGCGCCATTGCCGCTGCCCGGCCGGAACCTATCCCGGTCTATGCCGAGATGAGCAGCGTCAATCCCGTCTTCCTCTTCCCGGCAGCACTTGCCGCGCGCGCCGAGGCGATCGGCACAGGTTTCATCGATTCCCTGACACTCGGTGCCGGTCAGTTCTGCACCAATCCTGGTCTGCTTTTCGCGATCGAAAGCCCCGATCTCGACCGCTTCGTCCAGGCCGCCGGCGATGCGCTGAGCGGCCGTGCGCCCGCACCGATGCTGACACCAGGCATTCACGCCGCCTTCGACAAGGGCGTTGCGGCATTGGCAGAACATGAGGCTGTCAAGACCGTCGCTCACGGTGCCCCGACCGAAGGCGTCAACCGGAGCCCGGGCATCTTCTTCGAGACAGAAGCGGAGGAGTTCCTCGCCGACGAGCGTCTGGGCCACGAAGTTTTCGGCGCAGCAAGCCTTCTCGTGCGTTGCAAAGACGTCGATCAGATGATCGCCGTTGCGGAAAAGCTCGAGGGCCAGCTGACCGCGACGCTGCAGGTCGAAGCGGAAGATTATGCGACGGCCGCCAAGCTGGTGCCGGTGCTGGAGCGCAAGGCTGGGCGCATCCTCGCCAATGGCTGGCCGACCGGTGTCGAAGTCTCCCATGCCATGGTGCATGGCGGGCCTTTCCCGGCGACCTCGGACAGCCGCACGACCTCGGTCGGCACGCTCGCCATCCGCCGCTTCCTGCGCCCGGTCTCCTATCAGGATCTGCCAGAAGGATTGCTGCCGGCTGAGCTGTGTGACGATGGAGTAAAGTCGCTGCCGCATCTGCTGGATGGCGTGCGCAAGTAACTGATCAGAGCCTCATCCGCCCTCGCCCTTCGAGGGGTCCTTCGGACCCTCCTCAGGGTGAGGGCTACTCTCTTCCACCAAACGCACCAAATAAAAATAGCTTCAGCATCATTGCTTCAGGCGAGCGGCTTGTTCCGCCCTCATCCTGAGGCGGGAGCGACTGAGCTTGGCGAAGGAGTGCCCCTCGAAGGACGAGGGTCGGCCCCAAAGCGCCACGCTAGGCACACAAAGCATATTCCAACCTCAAATCTCCGCGTAAACAATCCCTGTGAACGAGCCGGCATGATGCAGCAGTTCTCGCTCGCCCGAACCATCGAGGCTGGCGGAATAGAGATTGCCGCCGATGTCCGTGAAGAACATGCGGTTGTTGGGGAGATCGAGCGAAAGGCCGATGCCTTCGTCCAGGCCCTCGAGGACGACTTCGGAGGTTGCGGCGATATCGTTCATCGCTGCGCGGTTGACGGTATTGCCGCGGGGGAGATTGCCACGGTCGGTCCAGTAGATCGTGCGGGTGGCGAGATCCAGTTCTAGGTCGATCGGTTCCGGCAGTTTGTCGAGCAGGGTTTCGATGTCGCTGCGGCTTGTTGCGGTTTCGCCGGCGGGAATATTGATGCCGGCACGGAAGATGCGGCCGAGACCGGCATCCGGCGGTCCTTTCTGGGTCCAATAGATCTGCCCGAGTGGCAGATCGAGGGCAATGCCGACGCACCAGCGTTCAATATCGGCACTATCTTCCGGGCTGTCGCCGTTCTGCACAAGGGTTTCGATATCGCTGCCGTCGATATTGGCGCGCATGACGCGCATGCCTTCGCGGTCGCACCAATAGAGCTTGCCGTTGTCGCGGTCGAGCTGGATCTGCTTCGGCGTGACGAGCGTGCTGCCCGGCGGGATCAGCGTGATGTGGTTGCCGCCGTCGAGGTCCATGCGCTCAATGGAGCCATCATGGGCGTTGTAGTCGTTGCCCATCTCCGTCCAGTAGATCCAGCCGTTCTCGCTGTCGACGAGAATGCCGTCTGGGCTGCGGCCCTGCCGCTGGACGATGAGCTTCAAATCGGTGCCGTCGATGGCGGAGGAGAGGATTCGTCCGTCGTTGATATCGAGGAAAAACAGTCTTTCGATCTTGTCGGTGGTGGAGGCAGGCGTCCGTGCTTCTGACATGAGAGCATCCTTTCGAGGGGCGGATCTGCGGATCACAGCGCGGCAATCATGGCATCGGTTGATGACAGCATCATTGGCGGCTGCGAGCGGGACGAGCATCTGCTGCGCTGCAGCAAAGATCAAGGGCCGGATTGTCGCGGTGCGCGCGGAGGGCTGTCAAATAAGTGTCATCGGCCTGATATAAATCCCCGACATTCCCTTAGGGCTGCAGCAGTCGAGAGCTGACACCGAAGCCGGAGGTGATTGATATCATGTCGACGCTCCAGCAGGTCGCCTTTCGCGCCGGTTGTTCCGTTGCGACCGCCAGCCGGGTGATGAATCGCACCGGTCCGGTCAGCGACGAGATGGTACGGCGCGTGCGCCGGGCGGCGGCAGAGCTTGGCTATCGCGCCGGCAGTCGCAGCGCCAATGGCCGGCCGGCGATCGGCGTGCTCATTCCCAGCATCACCAATCCGGTTTTCGCAGCTTCGCTCTCGAGTATCCAGAACCGAGCCCTTCACGCGGGGCATAGTGTGTTGATCGCGCAATCGAACTACGATCCAGCACAGGAGGTCGATGCCGTCGCCTCGCTGCTCCAACAGCAGCCGACTGGGTTGATCCTCACGCTCTGCGATCCCGAACGCAGTCTGGTCCTGTCATCCGCCCTCCCGCCGACCGTGCTGCTCGGAAATCTTCCGACCAGCCGCTTCACAGCTGCGGTCGCGACCGATAATTTCGGTGCAGGCCGGGACCTGACCGAGCACCTCCTGCAAAGGGGGCACCGCCGTATCCTGTTCATATCAGGCCACTTCGCGGCATCGGATCGAGCCAAGCTACGCTATCTCGGCTATATCAGGGCGATGGAGGCGGCGGGGCAACAGCCTCTCGATGCCTTGGAGATTTCCTTCGTGAATAGTCTGGAACAGCTCGATCTTTCGGATGCCGTTTCCCGGTTCGGTCCGACGGCGATCATTGCCTCCAACGATCTTCTGGCGCTCGGCGTCATGGGCGCGCTCCGGCGTCAGGGTCTTTCGATCCCGCGCGATATTTCCGTCGCCGGCTTCGACGGGATTTCCCTCGGTTTTCTGGGTGAGGTGTCCCTGACGACGGTGGAAATTCCGGATGGAACCATGGGTGCCGCTGCCGCCTCGCTGCTGCTCGATATGGCTGAGAATGCCGCGCCGCCGCGTCATCTGACCGTGCCCTATCGGCTGCGTTCCGGCGGAACGGTGCGCAATCTCCCCCTCCAATCCTGACATACCTTTGCATATGAAAACGCCGCCTCTCGTTAAGAGGCGGCGCGGATGTTTCAGATGGGTTCGAAAGATCAGCTGCGTGGCAGCAGGCCCTCGACGTCGGAAGCGGCGTCGTCGAGCGCTTCCTTCGGCTCTGCCGAGCCATCGACGATGCGCGAGAGGTTGTCGACGATAGTCTGCGTGACCTTGACGCCGTTGGAGCCCGGGAAGGCGTACCAGGGAACCATGATCGACATCTGGCTGAGGCCGGCCTGGAACAGCGGGTTCTTCTTGTAGAAGTCGCCGAGATATTCGGCCGACTTGGCAGCAAGCTCATTGTTCGGAACATAGCCGGTACCGGGAACGACGACAGAGGCGCCATAGGGGCCAGCGGCAAACTTGGCGAATTTCCAGGCAGCTTCTTCCTTGACCGGATCATGGGTCAGGATGACGACGGCGTTGCCGCCCGTCGGCAGGCGGCCGTTGACCGGGTCGATCAGCGGCAGCTTGGCGGTGCGCAGGTCGAACTTGGCGCCGACATTCTTGATGGTGTTGACGAGAGCACCGGTCGTCTGGAATTCGAAGCCGACCTTGCCGGCTGCAAAGGCCTGTTCGCCGGCAGCCTTGGTGAAGACCGGCATGCCGCCTTCCTTGACGAAGCGCTGGATCAGTTCGACGGCCTTCTGGCCCTCGGGACCGTTGAAGGCGACCTTCGTCTCGTCGTCGCTCAGCATCTTGCCGCCGGCGCCGAAGAGGAGGGCGGAGAACATCCAGTCGTCACCCTGCCAGCGGAAGTCCATGCCGTCGACGCCATTGCCGAGCGCCTTGATCTTGCCGGCAAGCGCGATGACCTCGTCCCAGGTCTTCGGCGGGTTGTCCGGGTTGCCGCCGGCAGCCTTCACCAGGTCGGCGTTGTAATACATGATCGGGTTGGACGTCGCGAAGGCGAGGCCGACCTGCTTGCCCTTGACCTGGGCGAGCTTCAGGATCGTGTCCGAAAAGCCTTGCTCGGCCATATTGCCCTCTTTCTTGACGAGGGGACCGAGGTCGACGGCGACATTGCGCTCGTCGATCATGCGCAGGCGGTTGAGGCCGATGAAGGTGACATCGGGCATCTCGCTGGTGCCGGCCTGGCGCAGGATGGTCTGGATGCCTTCCTCATAGGTGGCCGAAGGAGCGGCGAACTGGATCTTGATGTCGGGATTTTCTTCCATGAACTTCTTCGAGATCGTGTCCATCACGTTCTTGAAGAAGCCCGGCATGGGATAGTGAACCGTCAGGGTTGTTTCGGCGTAGGCCGGGACCGACACGACCATCGAAATGACCGCGGCGGCGAGAATCTGGGTGATATGCTTCATCGCTCGTTCTCCGTTTTCGAATTTCGAACCGGTCAGCCTTTGAGACCGGTCATGGTGATGCCCTCGACGAAACGCTTCTGTGCCAGAAGGAATGCCGCGACGAGGGGAAGGGTGATGATGAGGGTTGCAGCCATCAGCGCGCCGTAGTCGTCGCCGGCTTCGGCGGCGCGGAAATACATGAGACCCAGCGGCGGCGTGAAATATTCCTGCTTGGTGATGACGATCAGCGGCCAGTAGAGATCGTTCCAGTGCGCGACCACCGAAAAGATCGCGAAAGCCGTGACTGCCGGCCAGGCATTCGGCACGATGACGCGGGCGACGATGCCGATTTCAGACATGCCATCGAGGCGGGCGGCATGGATCAGATCGTCAGGCATGGCGCGGAAGAACTGCAGGAACATGAAGATCGCGAAGACCGAGATCGAGAAGGGTGCGACCAGGGCGGCATAGCTGTTCAGCAGCGACAGGCTGTTGAAGCCGACATAGAGCGGCAGCGCCGTCGCATGGATCGGGATCAGCAGCCCGAGCATGACCAGCACCATCATGGTGCGTGCGGCCGGGAATTTCAGCTTCGCCATGGCATAGGCGCAGGGGATGGCGATCAGCACCTGGAAGAAGAAGATCAGGCCGCAGACCAGGACGCCGTTGAACAGCAGCGTGCCCATCGAAACCTTGCTCAGCGCCTTCGCGATATTCTCGACGTAATAGAAATGCGTCGGGATCAGCTTCAGCGCCGAGGTGAAGATATCGTCCTGCGCCTTGCCGGCGGTCGAGATCATGAAGATGTAGGGCGCCAGGAAGATGA
Organism: Rhizobium sp. AG207R; assembly: GCF_027109195.1. Lineage (NCBI taxonomy): Bacteria > Pseudomonadati > Pseudomonadota > Alphaproteobacteria > Hyphomicrobiales > Rhizobiaceae > Rhizobium > Rhizobium sp. AG207R. The sequence goes on from NZ_JAEPVT010000019.1 coordinate 20,267, forward strand.
GCGAACCAAGGATCAGGATCGCGAGGCGCAGGATGCGGCCGGGAGTGAAGCCTGTCGAGGTCATGTGTAATGCACCTGCCGGTCTTGGACGCGATATTGCAGGAAGGTCAGCACCACGAGGATGGCGAGGAAGACCGTGGTCATCGCCGAGGCGTAGCCGACGCGCAGATAGACGAAGCCTTCCTGGTAGATGGTGAAGAGCAGGACCTCGGAGGCATGGTTCGGACCGCCGTCGGTCAGGGCCTTTACGGTGTCGAAGACCTTCACCGCATTGATGATGCTGATTGTGGTCACAAACAGCGTCGTCGGTCCGAGCATCGGCCAGGTGACGAGCCAAAAGCGGTCGAAGGACGATTTCGCACCATCGACTTCGGCTGCGGCGTAGAGTTCTCGCGGGATGGCGGTGAGGCCTGCGAGAAACAGCACCATGTTGAAGCCGACCGATTGCCAGACGCCGATGATCGACAGGCTGTAGAGCGCGGTCGCCGAGGCGCCGAGCCAGTTCGGGCCACGCACGCCGATCTCGCCGAGCAGCGCGTTGATCGGGCCGATCGTCGGGTGGAAGAGATATTGCCAAACGGTCGCCATCGCGACGATCAGCGAGGCGACGGGAAGGAAGTAGGCCGTGCGGAAGAAGCTGCGGCCGATGCCTTCGCTCTCGATCAGCAGCGCGACGCCGAGGCCGAGCACGATCGAGACGGGTGCCACGATGGCGGTATAGGTCGCCGTATTCCAGAGCGATTTCTGGAAGGCGCGGTCGCGAAGCAGATGCGCGTAGTTCTCAAAAGCCACGAAACGCAGGCTCTTGTCGCCGAGCTGGAAATCCGTGAAGCCGAGTACGACGACGGCGACGATCGGCACGATGATGAAGAGCACGATCAGGATGATGGCGGGCAGGGCGAAGAGCAGCGCAGTTCGGGCTTCGCTGCGTTCGCGTGCCGCGGCCGTCCTCATCGGTACGGATGTGGCGGCAATGCTAGCCATGCGCCTTCTCCCGTGTGGCGTCGACGGTCGTTGGGCTCGCGCGCAGGCGGCGGCCATCTTCGGCGAAGACCATGGCCTGTTCGGCTGCAAGCGTCAGCGCAACCGGCATGCCGGCGGATAGGCCTGCAACTTCTGCCGGTGCGAGCTTGACGACCATGGTTTCGCCGATGGCGTCGAGCTTGGCATAGAGGATGACTTCGGAGCCGAGGAATTCCATGCGCTCGATATGGGCGGCGAGCGCATCCTGGCGGTCCTGGGAGAGCTGCACGAATTCCGGGCGAATGCCGAGGGTCACATTCCTGCCGGCAAAGCTGCTGTCGTCGAGCGCCAGCCGGATGCCACCGAAGGCGACGGTGCCGTTTTCGGCGAGCGCCGGCAGCAGATTGATGCGCGGCTGCCCGACAAAACGGGCGACTTCCACATGGGCCGGGTCGTCATAGATCGTCTGGGGAGAGGCGAGCTGCAGCAGCTGGCCGCCGATCATGACGGCGACGCGGTCGGCCATCGACAGCGCCTCGGCCTGGTCATGCGTGACGTAGACAGTCGGCACGCCCGCGCGGCGGTGCAGATCGACGATCTCGCCGCGGGCATGGACACGCAAATTGGCATCGAGATTGGAAAGCGGCTCGTCCATGAGGAAGACGGCGGGACGGCGGACCATGGCGCGGGCCAGCGCCACGCGCTGGCGCTGGCCGCCCGACATCTGGCCCGGCTTGCGGTCGAGCAGGTGATCGATCTTCAGCGAGACGGCCATGTCGCGGACATCGCGGATGATGCCGGCGCGAGCTGCGCGCTGGCCGGGGATGAGCGAGCCGATGAAGGGCAGGCGCTGGACGCGCGACAGGCGGCGCATGGCGAGCGGCACGGCGATGTTTTCCGAGGCTGTCAGATGCGGATAGAGCGCGTAGGACTGAAAGACCATGGCGATGTTGCGGTCTGCTGCCGCTACGCCGGAAACGTCGCTACCGCCGAGGATGATTTCGCCGTTGTCGGCATGGTGGAGGCCGGCGAGGATGCGCAAGAGCGTGCTCTTGCCGCAGCCCGAGGGGCCGACGAGGGCGATGAATTCGCCGGGCTGGACGTCGAGATCGACGCCCTTGAGGATGGCGTTGCCGCCGAAGGATTTGGCGATGCCGCGAAGCGAAAGCGCACTCATTCGGTCGGCTCCTTTGCCTTGGGGGCGGCCTGCGGATAGACTTCCATGACGACATCATCGAGGAAGTAGGCAGTCATGCCGGGTACGGCGACGAGCTCCGTCGAGACCGTTTCGCCAAGTTCATGGATCGCTGCGCCGATCAGCCGTTCGCCGGGCATTTCGCGCTCCATCTTGTCGAGGATGAAGGCGCCGGGCGGCGCCCAGACTAGGTTGGTGTCGTTGAAGCGGCCTCCCCAGCTCCAGTGCAGGTGGCCACTGCCGAAGAGAGCCACGTCATGGGCTGCGATCAGATCGTAGAGCCTGCGGCGCTGGGCCGGGCGTACGCTCCAGTAGCCGGTATCGCCCTCATCGGGCGTATCCACGAAGAGCGGCTTGTGGGCAAAGAGGGCAATGCGACGCTCGCCACGGCTTTCGAGCATCTCCTGCAGCCAGTCGAACTGCTTCTGCTCCTCGGCATCCTCGAAGCCCATCAGCAGGCTGTTGAGGCCGATCAGCCGCCAGTTGCCGACATCCTTCGCCCAATAATCCGGGCCGACGAGGCGGCGCCAGCGGTCCAGCCGTTCGGGATTGACGGGCTGATAGGAGCCGGGCAGGTGGCCGACATCGTGGTTGCCGGGGACGATGAGCATTGGCACGGAGACCTGCCGCATCATCTCCATGGAGAAGACGAGATCTTCATCCCTATCGGCGCCGTCAACGCTGAGATCGCCGGTATGAACGACGAGATCGGCGCCGCTTGCCTCGATCCATTTCGCCAGCGGCTCCCAATTGCCGTTGAAATGTGGCTTGTTGGGGCTCAAATGGGTGTCGGTGATCTGGATGATCTTCACGGCGCTTCTCCGAGGTCTTCAGAATGGTGCGCCTGTGGAAGGGATTGCCTTCAAATGGGCGCGTCTATGCGCTCTCTTTAGAAGGCGTCCATGTCAGTCAGGTAACAGGTCTTTTCAGCTGTTTTTCAGTTTTGTCATATCGCCGTCAAACGGCGCCGGTGTTCGCTTCGTGCCAAATGGAAGCACTGTACGCGGCGATGTCGGTGCTATAGATCCTTGCGAAAGGGGTCCGCTATGTCAGACGAAGAGAGCCGCATCACCAAACTCGAGGAGACGGTCGCCCATCAGGCCAAGACGATCGAGGAGCTGTCCGACCAGATTGCCGAGCAATGGAAGGTCGTCGAACAGACCAGGCAGAAGCTTGACCGGCTGACCGAACGGTTTTTGACGCTGGAGGAACAATCGCTCGAAGCGCCGGCCATTACCAAGCCGCCGCATTATTGAATCAGGTCACAGCGTCATTCACGTTTCGGTGTTACACGCGGGCGTGTGTAACAAAAGAGCCTGTCTTCCCGTATTTCTTTGTGACCGGAGCATTTGCATCGCGGTCGAGAGGAAATCACCATGAAGATTTTATCGACGGACATGATCCGATTCCGTTCAGCACGCTTTGTTCGTTTCGCCGGCCTGACGGCGGCAGTGTTGCTTGGCGGCGTTGCGTTGCAATTTGTCGGCCGTGCTTCGGCCGAGGACGCACGTGTCATTCCCGCGCCGAGCATGGACGAGAAGGCAGCCTCCGCCAACACGGAGACGGCGGTGCTTGCCGGCGGCTGCTTCTGGGGCGTGCAGGGCGTCTTCCAGCACGTCAATGGCGTCATCAGCGCGACGTCGGGCTATACCGGTGGCAGCAAGGATGCTGCGCATTATGAAATGGTGAGCGGTGGCGACACTGGCCATGCCGAATCCGTGCGCATCGTTTTCGATCCGCACAAGATCAGCTATGGCCATCTGCTGCAGATCTATTTCTCAGTGGCGCATGATCCGACGGAGCTGAACTATCAGGGGCCGGATACCGGGACGCAATATCGTTCGGCTATCTTCCCGACCAGCCAGTCACAGGCCGATATCGCCAAGGCCTATATCGATCAGCTCAACCATGCCAAGGTCTTCGACGCCATGATCGTCACCAAGATCGAGCCGGCGCGGCAATTCTATGCCGCCGAGAGCTATCATCAGGATTTTCTGACGACGCATCCGACGTATCCGTACATCGTCATCAACGATCTGCCGAAGATTAAGAACCTCGAGCATCTCTTTCCTAGGGATTATCGCCCCGACCCGGTTCTGGTGACCGCGAGCGTCGGCGCGAACTGACCGATAGCCGATGAGCTAACCGGCGAGCGATGCCCGCCGGTCACGGCCGCCTTGCAAGAAATGCTCATTACTCTCAGCGCGTCTGGTGTATTGCTGCGCCACCTGACATTCATCGAGAGTGCGCTTCGCCATGATCGTCCGCGACCGGCCGAATCTTTTCCAGCTTTTCTTCATCCTTCGTGGGTCGATCATCCGGCGTATCCTGCCACAGATCATTGCCATCTTTCTGCTGTCAGCATTGATCGTCTGGGGCCATGAGGAGCGGCCGAACCTCATCGTCTCCTTCAACGGCTCGGCGCTATCGCTGCTCGGTATCGCGCTTTCGATCTTCCTCGGTTTTCGCAACAATGCCTGCTACGACCGTTGGTGGGAGGGGCGGCGCGACTGGGGGCAGCTCGTCAATCTCGCGCGTGGCTTCGCCCGGCAGACGCTGGTGCTGGAGAGCGCGGGCGAGCCGGGCGCCGAGGCGCGCAAGAACCTGCTGCGCCTGACCATGGCGTTTGCACAGGCGCTGGTCTGTCTTCTGCGGCCCGGCAGCGACGAGGCCAAGGTGCTCCGCCTGCTCACTCCGAGCGAGGCGGAGTTTTACCATGCGGCCCGCAACAAGCCCGATCTCATTCTGCGCCTCATGTCTGCCGATCTGGCGCGATTGAAGGCACTGGGCACGATTTCGGATATCCAGTATCAGATGCTGGATATCAGCATCGGGCAGATGGGCGCGGCCCAGGCCGCTTGCGAGCGGCTGCGCAATACGCCGCTGCCTTTCGGCTATACGCTGCTTCTGCATCGGACCGCCTATCTCTTCTGCTTCCTGCTGCCTTTCGGCTATGTCGATACGCTCGGCTGGGGCTCGCCCTTCGTGACGGCCCTGATCGCCTATACCTTCTTTGGCCTGGATGCGCTGGGCGACGAACTGGAAGACCCTTTCGGCCATCGCCCCAATGCGCTCGCCATCGGTGCGCTTGCGGATACGATCGAGATCAATCTGCGCGAAGCGCTGGGAGAAACCGACCTGCCGCCGCTACCGCAGCCCAAGGATTTCCTGCTGATGTGAAAATCGGCAAAAAATATTCGCTGGGCGATGGAATAGAATCCGGAGTGCTTCCGTATATAGGTGTATGGAACGCAAAGGACGCACATTCGATGTTTTAGGGCAGCTCGGTTCGCTGAGACGTTATGCCCGCTCGCTCGTGCGCAATGCGGACGAGGCCGAGGATCTGGTGCACGACGCGCTGGTCAAGGCCTATGAGCGCAAGGCTTCTTTCAGGCGCGACGGCAATCTGCGCACCTGGCTGCTATCGATCCTGCACAATGTGCATATCGACCGCCTGCGCCAGAAGAAGTCGTTGAACCGCCGTCACGAGGAGGCTGCGGCCGACCTCGAAACGGCATTGCCGGCATCGCAGGATCACACGGTTCGCCTGAACCAGGTCCGCGAAGCCTTCTTCAGCCTGCCCGAAGAGCAGCGTGAGGCGCTGCATCTCGTCGCGATCGAGGATCTCTCCTATCAGGAGGCGGCTTCAGCGCTTGGCATTCCCGTGGGCACGCTGATGTCCCGCATTGCCCGGGCAAGGGCGAGCCTGCGCAATTTCGAGGAGGCGACCTCCAAGGTTTCACATCTCAGGCTTATCGAGGGAGGCGGCAATGAAAATCGTTGATCCGATCATCGATACCGATCTCGACGCCTATGTCGACGGCGAACTGACGCTTGCGCGCCGTGTCGAGGTGGAATCCTATCTCTCGGAGCATCCGGAGATCGCCGCCAAGGTAATGGCCGATATGAGCATCCGCGGTGAGCTGCGCATGGCCCTGGCCGGAGAAGGCCATGTGGTTCGGGTGGAAACGCGTGAGGCCGCACGGCGGCTGGAGCGCGGGCTGGTCTGCGGCCGTATGCTGGGTTCTTTCCAGCGTGTTGCGGCCGTTGCCGTGCTGGTCACGACCGGCTGGGTTGCGCATACGTCCTTCGGCGCCTTTACGGCGAGCGAGGTCAGCGCGTCGACACGGCCGCCAGCCTTCGTCGACGATGCGGTGCGCGCCTACAAGACCACGGCCGTGCGCGAAGAAATCAAGCCGCAGTCGGCGGCTGCAAATTACAATCCGGATGAAATCCGCGCATCGACGGCAATCATTTTGCCGCAGCTGCCGGGCGACTGGCGTGTCACCGATGCGCAAATCTATCCGTCCGAATTCGGTCCGAGCGTCGAAATGATGGTCGATGCCGGCGAAGACGGACATTTGTCACTGTTTGCCGTCCGTCCGGGCAATTTCGCCGTGCAGGATGTCAGTCACATCAAGCGTGACGATGTCCAGGCTGCCTATTGGCAGATCGGGGAAGTCGCCTATGCGCTGATCGGCAACGGCAAGGCCGGTCAACTTGACGGCGATGCCGAAAAGCTTGCCCGCAGCCTCTACTAGTTTGGATTAAAGGAGAACGACCATGAACCCGACCAATCCGCGATACGGCTACGGAGCCGCCGCCGGCTCTCAGGCGCTCTTCGACGAGGGGCTGCGCCGGCACATGCTGCGCGTCTACAACTACATGGGTATCGGCCTTGTCGTGACGGGTATCGTCGCGCTGATCGTCGGCACGACGCCGGCGCTCTATGTGCCGATCTTCCAGAGCCCGCTGAAGTGGGTCGTCATGCTGGCGCCGCTTGCCTTCGTGTTCTTCTTCTCGTTCCGCATCCAGTCGATGTCGGCCAGCACGGCGCAGATGATGTTCTGGGCCTTCTGTGCCGTCATGGGCCTGTCGCTGGCCTCCGTCTTCCTGGTTTTCACCGGCACGAGCATCGCGCGTACCTTCTTCATCGCCGCGACCATGTTCGGCGCGACCAGCCTCTACGGCTATACGACGAAGCGTGATCTCTCGAACATCGGCTCGTTCCTGATGATGGGTCTGTTCGGTGTCATCATCGCCAGCATCGTCAATATCTTTCTGGGTTCGAGCGCACTGCAGTTCGCCATCTCGATCATCGGTATCGTCGTCTTCGTCGGCCTGACCGCCTGGGATACGCAGAACATCAAGGAGCAGTATGCCGAAAACTACGATCAGGAATCGCAGCAGAAGCTCGCCGTCTTCGGTGCCCTGTCGCTCTACCTGAACTTCGTCAACATCTTCCAGCTGCTGCTGAACTTCACCGGCGAGCGGGAGTAGTTTGAAATTGCCTGCTTGAGCATGGTCAGAGCTAAAGGGCACTCCACGCCTTTGGTGATCATGCTCCGGTAATGCGTCTCCCTGGGGGCTTGTTGAGACGCATGACGCGCCTGCAGTATCTGCGCCGATACTGCAGGCGCAACTTTTTTTGGGAGAACGGCACACGGGATGTGCAGCGATATTCGCCGCCACGCGGCAAAGGGGAAGGTGCCGGATTAAGAGAGCACCGTCTAAAGAAAAGGCCCGATAGCGCAGATCTGCTGCCATCGGGCCTTTCATCATTGGAGATATGCGGTTTCTCGTCCGTCAGGTGACGAGCGTGGTCTTACCACTCAGCGACACTGCCATCTTCATGGCGCCAGACGGGGTTGCGCCAGCGATGGCCTTCCTTGGCACGCTCGATGACATAGGCTTCGTCGACTTCGATGCCGAGGCCGGGACCTTGCGGGATCGAAACGAAGCCGTCGGCATATTGGAACACTTCCTTGTTGGAGATGTAGTCGAGGATGTCGTTGCCCTTGTTGTAGTGGATGCCGAGGCTCTGTTCCTGGATGAAGGCATTGTAGCTGACGGCGTCGACCTGCAGGCAGGCGGCAAGCGCGATCGGGCCGAGCGGGCAATGCGGGGCGAGGGCCACGTCATAGGCTTCGGCCATGGCCGCGATCTTGCGGCATTCGGTGATGCCGCCTGCGTGGGAGAGATCGGGCTGAAGAATGTCGACATAACCGTCAGACAGGACCGACTTGAAGTCCCAGCGCGAATAGAGACGCTCACCCAAGGCGATCGGCGTCGAGCAATGATTGGCGATTTCCTTCAGCGCCTCGCGGTTTTCCGACAGCACCGGCTCTTCGATGAACAGCAGCTTATAGGGTTCCAGCTCCTTGGCAAGCACCTTGGCCATCGGACGATGGACGCGGCCGTGGAAATCGACGCCGATGCCGATATAGGGGCCGATTGCCTCGCGGATGGTGGCGATGGTCTCAACGGCCTTCTCCACTTTGTCATAGGTATCGACGATCTGCATTTCCTCGCAGCCGTTGAGCTTGATCGCCTTGAAGCCGCGGGCAACCACATCCTTGGCATTGTTGGCGACGTCGGAGGGGCGGTCGCCGCCGATCCAGGAATAGACTTTGATCTTGTCACGCACCTGACCGCCGAGCAGCGAATGGATCGGCTGACCCAGCGCCTTACCCTTGATGTCCCAGAGAGCCTGGTCGATGCCGGCCAGCGCCGACATGTGAACGGCGCCGCCGCGGTAGAAACCGGCGCGGTACATGACGGTCCAGTGATCCTCGATCAGGAAGGGGTCTTTGCCGATCAGATAGTCTTCCAGTTCGTGCACGGCGGCCTGTACGGTCAGCGCACGGCCCTCGACCACGGGCTCACCCCAGCCGACGATGCCTTCATCGGTCTCGATCTTCAGGAACAGCCAGCGCGGGGGAACGATATAGGTCGTCAGCTTGGTGATTTTCATGGGAATAATTCCGTTTGGCTTTGGGTTGTGTCAGCGGCGCGAGGCCGCAGATCTCCGGGTTTCGAGATTGGTTATCCGGCCTTCGTCCAGCCGTCGTTCGACAGCGAGATCGCGGGCGGCAAGATCGAGCATGCGATGGGCACAGGCACGTGCGGCATCGCGGTCGCGCAGGCGCAGTGCCTCGACAAGTTCGCCGTGAACGGCAATCGCTTCGTCGCGGCTATCGGCGGCGACGTTGGAGGCGTGCAGAGCATATTTCAGGCCGGCATGCATGGCGCTGGAGAGGCGCCGGAACACCTGGTTGTGACTGGCGCTCAGAAGTACGCTGTGGAAGGTCACGTCGGCTTCGGTAAAGCCTTCCGGATCATCGCCGCTGTCGCGCATCTGCTGCCATGCACTCTCCAGGTCGGCAATTTCGCGGGCCGTGGCGCGCTCGGCCGCATATTCTGCAGCGGCGGGCTCTATGGTGCGGCGCGCTTCGAGAATGGAGCCGAGAATATCGAAATCGGCGATATAGGGACCCATCCATGCCAGCACGTCCTGGTCAAGAATGTTCCAATCGTCCTTGTCGCAAACGGTGGTGCCGATGCGCGGCTTGCCACGCACGAGCCCCTTGGACTCCAGCACCTTGAGGGATTCGCGGATGACCGTGCGGCTGACGCCGTATATTTCGCAGAGATCGTTTTCGCGCGGCAGGGTCGAGCCGGAAGGATAGCGTTCGGCGCAGATGTCTTCGGCGATCGCCGCCGTCACGTTTCTGCGCACGCGCGGACGACGCCCGGGCTGAGCCGATGAGTCGTGCCCCTGTCTTTCGAGCGATTCCACCCTATCTCCTCCACACCGTTTCGCATGTTTTCCCGAACACCTTCTCTTTCGACGAGAGGGGCTTCCATGCGGGCGATGCCTTATCGCGCTTCGCGACCATGTGAACGCGATGATATGGCAATCATCATACATTGGCAATATGCTTGTATGATGATTTAAAAAGGCTTCGATGAGGCTATCCGGGAACAATCCCTCGTCCCATGCTTTTCGAAATCGGCCTCGCTGCTGTTACGGCGGCGTCGTCTTGGGCGGATAGAAGGACTATGGTGACGATGCAGGCGGTCAAGCCGCTTGCCGTCGATCATCAACGGGAGGCGGTTCCGCTCCCGAATTCATTCAACGACAAGGAGGACGACATGCAGATCAATCGCACAGGTTCGGCTCAATGGTCCGGTGGCTTGAAGGACGGCAAGGGTCAGATCTCGACGCAGAGCGGCGCGCTCAATCACTATCCTTACGGTTTTGCCAGCCGCTTCGAAGGCGTTGCCGGCACCAATCCGGAAGAGCTGATCGGCGCGGCGCATGCCGGCTGCTTCACCATGGCCCTGTCGCTGATCCTCAATGAAGCCGGTTTCACCGCCGAAAGCATGGAGACGACGGCCAAGGTGACGCTTGAAAGCGTCGAAGGCGGCTTCGCCATCACCGCAATCCACCTGACGCTGACCGGCAAGGTGCCCGGCGCCGATGAAGCGACCTTCACCGAGCTTGCCAATAAGGCGAAAGCCGGCTGCCCGGTTTCCAAGGCGCTTGCCTCCGTTCCGATCTCTCTGGAAGTTCACGCCGCCTAAGCGGCCTCTAAGGCCTTCGCGTCGCGCTGGCTGGCGCGGCGCGTTTCGTATATATTCCGCATTCGGGGCATTGGGCTGTCATTTCCATCGAAATGCAATGCTCACTTGGAGGGGCGAATGTCTGGAATTCTCTTGATTCACGTCGTCATCAGCTTGGTCGCCATCATCAGCGGCATCGTGGTAGCCTACGGCTTTCTCACCGCCGACCGTCATAATCGTTCGACGCTCGTCTACATGCTGACGACGGCTCTCACCAGCTTGACGGGTTTTCTGTTCCCGTTTCATGGCGTGACGCCGGCGATCATCGTCGGCATTATCTGTCTGCTGATCTTCATTCCGACGGCGCTGGCGCGCTACACATTCCACCTTGCCGGCATATGGCGTGCCGTTTTCGTGATCGGCGCGCTCGTGTTGTTGTTCTTCAACTGTCTGGTGCTCATCATTCAATCGTTCCAGAAGATACCGGCGCTCAATGCGCTGGCGCCCACCGGAAACGAGCCGCCGATTCTCGCGGCGCAGGTCGCGCTTTTGCTGGTCATCGTCTTCGTCGGCTTTTTCAGCCTTCGACGTTTTCATCCGACACTCTTGAGCGCCTGACAACGCAGCGGCCGTGCCGCGATAAAATTTCGGACACTTTCGGCTTCGCCCCGCGAGGCTGTTGTCGATCGTTTAACTGTTGCTTCAAGTAGTTCGGCGCATTCTCGGTTTATTGAATAGCATCTAAAAGCCGCCCAAGTTGTGGTCGGCTTCATTGACATCGGCGCTCTGATGGTTTACGAGTGACGAAAATTGAAAATCGTCACTCGTAAACCATCAGGCCTGCTTATGCTCGATCTTTCCGACGTTAGCGCCGATCCTGCCCGCCAGGAAAACATCACGCGCATTCTCGATGCCGCCGAAAAGCTGTTTCGCCACTATGGCTACAGCAAGACGAACGTCGCCGATATCGCCCGGGATCTCGGCATGTCGACGGCAAATATCTACCGGTTCTTCGGCTCTAAGACGGAAATCCACCAGGCTCTTTGCGGGCGCATGCTCGGCCAGAGCTATCAGATGGCTCTTGGTATCCGTAATCAGCCGATCAGCGCGACCGAGCGGCTACGGGCTTACGCGCTATCTCAGTACAAGATGATATTGGAGACCATGCTGGATGAGCAGAAGGTTCACGAGATGGTCATCGTCGCCATCGAGCGCGACTGGCATGTCATCGAAAAGCATATCGAGCGTACGCAGGCGCTGGTCGCCGAAATCATCGCGGAGGGGATTGCTGCCGGTGAATTCGCCGAACAGGACCCGCATCTTGCCGCCAAATGCTTCGCTGCGACGACCGTCGATCTCTGTCATCCGCAAATGGTGGCCCAGTGCCTTGCCAAATCCTACCAGGCGGATCCCGAAGATATCATCGCATTCGTCATCAGGGCTTTGAAGAAATAGCAATGCGCGCACCGGATGGCCGGCGTGTTTCCACTTTTTGTTCGATTTTAGGAGAGCGACATGGTTTCGCTGACGACCAACACTCTACGGGCCGCTGCCGGTGCGGTTCTACTTGCAGCCTTGGGGCTCGGGCTTTCCGGCTGCAATGAGAAGAAAGAGGAGACGGCGGAGGTGATCCGGCCGGTCAAGGTCGTCGAAATCGCCCAGGCTGATACGACACGCAAGCTCGACTATTCCGGCGCCGTTCGCGCGCGGACGGAAATGAATCTCGGCTTTCGTGTCAACGGCAAGATCATCGAGCGCAAGGTGGATATCGGCCAGAGAGTAAAACCCGGCGATGTGATCGCCCGCATAGATGCCACCGACTATATCCTCGCCGTGCGCCGCTCGCAGGCCGATCTGGATGCGGCCGAAAAGCAGGTACAGACGACCGAGCTTGCCCGCACGCGTGCACAGACGCTCTTTAACAAGAATGTCACCTCGAAGTCGCAGCTCGAGCAGGCGGAGCTTTCCTATGAGCAGGCCGTTTCGACGCGCGATTCCGCGGTGTCGGCATTGACCGAGGCGAAGAATCAGGTCGCCTATGCTGACCTGACCTCCGACATGAATGGTATCGTGACCGCAATCAATGCCGATGTCGGCCAGGTGGTCAGTTCCGGCACACCCGTCATCACAGTTGCCGTCGATGGCGAGAAGGAAGTGCAGGTCGCTGTCCCGGAAATGGACATCGCCCAGTTCAAGGTCGGCAAGGACGTCAAGGCGCGCTTCTGGTCCGACGCGGCGCTCGTGCTGGATGGAAAGGTGCGGGAAGTGTCCGGGAGTGCCGATCAGTCGCGCACCTTCGCGGTGCGTGTGAGCGTGCCGAACGATCCGCGCGTTCTGCTTGGCATGACCGCGACGATCGAGGCGCTTGCCGACAATACGCAGCCCTATGTTTCCATTCCGCTGAGCGCGCTTGCGCAGAGGGACGGGCAGCAGATCGTCTGGCTTGTCGACCGCAGTGCCGGCACCGTGCATTCCCGGACCATCAAGGTCGCGGACTTTTCCGATGACGGCGTGCGCGTGGCCGATGGCCTCAAGACCGGTGATGTCGTCGTTGCAGCCGGCACCCAGTTCATGAGCGAAAACATGAAGGTCAAGCTTCCGAGCGCCGGTGCTCAGCAAGCCTCCGCAGACACCAAAGCCGCTTCGGCGGATATCGTACGCTGATCCGGATAGAGGGGGACGACGTCATGTCCATCAACAGCACCTCCGGCGAGAGGAAGCGTTTCAACCTGTCGCGCTGGGCGATCGCCCATCCAAGCATCGCGCGGTTCCTGTTCGGGCTCATCATCATCGCTGGCGCACTCGGCCTGACCCATATGGGTCAGAAGGAAGATCCGGATTTCACCTTCCGCGTCATGGTCGTGCAGACCGTCTGGCCCGGCGCCTCCCTGCAGGACATGGAAGACCAGGTGGTCAACAAGATCGAGCGCAAGCTGCAGGAAACGCCGCATCTCGATTGGGTCAAATCCTACACCCGCGCCGGTTTTGCCATCACCACCATCCAGATCAAGGGCGACACCAACACCGCCGAGGTGAAGGACGCCTTCTACCAGATCCGCAAGAAGGTCGGCGATATCGGCAACGAGCTGCCGTCCGGCCTGCTCGGTCCCTATTTCAACGATGAATTCGGCGATACCTTCATTACGCTGCATTCGATCAGCGGCGACGGCTACACCTATCCGGAGCTGAAGAAATTCGCCATCCAAGCCCGTGACATGCTGCTTTCGACGCCTGGCGTCGAGAAGGCCACCATCATCGGCGATCAGGCGGAGCAGATTTATATCGACGTCTCCTCCAAGGTTCTGGCCGAGCGCGGGCTGACGCTCAACGATCTGAAGAACGCCGTTGTCGGCCAGAACAATGTCGATCCGGCCGGCAATGTCGATACGAGCACGCGCTCGGTACGCATCTCGGTCGAGGGTGACGTCAACAAGATCGAGGATATCAAGAACCTGCGGCTCAACGCCGGCGGCCAGGTGACTCGTCTCGGCGATATCGCTACCGTCACCGCCGGTCTGCAGGATCCCTATACGGCCAAGTTTCTCTACAATGGCCATCCGAGTGTTCAGCTCGGCGTCGTCATGGCTCCAGGCTTCAAGGTGACCGATGTTGGTAAGTCGGTTGAGGAAACCTATAAGCGCTTCGAAGCCTCGCTGCCGGTCGGCGTTCAGGTCGATCAGATCGCCAACCAGCCTGATGTCGTCACCGACGCGATCAGCGAGTTCATGCATGCGCTGGGCGAAGCTCTCGTCATCGTGCTGATCGTCTCGTTCCTGTCGATCGGCTGGCGTTCCGGCCTGGTGATCGCAATCGCCATTCCGCTGGTGCTGGCCGCCACCTTCGCCATCATGTACGAGTTCGGCATCGACCTGCAGCGCATTTCGCTCGGCGCGCTCATCATTGCGCTCGGCCTGCTGGTCGACGACGCCATGATCGTGGTCGAGCTCATGGAGCGCAAACTGGAAGAGGGGCTCGTCAAGCTCGATGCCGCCAGCTTCGCCTATTCCTCGACTGCCTTCCCGATGCTGACGGGCACGCTGATTACGACAGCCGGCTTTATCCCCGTGGGCTTTGCTGCATCGACGGCCGGCGAATATGTCCGCACGCTCTTCTACGTCGTTGGCATCGCGCTCGTCGTTTCCTGGTTCGTGGCCGTCTATTTCACACCATGGCTTGGCTACATGATCCTCAAGCAGCGCCACCATGCCGGCGAGCATCATGATGTATTCGATACGCGCTTCTATCGCCGTCTGCACTCCTCGGTCGCCTGGGCCGTACGCCATCGTGTCATCGTTCTGCTGCTGACGCTTGCCGCCTTTGTCGGCAGCCTTTGGTCCTTCCAGTTCATTCCGCAGAACTTCTTTCCCCAGTCGTCGCGTCCGGAAATCCTGGTCGATCTCTGGCTGCCTGAGGGCACCAGCATCAAGGAGGTCGAGCGCCAGGCTCAAGCGCTGGAAGCCCGCATGGCCGATGATCCGGACAAGCGCTTCATCGCCACCTATGTCGGGCAGGGTGCGCCGCGCTTCTTCCTGCCGCTCGATCAGCAGCTCACCAATCCGAACTATGCCCAGATGCTTGTCATGGCCAAGGACGAGCCGGCACGCGAGCGGCTGATTGCCAAGATGCGCGGCATCCTGGCGGCGGATTTCCCCTCCGTCCGCGGCAAGGTCGACCGCCTGTTCCTCGGCCCGCCCACCGGCTGGCCCGTGCAGCTGCGCGTCATGGGTCCTGACCGGCAGGAGGTTCGCCGGATTGCCGACCAGGTGAAGCAGCGCTTCACCCAGAATCCGCTGCTCGGCGCCATCCATGACGACTGGCTCGAGCCGGTGCCGGCGATGAAGCTGGTAATCGATCAGGATCGCGCCCGCGCTCTCGGCGTTACCTCGCAGCGCATCCGCCAGATGCTGCAGGCCTCGATGTCCGGCTTCACGCTCGACAATTATCGCGAGGGTGAGGAAACCGTAGGGATCGTTGCCCGCGAGCCGGAGGCAAGCCGTCATCTGCTGACCTCGGTCAACTCCGTCTATATCCCGACCGACTCGGGCGGGTTCGTGCCGTTGTCGCAAGTCGCCAAGATCGTGCCCGTCATGGAGCAGAGCATCGAATGGCGCCGCGATCGTCTGCCGACCATCTCAGTGCGGGCAACCTTGCCTGATAACGTGCAGTCGAACGACGTGACGGCCAAGCTCTACAACGATATGGCTGATCTGAGGAGCAGCCTGCCGGCCGGCTACAAGATCGAGATCCAGGGCGGCGCCGAGGACAGCGCCGAGAGCCAGGCCTCGATCGCCGCCAAGGCGCCGATCATGCTCGTCATCATCGTCGTGCTGTTGATGGCGCAACTGCAGCACTTCGGCAAGGCAATGCTGGTGCTGGCGACCGGTCCGCTCGGCATTATCGGTGCAGCAGGGGCTCTGCTCATCAGCGGTGCACCCTTCGGCTTCGTCGCGATCCTCGGCGTCATCGCTCTGCTCGGCATCATCATCCGCAACTCGATCATCCTCGTCGACCAGATTGACCAGGATATCGCGGCCGGGATGGATAGGAAGGAGGCGATCATCGGCTCGGCCGTGCGTCGTTTCCGCCCGATCATGCTGACGGCGCTGACGGCCGTGCTGGCGCTGATCCCGATCTCGCGCGGCGTCTTCTGGGGCCCGCTCGCCTATGCCATGATGGGCGGCATTCTGGTCGCGACCGTGCTGACGATCTTCGTCCTGCCTGCCGGCTACGCCCTGTTCTTCGGCCGCGAGCCCAAGAGCAAGTCGGTCGAACCGCCGGCCAAGGAGCAGGCCGATGAGGAGGAGCGGAATACGGTCCAGCTGCCGCCGGCCGTGGCGGCGGAGTAAGGCACCTGAAAGAAACAAATATCCCGGCTTCGAGCCGGGATATTTGTTTGAACCGTTCAGATCGATGGCAGGATCGTCTGTTTACCTTCGGCGATCTTGAGGATCGTCAGAGTTCCGCCCATCGAAACGGCCGTATCGATACCGATGCGGCTGAGACCAAAAACGGGATGCGAACCTGGTGTGTGGCCGTGGACCACCAGCAGCGGCAATTGCGGTCCGCCCGACAGGAACGGCTCACGAATCCACATCAGATCTTCATCCGTCTGCTCACTGAGAGGAAGGCCGGGTATGATGCCGGCATGGACGAAGAGTATCGAGCCGTAAGTGACAGCTATAGTTAGCGAACGCAGCAGGTCGACATGCGCTGCCGGCATTGCCTTAAGCGTCATGTCGCGCAGCTCCGCGACGCTGTAGCCTAGGTCGAAGAGCATATGTCTGGCGTCGATGCCGTAGGATGCGAGCGTCGGCAGGGCACCGAACTCCAGCCAATGGATGTTGGTATCGGGATCGTCCAGAAAGCGCAGGAACACGTCGTCATGATTGCCGCAAAGCGCATAGCGATCAAAGCCTTTAGGCGGCGGCGCGCTAAGATGCGCCAGGACATCGCTGGAACGTGGGCCGCGATCGACATAATCGCCGAGAAACAGCAGAAGCTTTCGGCCGGGAAGGGTGCGCGCATCCGCGATGATGCGCCTTTCGGCCTCCATCATCTCATCATAACAGCCATGGATGTCGCTGAGCGCGTAGATCGCCGTGTAATCACGTCCGGTGAGATCGATGCGGTCTCGTTGATGCTGCATGAAATCGACCGTTTCCTGCCGGGTCGCACCTGAACGGCCGCGGCAGTCCAATTGCTTGACATGGTGTCGAGAAACCCGCCTGTAGCGAGCCTATATGGACGGTATTCCAAGCATCGATCCGCCGCAAGTCTTACGGGCGCAGGCATTGGTCTGAACCGCTGAAATTGCAGCGAATTTCAGAACATCTTCGGCGGAGCTCGCTCGTGACGCGATCCCCAGAACAGTCGCTCAGTCGCGATAGGCGGCTTCGAGCCCGGCAATGTCGAGCTTGACCATGCCCATCCAGGCTCGCATGACGCGAGCGGCCTTGGCCGGATCCGGATCGGCGATATATTTGCGGAGCACCGCCGGCACGACCTGCCAGTAGACGCCGTAGCGATCCGTAACCCAACCGCATTCCACCGGCGCGCCGCCATCGACAAGGCCATCCCAAAGGCGGTCGACCTCAGCCTGGTCGGCGCAATCCACCTCCAGCGAGATCGCATGATTATATTCGATGCGGTCGCCGCCGTTCAGTGCCATGAAGGGCTGACCGGCGAGCGTGAAAGTAACGACCAGAACCTCATCGGGCTTGCCGGAGGGCATGTCGACAATGTTCTTCTGTACGTGATCGATCCGGGAATCGGGGAAGAGCGAAACATAGAAATTCGCTGCCTCCTCGGCTTCGCGCGCAAACCACAGGCATGGGGCAATCTTGGACATCGGGTGCTCCTCTCTCGTTGGATACCCCAAGGACGAAAGAGGAGCGGCAAAGCCGACAGGATTGCGGAATTTTTCGAGTTCGTGCCGACAGTCGAGCGGCTAGACCAAGCGGCCGCCACCATCGATATGCAAGATCTCTCCCGTCACAAAGCGGTTGGCCATCAGGAAGAGGATCGCCTGCGCGATATCTTCCGGCCGGCCGATATTGCGGCTCGGCAGGGTCGAGGCGGTCTGTTCGAGCACCTGCCGCTTGGCCTCGCCCATCAGGCCATCGAGCAGCGGGGTATCCACCCATCCCGGCGAAACCGCGTTGATGCGCATTGGCGACAATTCAATGGCGAGGGCGCGAACCGTGCTTTCGACCGCGGAAACGGCGGCCGCCACGACCGCACCGATGGCGGCGGGACGGGAGGCTAACTGCCCGGAGGTCATGGTGATCGAGCTTGCAGGATGCAGCAGGGGAAGAGCAGCCTTGATGGCGAGTAAGGGCCCGATCAGCCGTTCGTTCATGACCTTCGAGAGATCAGCCTCGGACTGATCCTTCAGCGACTGCAGGTGCACGGTCCCCGCCGTGATCAGCAGATGGTCGATTCTTTCGATCCCCACAAACATCGCCGGCTGCGGGGCGGCAATATCAGAGACGATCTGGACTGCGCCACCGATCGCCCCGGCGGCTTCCCGAAGACGCTCAGGGTTGCGGGATAGCAGAAAGAGATTCGCGCCGGCTTCCTTGGCCTGTCTGGCCGTTGCCAAGCCGATCCCCGAGGAGCCGCCGATGATGACGATGTTCTGACCTTGGAACGATTGAGGCTGCGGATTGCCCGTTTGAATGGTGCTGGTCTGCAAGACTGGTTCTCCGATTGGGTTGTTGACCGGCCGGAAGATCGTCGATCGGCATATGCTCGGGAAGAAAGCGAATAGCGATGTCATTTATCGTAAAAGACGATAAGATGTGGTCATGGATATGCTTTCCGCCATGCGCATCTTTACCCGCGTCGTGGAACGCGGCAGCCTTTCGGCCGCCGCGCGCGATCTTGGCCTTGGCCAGCCCACCGTCAGCGAGCGTGTCGAAAAGCTGGAGAAGCATCTGGGGGCGCGGCTCCTTTACCGCACGACGCGTTCTGTGCAGGCGACCGATGCCGGTGCGCGCTTCTATGATTATGCCAAGCGCGCGATCGAAGCAGCCGAAGAGGCTGAGGCTTCCGTCGCCTCGGCCGAGACATCGCTGACCGGAACGTTCCGGATCGCCGCGCCGCATGGGCTTGGAGAGATGACATTACCGAGGCTGCTCATCGAATTTCAGACGCGGCATCCAGCTTTGGCCATCGATGTGATCCTGAACGATCGCTTCGTCGATCCGATGACCGAAGGCGTGGATCTCTCCATCCGCATCGGTGAGGTTGGCAGCGGCAATTTCATCGCCCGCCGACTGGGGACTATGCAGCGACTCATGCTGGCCGCTTCCGGCTATATCGAGCGGCATGGGTTGCCGCGCGAACCGGCAGAGTTGGCAGCCCACCCCTTCATTCGTTTCCCAGGCTTCGCGGCGGATGAGCGGCTGCATCTGACCGGTCCCGACGGCGGCCCGGTGGAGGTGCCCATCCGCACCGCGTGGCGCGTCAACCACTGGCGGCCCCTTATGGAGGCGGTATTGGCGGAAAGGGGAATAGGCGCTCTGTTCACATTTGTCTGCGGCCGGGAGATCGCCGATGGCAAGTTGGTGCCCGTACTTCCTTCCTACGAGTTCAGGCGAGTGAGTGTCCATGCCATCTATCCGCCTGGACCGCGACCGGCCGCCCGGACAAAGGCCTTCCTTGCGTTACTCGCCGAGCGGATCGATCTCCTCCTTGGCGAGGCACATGAGCCTTCTTGAAGGACCTATCAACCGCCTGCCAACCTCTCCGCGAATTCGATCGCCTCTATCAGGCTGCGCTCATTGGCAATGCCCTTGCCGGCAATGTCGAAGGCGGTGCCGTGGTCGACGGAGGTGCGCACGATCGGCAGGCCGAGGGTGATGTTGACGCCGGAAAGATCCATCCATTTTCCCGTTACCGGATCGATCTCGAAACCGAGCAGCTTGACCGGTATATGCCCCTGATCATGATACATGGCGATGACCGCGTCATACTGGCCGGCGCGCAGCTTGACGAAAACCGTATCGCCGGGAACGGGACCGACGATATCGAGCCCGTCGGACACCGCCTTGGCAATGGTGGGCGTGGAGATATCGATATCCTGCCGGCCGAAGAGGCCGCCTTCGCCGGCATGCGGGTTGAGCGCCGCCACCGCGATCTTCGGGCTGGCGATGCCGAGATTTCTGAGCGCCTTGTCGGTGAGGTCGATGACGAGCCGCAGCCGCTCGGGCTTTAGCCGCTTCGGCACGTCTTCCAGCGCGACATGGGTGGTGACGTGGCTGACGCGCATATTGCCATGGGCGAGCATCATCACGGAGCCGCGCGCGCCGGTGAGCTCGGCCAAAAGTTCGGTATGGCCGGCATAATGGAAGCCGGCCTTGTTCAGCGCTTCCTTGTTCAGTGGTGCGGTGACGATGCCGCCGACCTTGCCTGACAGCGCCAGCTGAACGCCCTTTTCGATCGCCTTGAAGGCCATGCGGCCGCCATCGGCGGAAAGCCGGCCCGGCAGGATCGGCTCTCCCTCAGTATCGGCCTGGATGAAGCAGAGATTCGGCCAGTCGCCCTCCATCTCAGTCTCTGGAATCTCGATATCGAGGCCAAGCTGTTTTTCGGCAAGCCGCAGGGCAGGGCCGCTGCCGATAATGGTTAGTTTTAACTTACCTTCGTCGAGCCTGCCCTTCAAGCGGGCGGCAGCCTTGACGATGATTTCCGGGCCGATACCGGCGGGGTCGCCCATGGTGATTGCAAGATGCCGCGTCATGGTTCTTCTCCTCCGGCAATCAGCCCGTTTTCACTCAAGAGATCGCGCCATAGGGTGGGGCCGCCGAATGCGCCTGATTTCGAGATGACCGTCGTGCCTTCCCAGGAACCGCCGACGATCGTCGAGCGCGGCAGGCCGGGTGCTGCCTGGCCGGTGATGCTGAGGGCTGACACATCGAGCGCCGAACAGAGATTGCGCAGGGTCTCGCCGCCCGCGACGATCAATGTCCCTGGGGCGGGCAGTGCCTTGACCATGCCGCCGAAGCTCGCCGCTATCCGCCTTGCAGCATCATCGCGTTCAAGCCCCGTCGGCAGGTCGAGGCTGACCATGGCGACGCCGCTTTGCCGGATTTGATGATCGATAGTATCGGCATCAGCGCCTTCGCCAAGCTTCAGCCAATTGGGGCCACAGGCCTGGAGCTGCGCCAGCGTGATCGGCTGATCCGAGCCGAACAGGCCGAGCACCGGCCGTTGCAGCCTGCGCGAAATAGGGACTGATGGCGCCGGATGGTGTTCGCCTTTGTCATTTTTGGCGCGGAGCAGATGGTGAGTTGCCAGCTCGATATTGCGAGAGAGAGCGCGGGCAAGGCCGCCGGTGCCGCTCCAAAGGACGGATCCTTCCAGCTCAGATGAGACCCATGCAATGATGGCATCGAGATCCTCGTCCGTATGCGCATCGAAAACATGGATGCCATCCGGGATGGACTGGCCTTCGAGCCCATTAAGCGGTGTGTTGAAGGCCGGCAAACCCTCGGCGCGCAAATGCGCTGTTATATCGCCGCTAATGTCGCGCCAGGCGTCCTTACCGGCATAAAGCACCTGTCGTCCGCCCCGCGTGTGCCGCCCGTGATGCGGGAATGCCGGCGCGAGGATGCAGTGCCGCCAATGGCCGAGCCGGAAGCAGGCGGCAAGCTCCACCGCCCACGGGCCGCGAAACAGGCTGTCCACCTTCTTGAAGGCGAGATCGGCGCCCTGCAGCAACGGCGCGATGCCGCCGACGATCACTTCTGCTTCGGCGGCCGTCTTCTCGCGGGTACCGCTGTCGATCGCGAGACAATCCGGCAGGTTCTCGGAAAGCGCATCGCTGCGCTCCACGTCGATCGGCCCGTAGACGCCGACGAATTCGACGGCGGTATCGAGTGCGCCGGTCAAGTCGTCGGCAATGAGGCGGAGGGTGGGCATGAACTCAACGAGCCTTGCGGGTATGGGATATGGAAGCAAGGCCTTACGGCTGCTTGAACGAAGCGCAATCTTCAGCCTTCCAGGGGCCTTGTCAACGCTTGCTTTGTCATCGTTTCATTGATCGGGACCGTGACAATCATCGTGTTCTCGCAGGCGCCTAACCGAGTGTCGCTAACGACGGCTCGCGCCTGCGAGAAAGTCAGTCCTTCCGCAAGTCAGGAAAGTCGGCGCTCAGCGTAACATCCTTCCAGGCATCGAAATTCGCTTTCAGCGCTTCGAGGCGCTTGTAGGCGATATCGAGTGCCGGAGCACCCAGCAGCAATCGAAGCGGCGGCGCCTCGGCTTCGACCGCCTTTATGATGGCGGCCGCGGCACGCGAGGGATCGCCCGGCTGATTGCCGGAGGATGCCTTCGTGGACTGGCGGCGCTTTCCGGCGGTGTCGTCATAATCCTCGATCCGGATCGGAGACTCGACCATCGAGCTTCCGGCCCAATTGGTGCGAAACGCGCCCGGCTCGACAATCGTCACCTTCAAGCCAAGTGGCGCAACCTCATAGGACAGGGATTCCGAGATCGCTTCCACGGCAAACTTCGTCGCGTGATAATAGCCTGTGGCCGCGAATGCGACCAGGCCGCCCAATGAAGAGATATTGACGATATGGCCCTTTCTGCGGGCGCGCATCCCGGGCAATACTTCCTTGGTAACATTGATCAGGCCGAACAGATTGGTTTCGAACTGTTTGCGCACGCCCTCATCGTCACCTTCCTCGATGGCGGCGAGATAGCCATAGCCTGCATTGTTGACGAGCACGTCGATCCTGCCAAAAGCGGCGATGGAAGCGGCCACGGCCGCGCGGATCGTGGAGATGTCGCTGACATCGAGGCGCAGCGCCAAAGCGCGTCCTTCGTGTTCCGCGACAAGGGTTTCCAGTTTCTCAGGCTGCCTTGCCGTTACGACGGCCCGCCAGCCCCGCTCGAGTACGGATTTTGCAAGTTCATATCCAAGGCCGGCGGAGGATCCGGTGATAAACCATACGGGTGTGTCGCTCATGGTCTGCTCCTTTGTTTGCATGTTTTGGCAGCCTTCTGTCGAAGGATCGCCTTGAGCAAATCTAGGGGCGACTGATGCCCAGGCGTTAGGGCAGGAGGACCAGAGTTTCATACGATCCTTCCAATTTTGCCTGTTGGCGATATCATGTGTAGGAAATGCCGCCATCATCGAAAGCCGGATTTATGGACCCGTCGACACAGCTGCGAGAGCTGATCAGCCGCCACGCCGCCGTTCCGAAGCAGGCAACCGAAGTACAGGGGCTGACGCTTTATAGAGTTGAGCAGCCGACGCTGCCGACGGATACCGTCTACAGTCCGAGAATCTGCATGGTATTGCAGGGGACGAAGACGATCCGGCTCGGAGAGCGGGTTTTCAGCATCGATTCCTCGCAATATTTCATCGCGACGGTCAATCTGCCGGTGTCTGCGCGGATCGAGCAGGCCGATCCTGCCAGCCCGCACCAGGCGCTTTCCTTCGAGCTGGAGAGGGAGGAAATCGCAAAGCTCCTTGCGGAGGCTCCGGTGGCCCATGTGGTGGAGCCTCGCGATCACGCCGGAATTGCGGTGTCGCAGCAGACGCCGGAGATCGTGAGCGCCGCATTGCGCCTTGTCTCCTGCCTGGATACACCTGACGATATCGACATGATGGCAAGGCTTGCCAAACTTGAACTCTATTACCGGCTGCTGCGCGGTGAACTCGGGCCTATGCTGCGGCAGCTTGCTACCCACGGAACGAATCTGGCGCAGATCGGCCGCGTCACCGACTGGATCAAGGGCCATTTCGCCGAGGCCATGAGCATCGGCAAGCTGGCTGATATGGCGGGAATGAGCCAGACATCGCTGCATCGGCATTTCAAGGCCGTGACATTGATGACGCCGTTGCAATATCGGGCGCTCATCCGGCTGCAGGAAGCGCGTCGCCGACTGCTTCTTCGCGAGGGCAATGCACGGGAGATCGGATTTGAGGTCGGCTATGACAGCCAGACGCAGTTCACGCGCGAATACCGCAAATTGTTCGGCCGGCCGCCGGCGACGGACGCAGCCTTTCTCAGCGGCAGATGAACTTGACTCGCCGGATGATTTGTTCTGGAGAGTGAAGCGCACCGGGTTTGCCGATATCTGGCCATGTTCCTGCCCTAGCGGCAGAAGCCATAATGTTTCGTCGCCTCAAGGAGGGCAGGGTGAGCTACGATTTCCATGTGGGCCAGAAGGTCGTCTGCATCGACGATACGTTCAAGCATGTCAGCATCGATCAGCTGATCCGCAAGGGAACGATCTACACCATCCGCTGGGTTGGCGAATACACGCATTATGTCGACGGCACCTTCATCGGCGTGAAGCTGGAGGAAATCCATCGTGGCAATGATGACGGCCCGGAAGGCTATGGCGCGGCCGACATGCCCTATCGCGCCAGCCGCTTCCGCCCGCTGGTGAAGGATAAGATCGCCTCGCTCAGAAAGCTGCTCGCGCCGACGCCGGATGCGCCCGCCGAGCCGAAGGTGAAGACCAAGAAGACCGAAAAGGTCTGACGGCAGGCGGCATCGAGGCTTGCCGCCCCTCTGGGTTACACCTGCCGCGCCCGGGCAAACCCGTGCTCGATCAGCCGGCTGACGAGCTCCGGATAGGAAATGCCCGAGGCATCCATGGCCTTAGGATACATGCTGATATTGGTGAAGCCGGGCATGGTGTTGATCTCGTTGATGACGACACTGCCATCCGGCCGCAGAAAGAAATCGACGCGCGCCAGCCCTTCGCATCCGAGCGCGCGAAAGCCATCCGCCGCCATGCGCTTCAACCCCTCCGCCGTCTCAGCCGCAATATCCGCCGGCACGGTGACGACTGCGCCGTTCTGATCGATATATTTCGCCTCGTAGGAATAGAAGCCGTGGGTTGCTGATGTCGCGATCTCGCCCGGTACGGAGACGAAGAGCGAGCCGTCAGGCTCTTCCAGCACGGCGCACTCGATCTCTCGGGCGCGCACGAATTCTTCCACCAGCACCTTGCGGTCATGCCGGAAGGCCTCGGCCAGCGCGTTCTCGAACGCTTTGGCATCCTGCACCTTGCTGACGCCGACCGACGAGCCCTGGCGCGTCGGCTTGACGAAGACGGGCGAGCCGAGCGTCGCCGCGATCTCATCGAAAACAGGCTTGTCGCCGCGCGTCAGCGTTAGGGAGCGCGCCACCGGCAGGCCGGCCTCGCGCAGCAGGCGTTTTGCCATATCCTTGTCGATCGCATTGGCCGAGCCCAGAATGCCGCAGCCGACGAGAGGCAGGCCGACGATCTGGGCAAGGCCCTGAATAGAGCCATCCTCGCCGTTCAGCCCATGCAGCACCGGAAACAGCACATCGACCGCAGGCAGCTCACGTGCGCCAGACCCTTCCAGCGCCATCAGCCGGCCCTTGCCGCCCGGAACCAGGCACACCTCCGTGCCCTCATAGGCAATCGGCTCCGCCAGCGCGCCGCCCTTTTCCTCCACCAGCAGCCAGCGCCCGCCGCGATCGATCAGGATCGGCACGATCTCATATCTGCCGCCATCGATCGCCTTGACGACATTGCGGGCCGACATGACGGAAACCTCATGCTCGGTGGACTGACCGCCAAACAGAACGGCGACGCGTAGTTTCGGCATTGAGGCTTTTCTCCCGGGCCAAGAAGGATGTGATGGGAGAAGGGTTTAAACGGGGGATTGCAGCGGAATTGGGGAGGGATGAGGTGTGCTGTCACAAGAACAGATTTGTACGTGCCGGAGTTCGTATCATGCCAGGGCGCGCAGCTCCCCATCTGCATTGTCCAATTTGGGGAAAGGCAGAGCCTGATCGAAGACCGGCCACAATTCGTTGAGGAGGATTTTCGTTGCGCCATCGAAGTGGTTTAGACCAAGCGGCACGGGGAAGTGCAGAATGAAATCAATATCTGCGAGGTCGCCACAGAAGGTGGTCTCGATCGGATTAAGATTATCGTACATCAGGACGATGCCGACGTTTCGCGGTTGGTAGTTCCGCGCAAGCTCGACGAGATCGATCTGCATGGGTGCGTAGGTGTCAATATAGTCCTTTGCGAGCACGATGGGATCCTGTCCAAGTCGCGCACCTTGCCAGCGGCTTTCCAGCGTCGCCCTTTCGATGCGGGCGAACAATTCAGGCCGAAAGCCGGTTTGGGGATTGACCGCGAAAGAGAGGATCGTGGCGTTGCTGCCGCCATGCTTAAGCCGTCGATCGAGCAGCAACCCCATTCTGATCGCCGCGTATCCGCCGGCGCTGGAGCCAATCATTTTGATCGCCGTAATGTCATGTTCGACGATGTAGCGCATGAGGACGTCGAGGATGCGGTCCTGATGCTCAAGATACCAGGAACCCTTCTCTTCCACGAACCAGATGGCATGCGCATCGTAACGGATGACTTTTCGATAATTCTGGAACCTTGTTCCGAACGGCCTGCCGGGCTGTTTGCCGGGGCGGTTTTCCACGCCGTAGGAATTGAAATAGACGATCAGGTTGTTGGATCGATTTTGCCGGACAACCGAAAGCAGTTCTCCCTTTTGCGGAGCCGTCGTCTCAAAAATCGCTCGAAGTCCTCCGCCAATCATGATCGAATTCTATCCTCGGCCACAACGAATCTGATTGGTGTATTATGGCGCAAACGCCAAGTTCAGGTAACGAGCAATTTTACGCTCCAGCTTAGCAATCGGCTTCGGCAACGCGGCGCCCCTTCTCCTCCACAAGCAACCAACGCCCGCCGCGATTAATGAGGATCGGCACGATCTCATATCTTGCGCCATCGATCGCCTTGACGACATTGCGGGCCGACATGACGGAAACCTCATGCTCGGTGGACTGACCGCCAAACAGAAGGGCGACGCGTAGTTTCGACATTGAGGCTTTTCTCCTGGACCAGGATGGATGTGATGGGAGGAGGGTTTGAACGGGAGGTTGCGGCGGAATTGGGGAGGGGCGAGGCCAATCCGTTGATAGCGGTTTTCTATACTTAGATGATGGTGCGCAGACGTCAGACATCGTTCCTAACAGTTATTTTTGCATTGTTATTGCCCTTATTTCATCAATGGTGGATTTATTGTCTGTTGCCACTATAAGATGTCAGAAAGAATCGAGATGACCTACTCTAGGAGAAGTAAGTGGCATATCAGGACCGGCTTGCAATTATTGATCAGATCGAGCGTCTTCGCGGTTCTAAGGTAATTTGTTATTTGACCAGCGTACGTTCTAATCTAGGAGCGAATATTTCTCAGGATGCGGTCAGGATCTTTTTCGACCATCTTCGTCTCCTGCCAGAGCGGCCAATAAAAAAGATTGATCTATTTATTTGCAGCAATGGTGGAGATGGGACGGTTCCGTGGAGGATAATTTCACTTTTAAGAGAGTATGCAGAGACGGTTGGAGTAATTCTGCCGTACAGGGCTTATAGCGCGGCAACCATGCTTGCGCTGGGGGCGGATGAAATTGTCATGCATCCGTTTGCTGAAATGGGTCCGATCGATCCTACGGTTACGAATGGATACAATCCGATAGATCCACAAACTAATCAGCGCATCGGCATTAGCGTTGAAGATGTTAAAGCTTATATTTCTTTCGTAAAAGATACCGTTGGGATTCGACACGAAGACGAACTGATTAAGGCTGTGGAGATACTGTCAGACAAAGTTCATCCATTAGCCATCGGAAACGTGGAGCGATTTATTTCCCAAAGTCGAATGATCGCGCGTAAAATTCTTTTAACACATATGTCTGAGGAGACAAGCAAACATAAGATTGATGAGATTATAGAGACTCTCGCGTCCAAGCTTTATTTCCATGGGCATCCCATTAACAGGAAAGAAGCGAAAGATCTGGGGCTTCAAGTTGCAGAGCATCCCGCGCCGGAGTTGGAAGAACTTATTTGGAATCTTTATCTCGACTACGAAATCGAATTTAAAAATAATGAAATCTACGATCCTGTTGGGCAGTTGTTTGCGAACAGCCCTGCTCCACAGCCCGTACCTGCAGGACCTGTGCCTATTCCAGCTATTCCTTTGGGAACTGCAGTCACAAATGATTTGAGGCTTGCATCTGTCGAGTCAATGAAACTGTCTAGCATTTTCGACGTCAGGAAGAGGCTAGTAGTGGTAGGTCATCAGAGCTTGTTTGAACCCGTTATACGGGAAGAGCAACTTAGCGTACGGTGGAGCCATACAGAGGCACCCTGACAGTATCTCTATCAGTGGTTGTGTGATCTACAGGCAGCTCTTGCCCCGGTTCGTTCTTGGTCCTGCGGCTCGGAATTGCTGTCCCAATACCAGCGGGAATGGAGCGAGTTCCGCCCATTTGGGTCCCAGGAACCATTTCCAGCACAGTCACTTTTTGCTTCGTAAATATCGCTGGCGTTGCAATCGCATACTTAGGGCTGTTGAAGGTGGTGCTCATATTTATCTCCGAAAGCCACATTTCACCCTAGCTCAAAACGGCCGCTCTTTATGGGAATATTGCCGCTTATAGTTAATGCAGATTTAATCTGTCACCATAATGGCACTAGTCAAGTGACGGTTGTGTAATTTGATAAATAAAATTTGAAGCATGCCTGAAGCTTTCGCGCTGTGTAAAAGCTCTCGTTCGGCACGATCTACTTCTAAATTGAACAATTCCCAAGGAAAACTGGTGCTGCTAGAGAGATTTGAACTCTCGGCCTCTCCCTTACCAAGGGAGTGCTCTACCCCTGAGCTATAGCAGCATTCCGTGGCGCGATTGAGTGCGCCGTATTGGGCGAGGCGGCTATTGCCATAGGTCGGGGCGGAGTGCAAGCCGCAAATTGCAAGTTCTGTGAAAGTTCGTTGGAAAAAATGTGTCGGTCTTTTGAAGGCCAGGGTTTTCGGCTATGGGAAAACCATGGCTGCGGACAAGACGAAAATCGATGAAGGGCAGGCTTTGCAGGGCGGTTCGGCCCCCAGCGGGGTCGGCGGCGAGGCGGTCGCGCGGGCGGATGCCAGGCAGGTCACGGAGGCGGACCGTCGGCGCGAGCGTGCTGCGCAGAAGCTGCGGGAGAATCTGGCGCGGCGCAAGCAGCAGGTCAGGGCGCGGCGTGCCGGCCAGGCCGACGAGACGGATGGGCTGCCGGGCGCAAAGCCTGGGGATAGTGCTGAAACCGCCGCAAAAAGGGACGAATCGCAATGATTGATGTCGCCCATCATCAATCGAATTGATGCGTTAATCTATTTCGTCTAAAGAGCGCCTTTTACCAGGTGCACGAAACCTGGCGCTGACATTGGCGCCCGGAACTATCAGGAAAGGCGGGCCTCGCCCGTATTGCTTATATGGATCGTATCAGGATTGTCGGCGGCAATGAGCTCAACGGTATCATTCCGATCTCCGGCGCCAAGAATGCCGCCCTGCCGCTGATGATCGCCTCGCTGCTGACAAGCGATACCCTGACCCTCGAAAACGTGCCGCATCTCGCCGATGTCGAGCTTTTGATGCGCATCCTCGGCAATCACGGCGTCGATGTCGCCGTCAATGGCCGGCGCGAGCGCCAAGAAGACGGCTATTCCCGCACCATCCATTTCACCTGCCGCACCATCGTCGATACGACCGCGCCCTATGAGCTCGTCGCCAAGATGCGCGCGAGCTTCTGGGTCATCGGGCCGCTGCTCGCCCGCGAGGGCCAGGCGCGCGTGTCGCTGCCCGGCGGCTGCGCCATTGGCACACGCCCGGTCGATCTCTTCATTGAGGGCTTGCAGGCGCTCGGCGCCACCATGGAAATCGACGGCGGCTATATCAATGCCACCGCACCGAAGGGCGGCCTCATCGGCGCGCGCTATGACTTCCCGAAGGTTTCCGTTGGTGCGACGCATGTGATGATGATGGCGGCCACGCTTGCCCGCGGCACCACCGTCATCGGCAATGCGGCCCGCGAGCCAGAAATCGTCGATCTCGCCAATTGCCTGATCGCCATGGGCGCCAAGATTTCCGGCGCCGGCACCAGCACGATCACCATCGAGGGCGTCACCTCACTGTCAGGCGCGCGCCACCGCGTGCTGCCCGACCGTATCGAGACCGGCACCTATGCCATGGCCGTTGCCATGGCCGGCGGCGACGTCACGCTTGAGAATACCAATGTCGCGCTGCTCGACAACGCTCTCGAAAGCCTGCGCCGCGCCGGCGCCACGGTTTCTCCGACCAATAACGGCATCCGCGTCATGCGCAATGGCGGCGGCATCCAGCCGGTCGATGTCGTCACCGATCCGTTCCCCGGCTTCCCGACGGACCTGCAGGCGCAGTTCATGGCGCTGATGACCCGCTCGTCGGGTGTATCGCATATCACCGAGACCATCTTCGAAAACCGTTTCATGCATGTGCAGGAGCTCGCCCGCCTCGGCGCGAAGATTTCGCTTTCCGGGCAGACCGCCCGCATCGAGGGCGTCGAGAAGCTGAAGGGCGCGCCCGTGATGGCGACCGACCTTCGCGCCTCCGTCTCGCTCGTCATCGCCGGCCTTGCGGCCGAGGGCGAGACGGTGGTGTCGCGCATCTATCACCTCGATCGCGGCTTCGAGCGGCTGGAAGACAAGCTGACGCGCTGCGGCGCCGTGGTCGAGCGCATCAGCGACTAAGGCTCATCGCTGCCCCCCACAATCGCATATGGTGGGATCATCTTCGGAAACTCCTTCTCCCCTCGGGGAGAAGGTGGCCCGAAGGGTCGGATGAGGGGGCTGACTGATTTGAATTCACGAGTTTTCGTACTCCTGGCAGGCACCCCCTCATCCGCCTGATGGCACCTTCTCCCGAGGGGAGAAGGGGTGGCGGTAACGATTTCAGCTCATATGCGATTGTCCTGCCTCCCGGGCAGTCCTCCGGTTTTTGCATTCCGCTGTCGCAAAAGCGCGACAGCATTTTGGATGATCGGGCTTATTTCCATCCATCGGCGCGAAGAGAGCGGGCCAGCCCGCTTTCTTCGGTTGCGTCTTTTGCGCTCCCATCCTATGTCCAGAATGAAGGAACGCCGGCAACAATGCTTGCCGGGGGTTCCAATGGCGCGATCAGGGATAAAGGACGAATGAGCGATCTCAAGCTAATGGCACTCGACACCGAGGACCTGGATGTCATCTCTGCCTATATGCAGGATAGCGTCTTCAAGGTCGGCGACATGTCCTATGCGCCGAAGCAAGAGCAGTTTTCGCTCGCGGCCAACCGTTTCGTCTGGGAACAATCGGACCAGCGCAGCAAGCCTTATGAACGCCATCGTTCCGCGCTGGTCTTCAAGCGCGTTCAGGGCGTGCGCTCCAACGGCTTCGACCGGCGCAAGCGCGACGAGGTTCTCTCGCTGCTCGCCATCCGCTTCGAGCAGAAGGGCGAGGGGCCAGACGGCACGATCGAGCTTGCCCTTGCCGCCAACGCCACCATCGCACTCGATGTCGAATGCATCGAGGCCCAGCTTGCGGATATCGGCGGGGCATGGGAAACGGCCCACAAACCCCGACATCCCGACGCGGGCGAATAGGCAGCGACGGTTGGATTTTTGCCGCCGCGGGCGGCCGCAGTGAAAGAGGAATATCAGTTTGGCTATCTGGTTGGATCAGGCGTCGGAAGGGTTCGAGCAGCAGTTCGCCGCATTCCTGACGACCAAGCGGGAAGTGTCCGAGGATGTGAATGCCGTCGTGCGCGGCATCATCGATGATGTGCGGGCGCGCGGCGATGCCGCCCTTGCAGATTATTCCAAAAAGTTCGACGGCGTCGATTTCGCCATAACGCCGATGCGCGTCAGCGAAGCGGAGATCGATGCGGCGATCGCGGCCGTTCCGGCAGAGGTTTTGGGCGCGCTGAAGGTCGCCGCCACCCGCATCGAATCGCATCACCGCCGGCAATTGCCGAAGGATGATATCTATGAAGACGATCTCGGCGTTGGCCTCGGATCGCGCTGGACGGCGATCGAAGCGGTCGGTCTGTATGTGCCCGGCGGTACGGCGAGCTATCCGAGCTCGGTGCTGATGAATGCCGTGCCGGCCAAGGTCGCCGGTGTCGATCGCGTCGTCATCGCCGTGCCGGCGACGGGCGGTGCCGTCAATCCGGCCGTGCTTGCTGCGGCGCGCATGGCCGGCGTCGAGGAGATCTATCGCATTGGTGGCGCGCAGGCGATCGCGGCACTTGCCTATGGTACGGAGACGATCAAGCCGGTCTATAAGATCACCGGCCCCGGCAATGCCTATGTGGCGGCAGCCAAGCGCCAGGTGTTCGGCACTGTTGGTATCGACATGATTGCCGGCCCGTCGGAAGTGCTCGTCATCGCCGACAAGAATAACGATCCGGACTGGATCGCCGCCGATCTGCTGGCGCAGGCGGAGCATGACGAAAGCGCGCAGGCGATCCTGATCACCGACGATGCCGAATTCGGCAGAGCCGTGGAAGCGGCGGTCGAGCGGCAGCTGAAGCAGCTCAGCCGCTCGCAGACGGCAGCGACGAGCTGGCGGGATTTCGGCGCGGTTATCCTAGTCGCCGAAGTGAAGCAGGCCATTCCGCTTGCCAACCGCATTGCGGCCGAGCATCTGGAGCTGGCGGTCGATGATCCCGAGCCGCTTTTGGCCGGTGTTCGCAATGCCGGCGCGATCTTCGTCGGCCGTCATACGCCCGAAGTGATCGGCGATTATGTCGGCGGCTCGAACCATGTGCTGCCGACTGCCCGCTCTGCACGCTTCTCCTCCGGGCTGTCGGTGCTCGATTTCGTCAAGCGCACCTCTATTCTCCGGCTGGGGTCGGAGCAGCTCCGCGCGCTCGGGCCAGCGGCGATCGCGCTTGCCAATTCCGAGGGGCTGGATGCGCATGCGCGGTCGGTTGCGATCCGCCTCAATCTCGAGGGGTAAGGCATGGCAAAGGGCGTCTTCCGACTGAGCGATGTGGTCCTGGACGACACGATCGGCCGCTCGACGCCTGATGTCGAGCACGAGCGCGCCGTCGCCATCTTCGACCTGATCGAGGAAAACAGCTTCACGCCTGTCGGGCATGAGGGCGGGCCTTATCTACTCAATCTTTCGCTGGTCGACCAGAAGCTGGTCTTCGACATCCGCATGGAAGATGGTGGCGTTGTCGCCACCCATATTCTGTCGCTCACCCCGTTTCGCCGGATCGTGAAGGATTATTTCATGATCTGCGAGAGCTATTACGAGGCGATCCGCTCGGCCACGCCAAGCCGCATCGAGGCGATCGACATGGGCCGGCGCGGCATTCACAACGAAGGCTCGCAGACGCTGATGGACCGGTTGAACGGCAAGATCAGCGTGGATTTCGATACGGCGCGGCGGCTCTTCACGCTCGTTTGCGTGCTCTACTGGCGCGGGTGATTGCCATGGATGAGCCGCAGGCGATCGAGCAGAATGGCAGGTCGGCCGGGGGCAAATCCCCCGGCGCCATCCTCTTCATGTGCGGCCTCAATGCCATCCGTTCGCCCATGGCCGAGGCGATGGCGCGCAGCATGCTGCCGCAGGGCACGTATATCGCCTCGGCCGGGGTACGCGCCGGCGAGCGCAATCCTTTCGTCGATGTGGTGCTTGCCGAGATCGGGCTTTCGCTTGGCCGCCGTCAGCCGCAGACCATGGAAGAGTTGGAGGATGATTTCTTCGATGTCATCATCACGCTGTCTCCTGAGGCGCATCATGCCGCGCTGGAACTGACGCGGGCGAACGCTGTCGACGTCATCTATTGGCCGACGATGGACCCGTCGGCGACGGATGGAACGCGTGAGCAGGTTCTGGATGCCTATCGCGCGGTGAGGGACTATCTTCTCGGCCTGATTGAGAGCAGGCTTGTGGAACATCGCGGCTCGCTTTAGAGCCGCAAATGAAACAAATGCAGAAACCCTTATCAACGTGGTTCACAAAACCGCGGCGATTGTGTAGTTTCCGCGCAAATTTCCGGCGACCCAGCCTTTTTAACAGGAGCGCCGGCCTCAACCGACAGGAAAAGAAGCTTTAATGCCGAAAGAAGAAGTCCTCGAATTTCCCGGTGTCGTCACCGAACTCCTGCCGAACGCGACCTTTCGCGTGAAGCTGGAAAACGAGCACGAGATCATCGCCCACACTGCGGGCCGCATGCGCAAGAACCGCATCCGCGTTCTGGCCGGCGACAAGGTGCTGGTGGAAATGACCCCTTACGACCTGACCAAGGGCCGCATCACCTACCGTTTCAAGTAATCCGCCGTTCGCTGGAGCCGGATGCCGCCGACATTTTCGGCATCATGCTCCGGACCGGCTCTCATTCCCGCATGACAGGTCGAGATCTGATGGCGTTGAAACACAAGCTGATACTGGCCTCCGGATCGCCGCGTCGCGTCGAGCTCCTGCATCAGTCAGGCATCGAGCCCGCGCGTCTCATGCCCATGGATATCGATGAGACGCCGAAGAAATCGGAGCATCCGCGCTCGCTGGCGCGGCGGCTTTCGGCTGAGAAGGGTGATGCCGCCTTTGCGGCCATCAAGAGCGACGCCGCCTGGCAGGGAAGCTATATCCTTTCGGCCGACACGGTCGTCGCCGTCGGGCGGCGCATCCTGCCGAAGGCGGAATTCGTCGATGAGGCGGCTGCGGCGCTGCATCTGCTCTCCGGGCGCGGCCATGTCGTCTATACCGGCATCTGCCTGATCACGCCGGACCGCAAGGCCCGCCAGAAGGTGGTGGAAACCAAGGTGCGTTTCAAGCGGCTTTCCAGCCGGGATATCGACATGTATCTCGCCTCCGGCCAGTGGCGGGGCAAGGCGGGGGCCTATGGCATTCAGGGGCTTGCCGGCTCCTTCGTGCAGAAGCTTGTCGGTTCCTACACCAATGTCGTCGGATTGCCGCTTTATGAAACCATGCTGCTGCTGGCAGGCGAGGGCTTCGATGTCCACGCCGGATGGCAGGAAGGATAGTTATCATGACGAAAGCTGAAGAGATCAAGGTTGGTTCGAAGGTCGAGCCGCTGCGAAAGACGCGTCCCTGCCCGGAATGCGGCCGTCCTTCGCTGCGTGAACATTATCCCTTCTGCTCGGATCGCTGCCGCTCCGTCGATCTCTCGCGGTGGCTCAACGGCTCCTACGCCATCCCTGTCACCGAGGACGAGACGAAGGCCGACGGCTCCGACCAGGACTGAGTGCATTTTCCAAAGGGGTTCTGCGTCGTGAACCCCTTCATTTTGTTTGCGAATTGGCAAAATTCGATTTCCTGTCAAAAAAGAGTCATTTGCGGCTGGACATGGCCGAACAAGATGCTATAACCCCGCTCGCTTCCGGGGCGAACCAACCGCCCAGCGCCTGCTAAGGCTCTTCCTTTGACGCGAAGCTCGGATGCCCAGATAGCTCAGTTGGTAGAGCAGCGGATTGAAAATCCGCGTGTCGCTGGTTCGATTCCGGCTCTGGGCACCATCTTTTCTCCCCAATCATGCGGACAATGAAGCTTGACGCTGGCTTCGATCAATTCTTCGCCGAGATCGTGTATTTGCAAAAATATGCGGCAATAGGCCGGTTGAGGTTGCATAACCACTGCGTGCGTTGTATTGCTGCAACAATCCTTTGGTTGCGTTTCATTAATTCGGTGCATGACCCCATCAAGATATTGATGACATTTGGAATCAAGCGTACGAATTATTGACAGATCACCTATTGATTCGTAGCGAGTCATACCGCACTTTAGATACAGCGGGATAAAGTGATCTCGTAAAAGCCGGCGTTAATTGCAATAGCAAGCTACCGAGGCGCCATGTTAAACAACGATGTTCTGTTCAACACGTTCGCCCGTACTTTTGAAGCACGGCGCGAAGTCGAGATGTCATTCTCAGAATACCTGGAAGCGTGCCGGGATGATCCGCTCATGTACGCAAATGCGGCTGAGCGGCTACTGGCAGCCATGGGCGAACCACTGCTGATCGATACGGCCAAGGATACAAGGCTTGGGCGTATTTTCATGAACCGGACCATCCGGACTTATCCGGCTTTTTCGGGCTTTTTCGGCATGGAAGAGACGATCGAACGCATCGTCGCCTTCTTCCGCCATGCGGCCCAGGGGCTGGAGGAGCGCAAGCAGATCCTCTATCTGCTCGGGCCTGTCGGCGGCGGCAAGTCATCCCTCGCCGAGCGGCTGAAATCATTGATGGAAGTTCATCCCATCTATGTGCTCAAGGCCGGAAACGAGCTTAGCCCGGTCTTCGAAAGCCCGCTCAGCCTGTTCGATCCCGTCACCATGGGGCCGATGATCGAGGAGCGCTATGGCATTCCGCGCCGGCGCCTGACCGGGCTCATGAGTCCCTGGTGCCTCAAGCGGCTGGAAGAGTTCGAAGGCGATATTTCCCGCTTCCGTGTCGTCAGGATGCAGCCCTCAAGGCTGCGGCAAATTGCCGTCGCCAAGACGGAACCGGGCGACGAGAACAACCAGGACATTTCCTCGCTGGTCGGCAAGGTGGATATCCGCAAGCTCGAAAGCCTCGCGCAGAACGATCCGGATGCCTACAGCTACTCCGGTGCATTGAACCGTGCCAA
Source organism: Rhizobium sp. AG207R (assembly GCF_027109195.1). NCBI lineage: Bacteria > Pseudomonadati > Pseudomonadota > Alphaproteobacteria > Hyphomicrobiales > Rhizobiaceae > Rhizobium > Rhizobium sp. AG207R. The sequence continues at coordinate 56,721 of NZ_JAEPVT010000019.1, forward strand.
CCAGGGCATTCTCGAATTCGTCGAAATGTTCAAGGCACCGATCAAGATGCTGCATCCGCTGCTGACGGCGACGCAGGAAGGCAATTACATCGGTACGGAAAATATCGGTGCGATACCCTTCTCCGGCATCATCCTGGCGCACTCAAACGAGTCGGAATGGCAGACATTCAAGGCCAACAAGAACAATGAGGCATTCATCGACCGGATCTGCGTGGTGAAAGTGCCTTATTGCCTGCGGGTCACCGAAGAGCAGAAGATCTATGAGAAGCTGATCGAGGAATCCGAGCTCAGCGACGCGCCCTGCGCGCCGTCGACATTGGAGACGCTCGCCCGCTTCACGGTTCTGACGCGGCTTTCTAAGCACGAGAATTCGACCGCCTTCTCCAAGCTTCGGGTCTATGACGGCGAGAGCCTGAAGGAGACTGATCCGAGAGCGCGCAGCGTGCAGGAATATCGTGACTCGGCCGGTGTCGACGAAGGCATGGATGGAGCCTCCACCCGTTTTGCCTTCAAAGTGCTGGCGGCGACCTTCAACTACGATACGACAGAAGTCGGTGCCGATCCGGTGCATCTGATGTACATGCTGGAGCAGGCAATCCGCCGCGAACAGCTGCCGCTTGAAACCGAAAAGCTGTATATCGAGTTTATCAAGAGCGAACTGGCGCCGCGCTATGCGGAGTTCATCGGCAACGAGATCCAGAAGGCCTATCTGGAATCCTATGCGGATTACGGACAGAATCTCTTCGATCGCTATGTCGACTATGCCGACGCCTGGATCGAGGATGTCGATTTCAAGGATCCGGATACCGGCCAGCTTCTCGACCGCGAGCTTTTGAACCAGGAGCTCACCAAGATCGAAAAGCCGGCCGGTATCGCCAATCCGAAGGACTTCCGCAACGAGGTGGTCAAGTTCTGCCTGCGGGCACGGGCGAGCCACGGCGGCAAGAACCCGTCCTGGACCAGCTATGAGAAGATCCGTGAAGTCATCGAAAAGCGGATGTTCTCTCAAGTCGAGGACCTTCTGCCCGTCATCTCGTTCGGCTCCAAGAAGGATGGCGAGACGGAGAAGAAACATGGCGAATTCGTCGAGCGGATGGTCGCGCGGGGTTACACCGAACGGCAGGTTCGGCGGCTTGTGGAATGGTACATGCGTGTGAAACAGGCGGGATGAGCCACCAAGGAAGAAGGAATGCACATTGTTGACAGACGCCTGAACCCAGGCGGAAAAAGTCTGGAAAATCGTCAACGGTTTTTGCGAAGAGCAAAAGCGCTGGTGCAGAGAGCGGTCTATGAATCCTCTCAAAATCGCGACATTCAGGATATTCTGAAGGGTGGCGAAATCAGCATTCCCCTGGATGGAACCGAGGAACCTCGGTTCCATCGCGGCCCGGAGGGCCTGAAGGAACATATTCTTCCCGGTAACAAGGACTTCATCGAAGGCGATATGCTTCCCCGCCCCGAGGGCGGTAGCGGCAAGTCGCGGGCCGGCGGCGATGGAACCGGCGAGGATGCCTTCCGCTTCATCTTGACGCGGGACGAATTCCTCGATCTCTTCCTCGACGATCTCGAATTGCCCGATCTAGCCAAGCGCCGCCTGATGTCGGCGGACCAGATCAATCCGGTGCGCTCGGGCTATTCGGTTACGGGATCACCTGCCAATCTTGCCATCAACCGCACGATGCGGCTTGCCATGATGCGCCGTGTCGCGCTGCATCGCCCGAAGCCGGAAACGGTCGAAAAGCTCATCGAGGAGGCCGAGGAGTGCACGGACGAGAAGCGCCGCGCACAGCTCGAAGACGAGATCAAAAGACTGGAATCGAAGGTCCGGCGCATTCCCTATATCGACCCGATCGATATCCGCTATCGCCGTTTCGAGAACGAGCCGAAGCCGGTGGCGCAAGCCGTCATGTTCTGCCTGATGGACGTCTCCGGCTCGATGACGGAGCACATGAAGGATCTCGCCAAGCGCTTCTACATGCTGCTCTACATTTTCCTGACCCGGCAGTATCGCCGCGTCGAGATCGTCTTCATCCGCCATACCGACGTAGCGGAAGAGGTGGACGAGGAGACCTTCTTCCGCAGCCCGGCAACCGGCGGCACCCAGGTTTCGAGCGCGCTCGAGGCCATGCGGCGGATCGTGCGGGACCGCTTCCCGGCATCCGACTGGAACATCTACGCCGCGCAAGCATCGGATGGTGATAACGCCTATTCCGACAATGCGACGACGGCAGCGCTGATGACGAGCGAGATCCTGCCCGTCTGCCAATATTTCGCCTATCTCGAAGTGGGGGAATCACGCAGCGTCGCGATCTCGTCCGGCTCGGCGATCTGGTCGCTCTACGAGCGGATGCAAGTGGGATGGCCGGTGCTTTCCATGCGGCGTGTCAGCGATCGCAGCCAGATCTATCCGGTTTTCCACGATCTCTTCCAGCGCCGGACGGCGGAAACAAGGAGCGGATAATGGCAAAAAAGGCATCGATGGAGCGGCTTTTCGAAGGCGCGGACTGGGATTTCGCCACCATCCAGCGAATTCACGATGCCTGCGAGAAGATTGCCGTCGGCGAGCTCGGGCTCGATGTTTACCCCAATCAGATCGAGATCATCACCGCCGAGCAGATGCTCGACGTCTATTCCTCGATCGGCATGCCGCTCTTTTACAAGCACTGGTCCTTCGGAAAGCATTTCGCCCATCATGAGGCCTTCTACCGCAAGGGCCTGCGCGGCCTTGCCTATGAGATCGTCATCAACAGCTCGCCCTGCATCTCCTATCTGATGGAGGAGAATAGTGCGACGATGCAGGCTCTCGTCATCGCGCATGCCGCCTTCGGCCACAATCACTTCTTCAAGAACAATTATCTCTTCAAGCTCTGGACCGATGCCGAAGGCATTCTCGACTATCTCAACTTCGCCAAGAGCTATGTGGCACGCTGTGAGGAGCGCTATGGCCATGCCGCCGTCGAGCGCACGCTGGATGCAGCGCATGCGCTGATGTCGCACGGCGTGCATCGCTATGCCGGCAAGAAGACGCCGGACCTGCGCGACGAGGAGAAGCGCGAGCGCGAGCGGCGCGAATATGACGAGAAGATCTTCAACGATCTATGGCGCACGGTGCCGGCCGGATCGGGCAAGAAAACACAGGATCTCGATCTGGAGCGGCGGCGCTCGCTGGCGGGCCTGCCGCAGGAGAATATCCTCTATTTCCTGGAAAAGATGGCGCCGCGTCTGAAGCCCTGGCAGCGCGAGATCATCCGCATCGTGCGGCATGTCGCCCAATATTTCTATCCGCAGAGTCAGACCAAGGTGATGAACGAGGGCACGGCAACCTACGTGCACTATCGCATCATGACCCGGCTGCACGAACTCGGTGGCATCGGCGACGGCGATTTTCTGGAATTCCTGAAATCGCATACCAATGTGGTTTTCCAACCGACCTTCAACGATCCCCGCTATTCCGGCCTCAACCCCTACGCGATCGGCTTTGCCATGATGCAGGATATCGAGCGCATCGTGACGAAGCCGGAGGAAGAGGATCGCCAATGGTTCCCGGAAATCGCCGGCACTGGCGATGCAATGGCGGTGCTGCGCGATCTCTGGGCCAATTATCGCGACGAGAGTTTTGTCGCGCAGTTCTTGAGCCCGCATCTGATGCGCAAGATGCGCATGTTCCAGCTGACGGATGATCCGGAGGAGGAAGAGGGGCTGAGGGTTGCCGCCATTCATGATGAGCGTGGCTACCGGCGCATCCGCCGTGAATTGTCACGGCAATATGATGTCGGCTGGATCGATCCGCATATCGAGATCGTCGATGTCGATCTTGCCGGCGACAGGCGGCTGCTGGTCAAGCATACGGTGCTGAACGGCGCGATGCTCGACGATATGGATGCCAAGCGCGTATTGCAGCATCTGGCTGATCTGTGGAGCTACGACGTGCTGATGCAGGAAGTCGACCGCTCCGGCGCGGTACTTCGCGATCATCTCGTCCATCCGCGCGCCTCGGCGCTTGCGGCATAAGCCTTACGGCTGCTTTTTCGATTGCCGCTGATGGCCGCTCACTTGCGCGCCGTCTTCCGGCCGCAGCTTGAGAAAGCCGGGTATGCCGAGCAGCGGGATCACGGCCATCAGCAAAAATGCAATATGGAATTTCTCCGGCGTCAGCGGCGATCCATCCAAAGTCACCAGACCCAGCAGCATGGCGGCGACGGAGACGCCGAAGCTGACGCTCAATTGCTGCAGCACACCGCCGAGACTGGTCGCGCGGCTGAGTTGAGCCGCCGGAGTATCGGAATAGGATAGCGTATTGGACGTCATGAACTGTCCGGCCCGCGCCAGCCCGAAGATGAAGACATAGACGATGATGAACCAGTGCGGCGTATCGGGTGTGATCAGCGCGAAGCCGGCGACGACGGCGGCACCGAATATGGCGCTCCAGGTCAACATGCGATCGAAGCCATAGAGCTTCAGCAGTTTCGCCGAGACCGGCCGAACGGCGAGGGCGCTCAGGGCGCTGACGAAGGTCAGCGTGCCCGAGACGATCGGGCTCAAGCCGAAGCCGACCTGCAGCATCAGCGGCAGCAGGAAGGGCACGCCATTCAGCCCGACACGACAGATGCCGCCGGCAAGCGTGCCGATGCGGAACGTGCGCAGCTTGAACAGGGTGAGATCCACGGCCGGAGATACCGCCGTTCTGGCATAGCGGATGAAGCCGACCAGCAGCAGGCCGGCGGCGGCAAGCGTCAGGACAATAGCCCATACGGGGATCGTCGGGCGGCCGATATTCTCGATGCCGTATTGCAGCAGCACGCAGCCGAGGCCGACCATGACGAAGCCGGGAAAGTCGAATTTGATGGTCTCGTCGCGTTCGGTATCCTCGACATAGCGCAGCGCCATGGCCATGCCGATCAGGCCGAAGGGCAGGTTCACCCAGAAGATCCAGCGCCAGGACAGATAGGTTGTCAGGAAGCCGCCGAGCACCGGCCCGATGACGGGCCCGATGACGGCGGGCAGGGTCATGTAGGTCATGGCAGTCACGAGCTGGCTGCGGGGGAAACTGCGGATGAGGATGAGGCGCCCGACCGGCGTCATCATTGCGCCGCCAAAGCCCTGCAGTGCGCGCGTGGCGATAAGCATCGGCAGGCTGGTCGTCAGGCCGCAGAGGATCGAGCCGATGGTGAAGATGAAGAGGGAAAGCGTGAAGATGCGCCGGGCGCCGAAGCGATCGGCAAACCAGCCACTCACCGGAATGAACATGGCAAGCGTCAGAATATAGGTCGTGACCGCCAGATTCATGCGCAGCGGCGTCGTATCGAGGCTCTTGGCGATATCGGGAACGGCGGTGACGAGGATGGTCGAATCCAGCTGTTCCATCAGGAAGGCGACGGCGACCACCGCGGGGATGATGTAGCGCAGGCGGGGATTGCGTTCGACCGCAAAAGTCTGGCCCTGCGGATTGGGAGCTATCGAATCCATGAAATGAAATGGCTTTCCAACGTCCGGCTGGGGACCGGCGCGTTTGACGATTTGCATGAATCCCTTCGGAAACCGCCTCGTGTGCTCTCGGGAAACATGGTGCTGGCGGCCGGTGATCCGCCGACCTTCGGAATCGTTGCCTATATGAGCACTACCGATGGCGCAGTGCAACAAAAACCGACGCGCATGAATATTTGACACCGTTTGTAAAATCGGGCGTCCATCCTGGATACGCCCTGCTGCACTGTGCCAACGGCAGTTGTGATCGGACGCTTCGCGGTATGGACCGCGGATTCATTTCTTGCAGTCCCACCTTCGCGACTCAAACATTGTCATCGACCCTCGGTGAAGGCGACGCTTGCAAATCAAAATCCAAACTTCGGACAGCCATGTACCAGAAAGCATAGCCTGCGATACCGCCGCTTATGGTGAGCATAATGACATCAAACCTATTGGAGCTGCTTTGAAAGCCCCATGAATGAGCTGTCCAGTATCCAGCAATAGCTCCAGCTATCGGATAATAATAGGAGGGTCGCCCGAGCAATTCGCCGACGCCGATCGCCACTAGAGCGGCCTTCCACGTGATCAGGAGAGCCATCGGTACCACAGCGAAGCTAATGATGACCAATGCCAGCGGCACAGATATTCCCTCGGCGATTGAGTTAAAATTAGAGGCGAATGAAATCAAAGAATACGAAACGATAGCGAAATATTCAGCAACCAGCAGAGCGAAGATATTCATGAAAATCATCTTCTTGATGTTTGATTTGGTTGCTTTTGGCTCCATCTCTATCTCCGTTTCATCCCATGATGGCGAGTAGCCCGCTGAGCGCTTGCTTATTGGTTGTATTCGTAACATACACCATGAAAGAGCGGCAAATACGTGCATGCCCCGAGATCTAATTGGTCGAGGAGGGCGAGGGGAGGGTCCAGCGTGCCTTGTCGAAGACGATCGCGGTTCGGAGCTGCTCCGGCGAGGTTCTGCGCAATTCCAGTTGCAGGTTGAAATTGTTGTCGCTCTGGAATTCCTTGAAAAAGGCAAGCTTGGCGCCGAAGGCTTGCAGCGTCACGTCCTGCAGCTTGCCCACCGCCTCGAGTGCGGCCTGAAAGTCCAGCCAATGTGTCTCGTTCAGCAATAGGACGACAGTATCGACAAAGGTGCCGGCAACGGCCTTTCCGTCGTCATTGTCAGGCATGATGACCTTGATGCGGATGGTATCGATTTCGCCTGATGGCTTGCCCCTGGCGATGATGAAGAAGGAAGCTGCCCTGGGATCGCCATAGGCGCCCTTCTGGACGGCATAGCTGCACTCCGAAGTGCCGGTGCCCAGTTCGCTTTGCCGCCATTCGCCTACGGACAGGCCGAACTTCTGGAGATCGGCGCAAAGCGTCTGGCCCGATATCCGCCAGCTGCGCACGAAGGCACTCAGCAGCGCGTCGACAGGCTCATCCAGCAGATGGGATCTTTTCTTGACGGATGGCTTGGCGGTGACCGTCGCCGGCTTGACACGGACGCTTGTAGCCGCCGCGGCTAATGTCTTCGGCGCTGCCGCCGCAGGCGTAGCCGCATGGGCCGGCTGCTGTTCTTGCGCAGGCGCGGCGGGCGCTGCTGCATGTTGTTCCGGTTTTGGAAAGAGATTGAGATGATAGCGATCATCCAGCGCCCGCAGATTGCGCATATCGTTGGCAAGGAGCGCGGTTGCCAGGATGATCGAACCGATGACAACGGCGGCAATCCAAAAGACAGCCCTGCTTTTCTTGCGAGGTGGCGCCACCGACATGGTTCAGATCACAGCTACTCCCGAGGAAACTTACCTTGCTGCAATAACTGTATGTTGCGCAGCCATGTTCATGGCTACAGCATATGCGTTTATGAACGATTGATCATTCTAATGTTTCTTTGTCAATTCATGATGTTGCTTAAAGCAGATCGCGACCTTCCGCATCCGGTTCCCGTGTTCCCCGCGTCCGGCTTTTTGCACGTTCTTGGAGCAGTCCGCTCTAGGCGAAATACGCCTTAAGTGCCCTGACGGTGGCGGCATCCGTGCGGCGGACCGATGGCAGAGAGAAGCCGAGAGCGATGACACGCTCATCCGTCTCCGAGGCGGTTGCGGAGCAGGAGGCGTGGATCTCGCTGATCTGCAGGCGCGGCCATAGCTGGCCGACCGTTGCAAGCGTCACGCCGGAGCCGGGCATGATGGAGATGCGGCCGGCGGCGGCTGCAATCGCCTGCTCAAGCATGGCAACGCCTTCGGCCGCAGTCCTTGCGCCGCCGGAGGTCAGAATGCGTTCGAAGCCGAGGGAGATAGCGACATGGACGGCTTCCTCGACATCGGGCACCAGATCGAAGGCGCGGTGCAGCGTCTTGCCGAGACCTTCCGCTTGGGCGGTGAGCGCCTTGAGCGTGTCAACATCAAGTCGCCCATCCGGCAGGGAAGCGCCGAGCACGACTCCCGGCAAACCGGCAGCTCGTGCGGCATCGATGTCGCGCTTCATGACGTCAAGTTCATCCGCCGAATAGACGAAGCTGCCGGCGCGCGGACGGATAATGGCGTATGCAGGGATAGGTATCTTCGCTGCGGCGGCCATCAGCCCGGCACTCGGCGTCAGCCCGCCGAGAGGAAGCGCGCTGCAAAGCTCGATACGGTCGCCGCCACCCTCGACGGCCGCCTTGAGGCCGGCAATATCCTCGACACAGACCTCAAGCAGCATGGGTGCGCTCTCCGGTATATTGCAGGCCCAGCAGGGCGGCGCCGATGAGGCCCGGTTCCAGCTTGCACTCGCTCGGCACGACGAGCGGCCGGCCGAACTTGCGCAGGGTGCGGGCGCGCACCGCCTCGTCCAAACGTGCCAGGAGCGGTTCGACGTTGGAAAGGCCACCGCCGACCGGCACGATCGTCGCGCCAGTTATGTTGACGGTGAGGGCAAGCGGCGAGGCGACCAGATCCACCATGACGTCAATCGTGCGTTCGGCACGGTCTTCGCCCCTGAGCCACTGGCCGATGATCTCCTCGCTGGAAAGTTCCAGCCCGTGAAGCGTCTTGTGCAGGCGTTCGATGCCGCGTGCGCCGCCGACGGTGTCGACGCAGCCCTTCTGGCCACAGCCGCAGACATAGGCGGGAATAGCGACTGGTGGATTGCCGGCGGCGGACGCGATGATGGGGCCGTGGCCCCATTCCCCGGCAAAGCCGCCGGCAGCATTGACCAGTCGGCCATCCGCGACAAGGCCGCCGCCGACGCCGGTACCGAGAATGGCGCCGAAGACGATGCGATGGCCACGGCCCGCTCCGGACATGGCCTCCGCCATGGCGAAGCAATCGGCATCATTGGCGATCAGCACGGGATAGCCGAGTTCCGCCTCCAGATCGGCGGCAAGATGCCGGCCGTGAATGCAGGGAATATTGGCGCAGGTGAGTGTCTGCGTATCAGGATCGACGACGCCGGCGATGGAGAAGGAGAGGCAATCCGGCCTCTCGCCGGCTTCGGCAATCACCTCACGCAAGGCATTGACGAATTCGGCGAAATCGTGCCTGGGCGTCGGGCGCCGCGCCAGCGGCACGATGTCCGTCACGGAGCGGGCAATGCCGCCTTTGATGGCGCTGCCGCCAATGTCGAAGGAAACGATCATGGATACCGACCCGCTGGAAACATGGCGCACTTGCTCGCACCCTTTGCCGGTCTTTGCAAGATCAATCCTCTATGAGGCCAATCCCTGACAGTTAGAGCGTCATCAGCCGGACGGCAGGGTGATCCTGGCTTCAAAGCCATCGGTCCTGCCGGTCGCCGGCGACAGTAGATCGAGATGGCCGCCGATCTGGCCGACGATGCGCTCGACGATCGAAAGTCCAAGGCCGGAGCCTGCTGCTTTCGTCTTGCCGCGCCAGAAGCGCTTCTTCAGGCCGGCGAGATCATGTGCGGAAAGCACGGCGCCGCCGTTGATGACGCGGACGGTGCGGTCGTCGATCCGGACGGTCACTTCATCATCCACCGGCCCATGGATCAAGGCGTTTTCGATGAGATTGCGCATGACGATCGCAAATGCGTCAATATCGACGTTGCGCATCAGTTTCTCCGCCGTTTCATTCTCCAGGAGGACACGGCCTGCCGTTCCCGTATCGCGGTCGTAATCGCCTATGACGGTTTCGATGATGGCCACGAGATCGGCGGGTTTGTCACCCGTGCCGATCCCGGCCTGGGCGCGGGAAAGCTGCAGCAGCTTTTCCGCGAGCCGGCCGAGATTGGAAAGCGATGTCTCGATGCGGCCGGCGCGTTCCGTCAATTGCCCCTGCGGCAGTTCGGCGATCAGCCTCTGGGTCTGCGCAAGAGCGCCTGCAATCGGGGTGCGCAGCTCATGGGCGCTATTGGCGGTGAATTCGCGCTCGGCTTCCAGGGCCAGGCGCAGGCGCTCCAGCAGCAGATTGACGGAGCGGGCGATCGGTTGCAGCTCGAGCGGCAGCGTCTCGCTCACGAGCGGCGCCATGTTGCCGCCGTCTTTGGTGGCGATCTCCGAGCGCAAGCGGTCGATCGGCCGCAGCGATCGGCCGACGATGACGCCGATGGCGATGATGCTGGCGGGAATGAGGGCCAGTAGCGGCCAGAGCAGGGCAACGCCACTTTCGCGCGATGCCTCGCGGCGATTCTTGAAGGCGTCGGCGACGTGCAGGAAGATCGTGCCGTCGGCCGAGGATTCGGTATAGATCCGGTATCGCGATGTATTGTGGAAGCCGATCTTCAGCGGCACGTCATAGGCGGTTGGAGGGGCATCGTGGGAGTGCAGGATGACCTTGCCGTTCCCATCGAGTACCTGATAGGTCAGATATTCGCGGTTCAGCCCCTTGTTGAGTTCTTCCAGGCTCTGAGGATCGCCGGAATGGTCGCGGTTGGCGAGATCGTCGAGCACCAGCGGCAGAAGACGCTCGGCGGTTTCCTGCAATGCGCCATCGAATGTTTCCGAGAGTTCCTTGTTGACGACATAGACACCGATGCCGACCGCAATCAGCCAGAAGACGACGACAGTGCCGGTCAGCGCAGTGATCAGGCGCCGGGTGATGCTGGCGCGGCTGGGCTCCTTGTGTTCGGTCATCGCTCACCCAGGCAATAGCCGACGCCGCGGGCCGTCCTTATGCGGTCCTTGCCGATCTTCTTGCGCAGGCGGCTGACATAGACCTCCACCGTGTTGCTCTCGATTTCGGATCCGAAGGCGTAGAGCGCCTCTTCTATCTTGTCCTTGGAGACGATCGCGCCCGGCCGCGTGATCAGCAGGTCGAGCACGGCCCATTCTCGTCCCGTCAGGATCACGTCCTTGCCCGCCAGCTTGACGCGGCGCTGCGGCTGGTCGATTTCGAGGTCGTCAAACCGGAGGGTCGGCTGCGGACTGCCGGCATAACGCCGGGCGACCGCCAGGATACGGGCCGTCAATTCGCCAAGGTTGAACGGCTTGACGAGATAATCATCGGCGCCGCTGTTCAGGCCTTCGATACGGTCGGAGATCTGATCGCGAGCTGTCAGGATGATGACGGGCGTTTCGTCAGGCTTGCGGCGCAGCCGCTTCAAGAAATCGATGCCGCTGCCATCGGGAAGCTGCAGATCCAGCAGGATGAGGCCGTATTGCACCGCACTGGTGACCTCCTCCGCATCGGTCAGGTTCTTGACCCAATCCACGGCATGAGGGCCTGCCGCGATATGGTCGCGAACCGCGCCGCCGATCGTGTCGTCGTCCTCCACCACAAGAATGCGCACATGCACCTCTCAACCGTTGAACGTACCTCAGTTAATGCCGACGAACCTATCGGGTCAATAACGGCTGAAATAAGCCGCGGCGGGATGCACAGTTCATGGCCAGAGCGGTTCAGTTTTTCACGGAATCTCTGAGCCGCTCTATCCCTTTGCTTTCACGCAATCCCGAACGGAAAACCGCTGCGCACTTTTCCTGGAATTGCTGCAGGCTACCCGCCGAAAACGTTCCCGGCGCCTATGGACAGACAGGAACGCGATGGTTACTTGTTTGCGCGGAGAACAAAGCGGCCGCGAAGTGGCCGCCACAGGCTATCGGAGGAACGTTCATGCTGAAGGGAATTTCGCCGCTGTTGAATGCGGACGTGCTCTATGCGCTGAAATCGATGGGGCATGGCGACATGCTCGTCGTCGTCGACACGAATTTCCCGGCGGAGGCCATTGCGAGCCAGACGGTCCTGGGCGAGCTGCTGCGCATCGACAATGTGCCCGCTGCCGATGCCGTCGCGGCGATATTGTCGCTGATGCCGCTCGATACCTTCATTGATGACGCCGCGACGCGCATGGAAGTTGTGGGTTCTCCAGAGGAGGTGCCGCAGGTCCAGCGGGAGGTTCAGGCGGTGATCGACAAGGCCGAGGGCAAGCATTGGCCGTTGATGCCGGTCGAGCGTTATGCCTTCTACGAGCGTGCCAAGGATGCCTTTTGCGTCATTCAGACCGGCGAGCGCCGCTTCTACGGCTGTTTCACCTTGACCAAGGGCGTCATCCCGCCGGAGACTGCATGATCCGCCACGGATAGTCTGGATCATCCCGAGCAAGGACGCTGTTTCGGTAAAGGAAGGCGATGGCGAAGAAGCTGGATTCCCAGGGGCGGCTTGACGATGCGGCGCGGGCCGGATGGCTCTACTACGTCGCCGGCCGCACGCAGGATGAAATCGCCGTTGCGATGGGAATATCCCGGCAGTCGGCGCAGCGTCTGGTGTCGCTGGCCGTTGCCGAACGGCTGATCAAGGTTCGGCTGGATCACCCGATCGCCGCCTGTCTGGAATATGCGGCGGAGCTCAAGAAGAAGTTCGGCCTGCGCCATGTCGATATCGTGCCGAGCGATCCCGACAGCACATCTTCGACCATTGGCATCGCCGAGGCCGGTGCTGCCGAAATCGAGCGCTGGCTGCGGCGAGCCGACCCCATCGTGCTGGCGATCGGCACGGGCCGCACGTTGAAGGCTGCAGTCGACCAGCTGCCGGCGATCGAATGTCTGCAGCATCGGGTGGTGTCGCTGACGGGCAATATCGGTCCCGACGGTTCCGCTGCCTATTACAACGTCATCTTCAGCATGGCCGACGTCGTCAAGGCGCGGCACTTTCCGATGCCGCTGCCGGTGCTGGTGTCGTCGGCCGAGGAGCGGGAGCTCCTGCATGCGCAGGCACTGGTGCGCTCGACGCTCGATATTAGCGCTCAGGCCGACGTGACTTTCGTCGGTATCGGGGAGATGGGCGTGGAAGCGCCGCTCTGTCTCGACGGCTTTCTCGAGAGGGACGAGATGCTGGCGTTGATGGATCGGGGCGCTGCCGGCGAGATCTGCGGCTGGGTTTTCGATGGCAATGGCAACCTCATGCCCGATGATGTCAATGAGCGCGTCGCCAGTGCGCCCTTGCCGTCGCGCGATACCTGCAGCGTCATCGGAATCGCAAAGGGTCGGCGCAAATTCCAGGCGATCAAGGCGGCCGTTGTCGGTCAGCAGATCAATGGTTTGATTACCGACGAGGCAGTTGCCGAATTTTTGCTCAAGGTTTGAGCAAAAAATTTAACTCATAAAAACAAAAGGATAGGTTGCTTGCTCGGCAATGCAGCAACGAATCTGCATTGACATTTTGTCGCAAGAAGTGAGTAATTGCCCACGAGCAAAGCGAATGCTCATTTTTAATCTTCTGGGAGGAAGATATGAAATTGAAAACTTTACTGCTGGGCGCCTGCTCGGCTCTGATGTTTGCCGGCCTGGCGTCTGCCGAAACCCTCACGATTGCAACCGTCAACAACGGCGACATGGTCCGTATGCAGAAGCTTACGGACGATTTCAAAGCCAAGAACCCCGGTATCGACCTGCAGTGGGTCACGCTTGAAGAAAACGTATTGCGCCAGAAGGTTACGACCGACATCGCTACCAAGGCGGGCCAGTACGACGTGCTGACCATCGGCACCTATGAAGTACCGATCTGGAGCAAGCTCGGCTGGCTTGCCTCGCTCGACAAGCTTTCCGCCGACAAGAACTATGATGTGGATGACCTTCTCCCGGCCATTCGCAGCGGTCTGACGACCGACGGCAAGCTCTATGCAGCGCCGTTCTACGGCGAAAGCTCGATGGTGATGTACCGCAAGGACCTGTTCGACAAGGCCGGCCTGAAAATGCCGGATGCGCCGACTTGGGACTTTGTTGCCGATGCAGCCCGCAAAATCACCGACAAGGACCATGAAGTCTATGGCATCTGCCTTCGTGGCAAGGCGGGCTGGGGCGAAAACATGGCGTTCCTGACGGCGATGTCGAATTCGTTCGGCGCCCGCTGGTTCGATGAAAAGTGGAAGGCACAGTTCGACCAGCCGGAATGGAAGGACACGCTCGACTTCTACGTCAAGCTGATGAAGGATGCCGGACCTCCGGGTGCATCGTCCAACGGTTTCAACGAGAACCTGGCCCTGTTCCAGTCCGGCAAGTGCGGCATGTGGATCGACGCCACCGTTGCTGCTTCCTTCGTTTCCGATCCGAAGGAATCGAAGGTTGCCGACAAGGTCGGCTTCGCTCTGGCTCCGGATAAGGGCCTCGGCAAGCGCGGCAACTGGCTCTGGGCATGGAACCTCGCCATCCCGGCTTCCTCGAAGAAGACCGAAGCGGCGGAAAAGTTCATTTCCTGGGCCACCAGCAAGGACTACACCAACCTGGTCGCACAGAAGGAAGGCTGGCTGAATGCACCTCCCGGCACCCGCACCTCGCTCTATGCGAATGCGGATTACCAGAAGGCAGCGCCTTTCGCCAAGATGACGCTCGACTCGATCAATTCGGCTGATCCGACGCATCCGACTGTCAAGCCGGTTCCCTATGTCGGCGTTCAGTTCGTCGCCATTCCTGAATTCCAGGGCATCGGCACGGCTGTCGGCCAGCAGTTTTCGGCTGCTCTCGCCGGCCAGATTTCGGTCGATCAGGCTCTGAAGGCTGCCCAGCAGCTGACGGAACGCGAAATGAAGAAGGCCGGCTATCCGAAGTAACGGCCTTCGAAGCTAAGGAAAGCAGCGCCCCCTCTCGAGCGTTGCTTTCCCCTAGGCCGCCGAGCGCCGAACTGCCCTTGGCGGCCCTTTTGTTTCAGCCGGTCCGCGGCCACCCCCTCCTTTAAAGATAGGTCGGTACTTGCCATGGCAACGTTGCACACCCGTTCCACCGCACGCGTCATGATGGCGCCTTCGGTTCTGCTTCTCTTTGCGTGGATGATCGTCCCGCTCGTAATGACGATCTATTTCTCGACGCTGAACTACAATCTTCTGAACCCCGGCACGCATGATTTCCTCGGGTTTCTCAACTACGAATATTTCATCACCGATCCGGCCTTCCTCAGCTCGCTGATCGTGACGCTGCTGCTTGTCGGTGGTGCGTTGCTGATCACCGTCATTGGCGGTATTGCGCTGGCTCTCCTTCTTGATCAGCCGATCTTCGGCCAGGGCATCGTGCGCATGCTGGTGCTTGCGCCCTTCTTCGTGATGCCGACGGTCGCCGCCCTCATCTGGAAGCACATGTTCATGAACCCAGTGAACGGGCTCCTGGCACATCTCTTCCGTTTTTTCGGGCTCGATCCGCTGACCTGGCTGGAGACGGTTCCGCTTCTGTCGATCATCATCATCATTGCCTGGCAGTGGCTGCCCTTCGCCACGCTCATCCTGCTGACAGCCCTGCAGTCGCTGGATGAGGAACAGAAGGAAGCCGCCGAGATGGATGGCGCGGGACCGGTTTCGAAATTCATCTACATCATCCTGCCGCATCTGGCGCGCGCCATCACCGTCGTCATCCTGATCGAGACGATCTTCATGCTGTCGGCCTTCGCCGAGATCCTCGTCACCACCAATGGCGGTCCGGGTACGGCGACGACGAACCTCACCTATCTCGTCTATTCGCAGATCGTTCTGTCGCAGGATGTCGGCGGCGCATCGGCGGGCGGCATCATCGCCGTCATCCTCGCCAATATCGTCGCGATCTTCCTGATGCGCGCAGTCGGCAAGAATCTGGAGGCTTGAGATGGCACGCAAAATCACCACACAACGCAAGATCGTTGTATCGGTCGCCGCCTGGGTCGTGGCGCTCCTCATCTTCTTCCCGATCCTGTGGACGATCCTGACGAGCTTCAAGACGGAAGGCGATGCGATTGCCTCGCCGCCGCAATTCCTCTTCTTCCACTGGACGCTGGAGAATTATTTCGAGGTGCAGTCGCGCTCGGATTATTTCCTCCACTTCGGCAATTCGGTCATCATCGCTTTCGGTTCGACCATTCTCGGTCTGCTCATTGCGGTGCCTGCCGCCTGGGCCATGGCATTCTCGCCGACCAAGCGCACCAAGGACGTCCTGATGTGGATGCTGTCGACGAAGATGATGCCGCCGGTCGGCGCCTTCATTCCGATCTATCTGCTGTTCCAGAGCTTCGGCCTCCTGAACAACCAGTTCGCCAGCCGGGTGGGCATGGTCGTCGTGCTGATGCTCATCAACCTGCCGATCATCGTCTGGATGCTCTATACCTACTTCAAGGAAATTCCCGGCGAGATCCTCGAGGCGGCCCGCATGGATGGGGCGACGCTTGCCAAGGAGATCATTTACGTGCTGACGCCGATGGCGATCCCCGGCCTTGCCTCGACAATGCTGCTCAACATCATCCTCGCCTGGAACGAGGCCTTCTGGACGCTCAATCTCTCCGCGGTGGACGCGGCGCCGCTGAGCACCTTCATCGCCTCCTATTCCAGCCCGGAAGGCCTGTTCTATGCCAAGCTTTCAGCGGCATCGACCATGGCGATCGCTCCGATCCTGATCCTCGGCTGGTTCAGCCAGAAGCAACTCGTTCGCGGCCTGACCTTCGGCGCGGTTAAGTAAGGAAGAGAAACATGGGTAGCATTGTTCTCAAACAAGTCTCCAAGGTCTTCGGCGAAGCCAAGGTCATCCCTTCCATCGATCTTGAGATCGACAATGGCGAGTTCGTCGTTTTCGTCGGCCCTTCGGGTTGCGGCAAGTCCACGCTGCTGCGCCTGATCGCCGGCCTCGAAGATGTCTCCGGCGGCCAGATCATGATCGACGGTAAGGATGGCACCAATCTTAAGCCGTCCGAGCGCGGCCTTGCCATGGTGTTTCAGTCCTACGCGCTCTATCCGCATATGAGTGTGCGCAAGAACATCGCCTTTCCGCTGAAGATGGCGAACATGCCGCAGGCGGAAATCGACAAGAAGGTGGCGGATGCCGCACGCGTCCTGAACCTGACGGATTATCTGGAGCGCAAGCCGCGCCAGCTTTCCGGCGGTCAGCGCCAGCGCGTCGCGATCGGTCGCGCCATCGTGCGTCAGCCGGCAGCCTTCCTCTTCGACGAGCCCTTATCGAACCTGGACGCGGCACTGCGCGTTAACATGCGCCTCGAGATCAGCGAGCTGCATCAGCAGTTGAAGACGACGATGATCTATGTGACGCACGATCAGGTCGAGGCCATGACCATGGCTGACAAGATCGTCGTGCTCAACCGCGGCAATATCGAGCAGGTTGGCTCGCCACTGGAGCTTTATCGCAGCCCGCGCAATCTTTTCGTCGCTGGCTTCATCGGCTCGCCGAAGATGAATTTCGTCAAGGGCGCTTATGCGCAGACCTTTGGCGCCGACACGATCGGCGTCAGGCCGGAACACGTGCTGCTGTCGACCACGTCGGGCGATTGGCAGGGCAAGGTTCTCGTTGCTGAGCATCTCGGCTCCGACACCTTCCTGCATATCGATGTCGACGGGATCGGCACGGTGACCGCTCGCGGCTCGGGTGATTTTCCAGCCCGGGCCGGCGATACCGTCTACCTGACACCGGACAAGGCCCATATTCACCGGTTCAACGCCGAAGGGCTGGCGATTTCAGCCTGAAAGCCAAGGCCGTGTGCGCTTGAGCGGGCACGGCCAATGCATCTGTTCCGGTTCGCATCCATCGATCTGCGTGGACCGGTCAAGCATACCAGCCGGTGCGGCGTTCCCGAGCCGTCCGGAGCCAGAGACCTTCAAAAGGACCAGAGACATGACGTGCAAATTATCGCTCGCAACTCTTAAGCAGGCGGCTGCAAAGGCGGCTATTCCTGCTTATGACCGGAAGTCGCTTTCGGCTGGTATCGTGCATTTCGGTGTCGGCAATTTCCATCGTGCCCATCAGGCTGTTTATCTCGACGATCTTTTCAATTCGGGAGAAGCCCATGACTGGGCGATCATCGGCGCCGGCGTGCTGCCGTCGGATGCGGCTATGCGCGAGAAGCTGGCTGCCCAGGATTTTCTGACGACAGTGGTCGAGCAGGACAATAATCGCACGGCCGCGCGCGTGACTGCGCCGATGATCGACATCCTGCCGGTCGGCGATGCCAAGGCAATCGTTGCCAAGCTTGCCGATCCCGCGATCCGCATCGTTTCGATGACGATTACCGAGGGTGGGTACTTCATCGATGCCTCCGGCAAGTTCAATCCCGCCCATCCGGCGATCGTGGCCGATGGGCAGAACCCGGATGCGCCGAAGACGGTGTTCGGCCTGATCGTGGCTGGTCTCAAGGCGCGGCGTGCGGCCGGCCTGCAGCCTTTCACCGTCATGTCCTGCGACAACATTCCCCACAATGGCGGCGTCACCAAAGCTGCTGTCGTCGGCACGGCGCGGCTTTCCGATCCGGCCTTTGCCGACTGGATCGCTGCGCATGTCGCCTTTCCGAATGGCATGGTCGATCGCATCACGCCGGCGACGGGTGCGCGTGAAATCGACTTGCTCAAAGAAGCTTTCGATATCGAGGACAACTGGCCCGTCTATTGCGAAGAGTTCAAGCAATGGGTGCTGGAAGACAATTTCCCCGCAGGCCGCCCACCGTTGGAAAAGGTCGGCGTGACCTTCGTGCCCGACGTGACGCCCTATGAGCACATGAAGATCCGCATCCTCAACGGCGGCCATGCGGCGATCGCCTACCCGGCGGCGCTGATGGACATTCACTTCGTGCATGAAGCCATGGAAGAGCCGCTGATCCGCGCCTTCCTCGCCAAGCTCGAAAATGATGAGATCATCCCCGTCATCCCGCCGGTGCCGAACACAGTGCTTGCGGATTATTTTAAGCTGATCGAGCGGCGCTTCTCCAATCCGAAGATCGCCGATACCATCCCGCGCCTGGCGCAGGACGGCTCCAACCGCCAGCCGAAGTTCATTCTGCCGTCGACGGCCGACCGCCTTCGTCGCGGCGAGGATATTGTCGGCCTATCGCTCGTCTCGGCGCTGTGGTGCCGCTACTTTGCCGGCAAGAGCGACAGTGGCAAGGAGATCGTCTTCAACGATGCCAGCGCCGATCGGCTGCATGAAGCGGCGCTCAAGGCGAAGGACGATCCGAACGCCTTCCTGGTGTTCGATGATATTTTCGGAGATGTCGCCAAATCCGATCTTTTCCGAAAGCGCTTCGCGCATGCACTGAAAACGCTGTGGGAAAAGGGTACCCGCGTCACCCTGCAGCTATACTTGGACAACAAACTCGCGGAGTAATTTTCAAGCGGCCGGACCTCTCCTGTTCCGGCCGTTTTCCATTGCCATGCCGGGTTTCCGGCTGGCGGGACAGCAACAAAATTCAGGTTGGATCTGTGATGGCGGATGCGGGAACAGGGCTCGTAATCTTCGATTGCGACGGCGTGCTTGTCGACAGCGAGCCGCTGTCGGTCGGCGTGCTCATCCAGGCGATGCATGATGTCGGCGTCGAGATGAGCGAGGAGGATGTCTACAGCCGCTTCCTCGGCAAGAGCCTGGCGACGCTCGTCGATACGATGCAGACGGAATTCGACGTCTTCATCGACCAGGCATTTCTCGACCGTATCCGCAACGATCTCTATGAGCGCTTCAAACATGAGCTGAAGCCGATCGATGGCATCAGTGCAACGCTGGATGCGCTTTCGCTGCCGCGCTGCGTTGCCTCGTCGAGCCAGCTTGAGCGCATCCGTCTCTCTCTCGGCGTGACCGGTCTGCTCGACAGGCTAGAACCCAATATCTTCAGCGCCAGCATGGTCAAGCGTGGCAAGCCTGCGCCGGATCTCTTTCTCTATGCGGCGGAAAAAATGGGCGTACCGCCGAAGGAATGCATTGTCGTCGAGGATAGTCCTGCGGGGATCACGGCAGCGCGCGCGGCCGGCATGACGGTCTTTGCCTTCACCGGTGGTTCGCATGCTCATTCGCCGAGTTATCGGGCTGAATTGGAGCAGCTTTCCCCGGAAGTCGTGTTTGACGCGATGCCGGAATTGATACAACTTGTCCGCAACAAGAGATAAGTGGGCGGGACCTCTTTTGCATGCGTGATCACGTGGTTGCGGTCGATATCGGCACAGGCAGCGCACGCGCTGGTGTCTTCACCGCGGGCGGTTCACTGCTGGGTAAAAGTGAACATCCGATCCTGATGAACCGCCCGCGCGAGAACCACGCCGAGCATGATTCCGAAGATATATGGACTGCCGTCTGCACCGCCGTTCGCGGAGCCGTGAAGGCATCCGGCGTTGCCGCATCCGCTATCGGTGCTATCGGCTTCGATGCGACCTGCTCGCTGGTTGTGCGCGATCGCGATGGCGAACAGCTCACCGTGTCCACCGGGGGCGAGAAAAGGTTCGACACCATCGTCTGGCTCGATCATCGAGCGCTGGCCGAAGCGGATTACTGTACGGCGACGAAGCACGCGGTTCTTGAATATTCCGGCGAGTTCATGTCGCCGGAAATGGAAATGCCGAAATTGATGTGGCTGAAGGAGAACCTTCCGGAAAGCTGGGCCGAGGCCGGCTACTTTTTCGACCTTGCCGATTTCATGACCTGGAAGGCGACCGGTTCGCTTGCGCGGTCGCGCTCCACGCTGGTGGCGAAATGGAATTATCTGGCGCACCGCCAACCGGGCTGGCAGGCCGATTTTCTCAACGTGATCGGCCTTGGCGATCTGCGCGAGCGCGGCAGTTTGCCCGACGAAAGTGTTGCAGTCGGTCGATCCATCGGCACACTGACGGCCGAGGCGGCGGAAGCGCTGGGTCTCGACCGTGAATGCCATGTCGGTGCGGGCTTGATCGATGCCTATGCGGGCGCGCTCGGCGCGCTTGCCGGCCATGCCGGCGATGCCGACATGCTGGAGCATCAACTGGCGTTGATTGCGGGAACTTCAAGCTGCGTGGTTTCCTTTGCGCGGGAGCGCAAGCGCAGCACCGGCATGTGGGGCCCCTATTACGAAGCAGTCTTTCCGGGCATGTGGCTTGCCGAAGCCGGACAATCTGCCACCGGTGCGCTCCTCGACCATATCGTCAGCATGCATGCAGCCGGCGGACATCCAACAGCGGCACTGCATGACCGCATCGTCCGGCGGATCGCGGAATTGCGGCTGGAGGAGGGTGCTTCCTTCGGCGGGCGTATCCATGTGCTGCCCGATTTTCACGGCAATCGCTCGCCGCTTGCCGATCCGCATGCATTGGGCGTCATCAGCGGCATGACGCTGGACGCCTCCTTCGATGGTCTTTGCAGGCTGTACTGGCGCACCAGCGTCGGCATTGCACTCGGCATTCGTCATATCCTGGAGCGAATGCGGGATTACGGCTACGTGCCCGACACGCTGCATGTCGCCGGTGGCCATGTGAAGAATTCGGTGCTGATGGAGCTCTATTCCGACGTGACCGGCTGCAAGGTCGTTATCCCGAAGATGAACGAGACGGTCTTGCTCGGCACCGCAATCGCCGCCTCGGTCGCCTGCGGGATTCACGAAAGCCTCGGAGTTGCCGGCGCCGCCATGTATCCGGGCGGTCATGAACGGCTGCCGAATGCCGAAAAGAAGGAACTCTACGATCGCGATTACCGGCGCTTCCTCGCCATGTACCGCCACCGCGCAGAACTGGACGCCATGGAATAGGCGGCTTACCGGAGCGGCGCCTGGGCGAATATACCTTGAAGTTCTTCTATGCGGCGCGTTCTCATTTCCGCCGCTTCACCTGCGGCGTGAGCGACTGAAATCGCGAGATATTCCATCAACGCCATTATGGCTGAAAGGCTTTCGCGGCTATTGGCTCGTTGTGGCGGCAAGGACAGCGTGATGTTTGCGAATTCATGCGCCCATTCCGTGAATTGACCGGTTACCAGCAATACCTTGCAGCCCGCGCGACGAGCCGAGCGCGCCAGAAGACGCGATGTGACGAAACCCGGGGAATCGATGACAACGAGCAGCGCATCCTCGGATGGCTTGCCGAACAGCTCGATATAGCTGCCATTGGCGCCGTCGAGGAAAAGGACTTGATCACGGGCAAAGGTCAGGCGGTCGCGGAAATAGTGGCCGATCCCCGCGAGACTGGGATGGGAGGTGATGAAGACATTGCCGGAGGACAGAATTGTCGCAACCGCGTCGCGCCATTGCGGCTGGCCGGCGAGGTTGTAGATATGCTGCAGCATCTCGACCTGTTCGGCAATTTGCGTTGCGAGCGGGCGACCTTCGCTTGCGTCCTTCTGAAGCTGTTCGAGGATATTGGGCAATTGCGACGTGAGGCTCGGTGCATTTTCTCTGAGATGCACCTTTATCCCATCCAGACCGTGATAGCCGAGCGACCGCAGAAACCGTCCTACCGTCATCGGGCTCAGTTCCAGCCTGTCGGCAACGGAGGAAGCCGTCTCGAACGGTAGTTCATTCAGATGCTCGGAGAAATACTTAGCAATTCTTCGTTCGGCCGGAGTGCCGATCTTTATATATTGTCTAAGTTTCTGACTGAGGTCTTCCAAGTTTTGCGCCCCTTTGGTGGTCTTTTCGATGTTCTGTTGCGTCAATTTCTATGTCAATCAGCCATTCAATTTCGATCGGGTCGCCGATCTTGTTGCGGTTGTTGTTCTTAATGTGGCGTACAGGATATATTAGTGCAAACTGTATTACAATAATTCAAATTTTTAATTGGCACATTCATATATCTGCACGGGATATTGATATCGATGCAACCGCTTCTTAAGTGTCCAACTGCCACCAAAAGAGGTAGACCGAATGATTGGCCTTGCTGCCCGCCTCTCCCTGGAAAATCTCTTTGCGCCGGAGACGCGCAAGGTTTTCTGGAAGGTTCTGGGTCTCACATTGCTGGCGCTTCTCGTGCTCTGGTTCGTCCTGCGAGGCGCCTTCAATTCTTTCGTATTGCCTTGGCTGCAGGGCTTTATGCCGTCCACCTCGGATTGGACGGGTTGGCTTACGCTCTTCCTCGCCATCTTCGCCGGCATCGCATTGGCATTGGCCATGGCGCTGCTGATTTCGCCGGTCACAGCCCTGATTGCCGGACTCTTTCTCGATGATGTCGCCGAAGTTGTAGAAAAGCGCGACTATCCAGGCGATGCGCCCGGAACGGCGATGCCGATCGTCGCGGCGATGAAAAGCTCGGTGCGGTTTCTCGGCGTCGTCATCGTCGGCAATATCGTGGCGCTGTTCCTGCTGTTCATTCCGGGCGTCAACCTGATCGCCTTCTTTCTGGTGAACGGCTATCTGCTCGGACGCGAATTCTTCGAGTTCGCCGCCATGCGCTTCCGCTCACCGGACGAGGCGCGGCAATTCCGCGTCAAACACGCCTTCACGGTCTTTCTGGCAGGCCTGGTCATCGCAGCCTTTCTGGCAATTCCGCTTCTCAATCTGCTGACGCCGCTCTTTGCCGCCGGCATGATGGTGCATCTGCACAAGCTGATTTCGCACAAGGAAGCGAACCCGCGCCTTCGATAGGTTCAGCCTGCCGCTTCAGCCTCGATGATCTGCGCCGGAAGTTCGACCAGGGGAGCGGGGATGTCCCAGGTCTTTTCCGGCGAGCGACAGAGGTCTGCGATCACGCAGCGCTCGCATTCGGGCTTGCGCGCCTTACAGACATAGCGGCCATGCAGGATCAGCCAATGGTGGGCATGGTAGAGATACTGATCGGGGATGATCTTCATCAGCCGCTGCTCGACTTCGTCGGGCGTCTTGCCGGGGGCGAGCAGCAGCCGGTTGGCGATGCGGAAAATGTGCGTGTCGACCGCCATCGTCGCCTGGCCGAAGGCCATGGACAGGACAACGTTCGCGGTCTTGCGGCCGACGCCGGGCAGGGTTATCAGCTCCTCCCGCGTCCGCGGCACCTCGCCGCCGAAATCGGTGATCAGCCTTTCCGAAAGTGCTACGACATTCTTCGCCTTGTTTCGGTAGAGGCCGATCGTCTTGATATATTCGCGGATGCGCTCCTCGCCGAGATCGAGCATCTTCTGCGGCGTGTCGGCAACGGCAAAGAGGGCGCGCGTCGCCTTATTGACGCCGGCATCCGTCGCCTGTGCTGAAAGCGCGACAGCGACGACGAGCGTGAAAGGGTTGACGTGCTCCAGCTCGCCCTTCGGTTCCGGCCGCTGGATGGAGAAGCGGCGGAAGATTTCTTCCAGGTCCGCCTTGGAATAGAGGCTTTTGGCCGCCGGCTTGCGGCCTGCGGTCGCATTTGACTTTTTCACGGTTTGGGCGCTGGATTTGATCTTTGGATTTGCCATAAACGACCTATACTCAAGTCCTATGACGGAACGCAACGCCGATACGGCTGCAGACGGCAACAGGCCGGTTTTTGCCGCCGAATTGTTTCCCCATCGCTCGCTGCCGCGAAAGGGGTTCAGGGTCATGCTGGCCTTGGCGGGCGGCTTCTGTCTCATCTACAGTGTTCTCTTCGTCACGCGAGGCGCCTGGCCGATCGGGATTTTCTTCGGCGCCGATTTCCTCCTGCTCTATGGCGCCTTCTGGCTGAATTATCGATCGGGCCGTGTGCGCGAAGAGGTGACGATATCGCGCACCAATGTTTCCATCCGCAAATTCTCGCCGACGGGCCGCATGGTGGAACATGATTTCAATCCGTTCTGGACGCGCTTCCTCGTTCGCCGCCACCGCGAGATCGGGGTCGTGTCGATGCATGTCCGCGACAGGAGCCACGACACCGATGTCGGCTCCTTCCTCAATCCGGAGGATCGCGAGAGTTTCGCCAAAGCCTTCAAGCGGGCATTGGCGACCGTGACACAACGGATATGAGCGGTCTTCCCAACCCGGCGGTATCACATTTTTGCAGAGAGACCACTTACGCAAGAAACGGGTGGTTTTAGCCCTCTTGCCGTGGTTTTCTCCTTTTCAAGGAGAAAGATCATGAATGCGATTGCACAGCTGAAGAAAGACATCACCCCGGAAGGTCAGGACTACGACACCGTCCGGGAGGTCATCGAGCTCATCACCGAGGAATATCGCGACCAGCCATCGCTGGAGATGCTCGCCGAGAGGCTCGGCCAGTCGCCGACACAATTGCAGAAGACATTCACGCGCTGGGCCGGACTGTCGCCCAAGGCCTTCCTGCAGGCCGTCACGCTCGATCATGCCAAACGCCTTTTGCGCAAGGAGGATCTACCGCTGCTCGAAACGTCCTTCGAGGTCGGCTTGTCCGGCCCCAGTCGACTGCACGATCTTTTCGTCACACATGAGGCGATGTCGCCTGGCGAATGGAAAGCAAGGGGCAGCGGCCTGGTGATGCGCTATGCGTTTCACATCTCGCCCTTCGGCCTCGCTTTGATCATGGTCACGGATCGCGGCCTTGCCGGTCTCGCCTTCAGCGATTCCGGCAATGAGAAGGCTTGCCTCGCCGACATGACCTGCCGCTGGCCGAATGCCGAGTTCATCGAGGATCCGAATGCGACGGCACCTTATGCGGCCCGCATCTTCGAGCGCTCGAACTGGTCAAGCGACCAGCCGCTGCGCGTCGTGCTGATCGGCTCGGATTTCCAGCTTCGCGTCTGGGAAAGCCTGTTGAAGATCCCGATGGGCCGTGCCGTGACCTATTCCGACATCGCAAGGGATATCGGTCAGCCGACGGCCATGCGGGCCGTAGGTGCTGCCGTCGGCCGCAACCCGATCTCCTTCGTCGTGCCCTGCCACCGAGCGCTCGGCAAGAACGGGCAGCTAACGGGCTATCACTGGGGGCTTACGCGCAAACGGGCGATGCTGGGGTGGGAAGCGGGGGATGCTTGAGGGGTGTTCGAAAGTTTTGAGATCGTTGAGGCTCTGATACCCCCTCTGTCCCTGTTGGGACATCTCCCCCACAAGGGGGGAGATCGTTAGGAGTTTGCTGCTCGCCCAAATGAATGTTTAGCTGCTGTAATTTCAGCATGATCGATGTTTACTTTGAAGTGAGAGATTGCTGCGCATTACCAATCTCCCCACTTGTGGGGGAGATGTCGCGAAAGCGACAGAGGGGGGTACGCACCTTCGACCCGCTCGGAACTGGCAGCCGAAACGCCCTCACGCCGCCTTGGCCATGGCCATCTGCAGCAGCGCCTTGGCAGCGCTTTCATCCGTAATCAAAGTATTGCAGCCGATGCGTTTGATGGTGGCGCTGATCGCCTGGGCGCGGTGAGCGCCGCCGGACGAGATCACGATGTGCTTTGCCTTTTTCAGCGTATCGAGATCGACCGACATGACGCGCTTGTTGATCGGGTGATCGACCGAATTGCCGTCGGCATCGAGGAAATTGAACATGGTGTCGCAGACGCAACCCATGTCGATCAATTCTTCCAGCTCGCGCTTCGAGATGAAGCCCTCCGATAGCGAGGTTGATTGCGGGCCGATATCGCCGCAGCTGACGATGGCGAGATCGAGGTTTTCCGCCAGCCGGTAGATGGCTTCAAGACCGCACTTTTCGATGAGATTGCGCTTGGTCTCGACGGAGTCGACCAGAAGCGGCGCCAGGAACATGTAGCATTCGGCACCGAGCTGGCTTGCCAGGCGCCAGGTATAGTCGATCGGGTTTGTCTGGTGGACGGCGACGATGCCGCCGAGCAGGGAGACCACCTTGCAATTGTCGCGGCGGGTCGGGCGGAAGCTCGCGAGCGAAGCGGTCATCGTCCGGCCCCAGCCGACGCCGATCGTATAATTGTCGGGGATGGCCTCCGTCAGGAACTGGCCGAGCGCCAGGCCGACGCTCTTTGCCTGGGCGTTGACATTGCCACCGGCCGGCTCGGGAACGACGATCGCCTCGTCGAGCCCATAGGTGCGCTCGAGCTTGATCGCCAGTTCCACGCAGTCGTCGATGCCTTCGGTGATCCAGATCTGCACCTCGGCGCGGCGCATGGCCTCGTCCAGCAGGCGGATGACCGTGGTGCGGCTGATGCCGAGCTGCTCGGCAACATCCTTCTGCGTCAGGCCCTGATTGTAATAGAGCCAGGCGGCGCGAAGCCTCAGGGAGGAGGTCTCCGAATAGGCGGTATGGGTTCCGCGTCTCAGTTTGGCCACAGGTCCTCCGGCAAGATTGTCGCATGCGCCGTTTAACGTCATGATCCACCTGAGATGCGAAACGGAATGATGACGGATGACAGGAGCAGGCGAGATCGGCTCTTCTGCTGCCGATATTCTATGACATGAAACTTATGTCAATCGAATTGCACAAATGTCCTTGACTTTTCCGTGCGAGATTGCTGATAGTCAGCACTGAGGAATTCGGTCTTGTCCAGTCGAGGAGGACAATGTGCGAGTGCTGCCGCGAGCAAGTGCCAGGCCGGACGGGGAGCCATATAGGGCGCCCGATGCCGGCGGAAAGCTTGTTTTCGGAAGGTTGTCTCCTCATCGCTCGGCCGTTCACCGGAAATGGAACTTTCGCTGTTTTTATCCCGTTACCAAAACATAGGAGAAGGAAGGCCGCACTCCCCTGACGCCTTCGGTCCCGCCCGGCGCAAGACCGGATTTGCCGCCCGATATCTCCCATTCCAATGGGCCTCATTCAACAAGGATACCTGTTATGACTTCCAAGCTTGATCAACTCCGCGCCATGACGACGGTCGTGGCCGATACCGGCGATATCGAGGCAGTCGCTCGCCTGAAGCCGGTGGATTGCACCACCAACCCGACCATCGTGCTGAAGGCGCTCGGCACGCCGATGTTCGCCGATGCGATCAAGGAAGCCGTTGCCTGGGGCAAGAAGCAGGGTGGTGCCTCCGAAGCCGTCGTTGCCGCCGTTGCCGACCGTCTGGCAATCTCCGTCGGCGCAGCGCTCTCCGGTCTCGTTCCCGGCCGTGTCTCGACGGAAGTTGATGCTGATCTCTCCTTCAACACCGAAGCTTCGCTTGCCAAGGCCCGCGCCATCATCGCTGCCTACAAGGAGCGCGGCATCGAGCGCGACCGCATCCTGATCAAGCTCGCCTCCACCTGGGAAGGCATCCGCGCCGCCGAAGTGCTGCAGAAGGAAGGCATCGACTGCAACCTGACGCTGCTCTTCAGCAAGGCCCAGGCGATTGCTTGCGCCGATGCCAAGGCATTCCTGATCTCGCCCTTCGTCGGCCGCATCCTCGATTGGTACAAGAAGTCGACCGGCAAGGACTACACGGCTGAGGAAGATCCGGGCGTCATCTCGGTGCGCGATATCTACCACTATTACAAGGCCAACGACATCAAGACGATCGTCATGGGCGCCTCCTTCCGCAACACCGGCGAAATCGAAGCGCTGGCCGGCTGCGATCGCCTGACGATCAGCCCGAACCTGCTCGACGAACTTTCCAAGGACGAAGGCAAGCTGGAGCGCAAGCTCTCGCCGGAGCCCAAGGGCTCGGTCGAAAAGATCGCCGTCGACGAAAAGACCTTCCGCTGGATGATGAACGAAGACGCAATGGCAACCGAGAAGCTTTCCGAAGGCATCCGCGCCTTCGCCAAGGATCTCGGCACGCTGCGCGCCATGGTCAGCAAGGAACTGCAGCTCGCTGCGGCTTGAAAATGAGATTGGCTCTCTCTTTGGGGAGCTATGATTTGAGAGGGGTGTCGCGGGGATGCGGCGCCCTTTTTATTTGGGTGATAGGTTGAGGCTTTGAGTTTGACGCGCTTACGATACCCGTCTCTGTCCCTTTCGGGACATCTCCCCCACAAGGGGGAGATCGTTAGGGCGCATCGCTAGTTCTACAAAATGAGGCGCGATCGTATCAGCGGATACGAGGCTTATTATCTTTCGATGACGGTGCCGCAGGTTACCAATCTCCCCCCTTGTGGCAGGGCTATCGCATATGGAGGCGGACGAGCACCATAAGCTCCTTCTCCCCGCTGGGGAGAAGGTGGCCCGAAGGGTCGGATGAGGGGGTTATCGATTTGAATTCATGGATTTTTGTGGTCTTGGCGGGCACCCCCTCATCCGCCTGGCGGCACCTTCTCCCCGCTGGGGAGAAGGGGGACAGCGGCGATCTCCGCTCATATGCGATACCCCTGCCCCTTGTGGGGGAGATGTCACGAAGTGACAGAGGGGGGTATCACGGGTGTTGCGTAGAGAACCTAGCAAAGAAACTCCGCCCTGATCTTCTCCGACTGCCCGCCGATCGTCGGCGCCGCCATATCATTCTTGGCTCGAACACCATTCACCCGGATCGGGCTTGCCGTCGTGCGTACCGAGGCGACGTCATCGCGGGTTACCGTCTGCAGCATATCGAGCTTACGGAAAGCCGCGCTTTGCAGCAGTTTCGGCCAGTCAAGCACTTCGGCCGCCCAGATGTCTGCGGGTTCCAGGAGATCGAGCCACTCGCGAACCGTCTTCTCCTGCAGGCGGCTGGCGATCATGGTCTTGATCTCGTCCCGATGCTGGAAGGCATCATCCGGCGTGTAACCGGCAAGAGCGGGCAGATCGAGCAGCGGCGCGAGTTTTTCCAGCGGCATCATCGCCAGTGCCAGCCAGCCATCGGCACAGCGATAGACGCCATACGGCGCCGCGAGATAGGCGTGTGCATTGCGCACGGCGGATTTCTTCGGCAGTCGGCCGCCGTCGTTCAGATGGGTGGTTAGCACTTCGAACTGGAAATCGACCAGCGCCTCCAGCAAGCTCGTCTCCACATGCACGCCGTGGCCGGTGACGCCGCGGCGCACCAGTCCGGCAAGGATGGCCTGAACCAGGAGATTACCGGCCAGCATGTCGGCGACGGCGAGCCCAAAAGGCACCGGCCCGTCATCCGCCTCGCCATTCAGCCACATGACGCCGGAGCGGGCCTGGGCCAGGAGATCCTGCCCGGGGAAATGGCGCCATTCATTGTCGGGGCCATATCCGGTGATGCTGCCATAGACGATGCGGGGATTGATAGCGGCAACGGCGGCATAGTCGAGGCCAAGCCTTTCGATGACGCCGGGGCGGAAATTCTGGATGACCACGTCGGCCTTGGCGATCAGCGCGCGCAGTTCCTGCAGGTCGCCTTCATCCTTCATATTGACGGCAAAGCTCTCCTTGCCGCGGTTGATGGCATGAAACAGCGTGGAGTCGCCGCCGATCTCGGTGTCGCTGAGATAGAGCCGGCGGCAGAGATCACCGCCATCGGGCCGCTCGATCTTGATGATCCTCGCGCCGAGATCGCCGAGCCGTAGCGCCGCCATCGGGCCGGCAAGAAACTGGCTCATATCCAGCACGATGATGCCGGAGAGCAGGCCCTCTTCGTTATCCTTGGTCATGTCGGACTTTCAGCGGCGGCGCGTCCGCGGGCCGGCCGTTCCTGTAGCGCACGGTCTGGATATGCTCGCAATAGAGCACCAATTCGCCTTCGCCCTTGAAGACTTCGTAGGAAGAGCGGATCAGGCCGAGCTCGGCATATTTCGGCTGCTTATCGAGATTTGTGCGGATGGTGTAGATCGTCTCGCCGATGAAGGTAGGCTTGATGAAGCGCAACTTGTCGTATCCATAGGAAAAGGCGTTGACGCAATTGGTGGCGACGAGCCCAAGCCCGGCGGAAAAGACGAAGGCGCCGGCAACGAGCCGCTTGCCGAACAGGCCCTCGGTTTCCGCAAAAATCTGGTCGCTAACGTAAGGATGCATGTCGAGCACCAGCGCGTTGAACTGCTGGGATTCGCCTTCTGAGATCGTGCGACGCAGCGAGCGGATCCTGTGGCCGATTTCGAAATCTTCGTAGAACCAGTTTTCCGCATTCCAGACAGGAATCTCGGCGTGATCGGCCGGCATGGTCTTCGGACAGGTGCTGGATATGCCGACGGTGGCGGTCATGGCATGTCTTTCGATGGAAAACCTCTGATCTCAAAGAGACCAGAGGCGCTTGGCATTGAGGTGATAGAGCCGGCTGCGTTCGTCGGTGCTTACGCCTTGCATCAGCGCGTGAGTGGCTGCGATCCAGGTGGAAAGACTGCCGCCGAGCGTACAGACTGGCCAGTCGCTGCCCCAGATGACGCGGTCCCAGCCGAAGCTTGCGATGCAATGTTCGATGAAGGGACGCAGCGTTTCCGGCGTCCAGCTGTCTGGATCGGCATAGGCGACGACGCCGGAAATCTTAACGGTGACATTCGGGCGCTTCGCCGTTTCCGTGATCCCCGCCGCCCAGCTTTCGCTGAAGCCATCCTTCACCGCCGGTACGCCGCAATGGTCGAGGATGAAGCGGATATTGGGATTGAGGTCGATGAGCGCGAGCGCCTTGGACATCTGATGCGCTAGGACACAGAGGTCGAAGGTGAGCCGCGTGCCGCCGAGCCGCTTCAGGTTCTCGCGGAAGAGGGCGCCCTCGGAGACGTCATCTGGCACGACATGCAGTACACGGCGGAAACCTTTGACGAAGGGATCGGCAAGTACGCGTTCGAGATAGGCGGGGAAGTTCGTGCTCTCAGGACGGCAGGCGGCGATGGCACCCCTGAGGAGGCTACCGGGCTCACGGCTCAGGCCTTTGACGTAATCTGTTTCCCGCTCGATATCATCCTCGGCGACGTCGACCTCCATGTGAAGCGTATCGGCGATCCCAAGCCGCTTGGCCTCGCGCGCATAGTCTTCGTAGAGGCTGTCGCGATTGAGCGCGCCGGCGCCGGCCAGCCAGGGATAGGCGAGACGTTTCCGGTCGACGATGTGCAGATGGCTGTCGAAAAGCATGGCGTTCCTCCCATACCTGCTTGCTCAACATATACTCACAGAAGAATAGTTTATTCAAATAAAAATTATAACTCGGCCTTGTCCACCGTGCCGGCCACGGTTTCGGAGATTTGCTTGGCGGCTTCCCGGACATATTCGACCACCTGCTCGCGCGTAGGTGCCTTCGGGTTCACTGGCTCAATATAGGGGCAGGTGAGGGCGGCAAGGGCGTTGCCGTCCATCGCCAGCACGGGCGCGGAAATATTGTGTACGCCGCTCGTCTGCAGGCTGCTCATGGTTTCGAAGCCCTTTTCACGAATTGCTGCGAGCTTTTCCTCGAGATCGGCAGGCGGCTCCTCCGGATCCTGTTCCTGGCGTCTCTGCTCGTTGATCATCATCTGGCGCTGCTTTGCATCCCGGAATGCCAGAAGAATATGGCCGGAGCCGGTATTATAGAGATTGATCTGCGCGCCGACGCGGATGGAGATGCCCCAATAGGTCGGCGAATCCTGCTGCGCGATGACGACGACGGAGCCGCGATCATAGATCGCCAGATGGCAGGCCTGCTCGGCACGGTTGGAGAATTCGCGCATCAGCGGTGTGGCGAAGGAGACGAGGCGGCGCACCGGCGCATGATAATGCGCAAGGCCGAAGAGCTTCAGCGTCAGATAGAAACGATCGCCATCCTGCCGCTGCACATAGCCGCGCCGTACGAGACGATCGAGCATGCGGTAGAATTCGTTGGGGCTCTTGTTGAGCGCCTTGGCAATCTCGGCCTGCGTCAAGCCGCCGTCGATCGTTGCCAGCAGCTCCAAAATGTCAAGCCCCTTGTCCAGCGCCGGTGCGCGGTAGCGATCACTGTCGTCTTCTATGCTCATCAACAAGTCCCCCATGCGAAGAAACATGAATCATCATTCATATATGAATGAAGGCATTTTACAAGCGCGCGATCGCGGCTTGACGGCCAATGAATAAGATGTTTACTTATAAATCATTGATCCATATTTGGGTCGAGAGGGCAATCGGGCAAGGGGTCCGATCTTAAGGGAGGAAGTTCGATGAGGAATTGGAAGGCCGGTCTTGCTGCCGGCACGATGGCATTGCTTGCCGGCACAGCGGTCTTCGCCGCCGATCTGCCAGGCAAATTTCCGGGCGTGACGATCGACGCCAAACTCATCGGCGGTCAGCAATACGAACCGCTTTACGCGCGCATCGCCGAGTGGGAGAAGGAGACGGGCGCCAAGGTCAACATTCTCTCGAAGAAGAACCACTTCGAACTCGACAAGGAAATCAAATCGGACATGGCCTCGGGCAGCATCTCCTGGTGCGTCGGCTCGAACCACTCGTCCTTCGCGCCGCAGTATCCCGACCTCTACACCGACCTCGGCAAGCTGCTGCCGAAGGAAGAAATCAGCCAGTTCGTCGATTCGACCATCCAGGCCTCGACCATCGACGGCCGCCTGATCATGCTGCCGCGTGCGCAGTTTGACGTTTCGGCGCTCTACTATCAGAAGAGCCTCTATAGTGACGAGGCCAAGAAGACGGCGTTCAAGGCGAAGTATGGCTACGATCTGGCGCCCCCGAAGACCTGGAAGGAAGTCTCCGATCAGGCGATCTTCTTCTCCAACCCGCCGAACTTCTTCGGCACGCAATTCCCCGGCAAGGAAGAGGCGATCAATGGCCGCTTCTATGAAATGCTGGTCGCCGAAGGCGGCGAATATCTCGACAAGGACGGCAAGCCTGCCTTCAACTCCGAAGCCGGGGTGCGCGCGCTCGACTGGTTCGTCAACATGTACAAGGCCAAGGCCGTTCCGGCCGGCACGACCAACTATCTCTGGGACGACCTCGGTGCCGGCTTTGCCTCTGGTTCGATCGCTCTCGATCTCGACTGGCCGGGCTGGGCGACCTATTTCAATGATCCGAAGTCTTCTAAGATCGCCGGCAATGTCGGTGTCGTCGTGCAGCCTGCCGGTTCCTCCGGCAAGCACACCGGCTGGTCCGGCCATCATGGCTTTTCGGTAACCGAAGCCTGCGCCCACAAGGATGCAGCCGCTTCGCTCGTCTGGTTCCTGACGAATGACGACTCGCAGAAGCTCGAAGCCGCCAACGGCACGCTGCCGACCCGCAAGGCCGTATGGGACTGGGATATCCAGCAGGCTGCATCCGACCCTTACAAGAAGGAAGTGCTGAGCACCTTTCAGGAAGCCATGAAGTATGCCTTCCCGGTTCCGCGCACGCCGCAATGGATCGAGATTTCCAACGTCGTCTATCCTGAGCTTCAGGCCGCGATCCTCGGCGACAAGAGCTCGAAGGAGGCGCTTGACGCTGCTGCGCAAAAGGCAACCGATGTCCTGAAGGACGCTGGCGCCCTCTAAGCGGTGCACTCGAAATCCCGCGCGTCTCGGGCGTGCGGGATTTCCGCAAAACTGAGTTCGAGAATGGTTTTCGATCGGCACCGCAAGGGGCCGGTCTGCTCTGCCGGTTTGCTGCCGGCTTCTCGGTCCCAAGCAATCCATTCCACGCAGTCCGGGCCACGCTGCCGAGGAATGCCGACAGGTGCAAACCATGCTCAAAAGAATATCTCCACCGGTCCTGCTTCTTCTTCCGGCGATCATCGTCCTCGTGGCTGTGGTTCTGTTTCCGCTGCTTCTGTCCTTCTATTCCAGCTTCACGCCCTTTCGCCTGACGCGGCCGGCGACGCTTTTCACCTTCATCGGTCTGCGCAACTACATGCGCATCCTGTCGGATCCGGTGTTCCTGGCCGCCTTCGTGCGCACCGTCGTGCTTTTGACGATTGCCCTTAATCTGGAAATGCTGCTTGGTCTCGGATTGGCTTTGCTGGTCAACAAGGCGACCTACGGCAAGCGCGTGCTGCGCACGCTGATGATGTTTCCGATGATGTTCTCGCCCGTTCTCGTCGGCTTCCAGTTCAAATTCATGTTCAACGACAATGTCGGCATCATCAACAATGTCCTGCAGTCGCTAGGGATCACGGAAACGGCCATTCCCTGGCTGATCGATGGCAATCTGGCGCTGTTTTCCATCGTCATTGCCGAAGTCTGGTCGTCGACGTCGGTCTTCGCGATCCTTATCCTCGCAGGCCTGCTCGCCATGCCGCAGGAGCCGGTAGAAGCCGCAAAAGTGGACGGCTGTACCAGCTGGCAGACCTTCCGCTACGTCACCTGGCCATTCCTGATGCCGTTCGCCTTCATCGCCATGACGATCCGTTCGCTCGACGTTGCCCGCGCCTACGACATCGTCAAGATTATGACCGATGGCGGGCCGGCGCGGCGCACCGAGCTGATCTGGACGCTGGTCGGGCGCACCGCCTATGCCGATGCGCAGATGGGGCTCGCCAATGCCATGGCCTATGTCTCGATCATTCTTTCTATCGTCTTCACCGTCTATTTCTTCCGCAAGCTGGCGCTTGCCCGCACCCAGATCGGAGCGGAGTGGTAATCATGGATCGCAACGCTCAACAACGCCTGCAGCGCCGCCTCTGGAAGATCGCCTATCTCATCGGCCTCTTCCTCTCGATGCTTATCATCTGCCTGCCCGGTTTCTGGATCGTCATTAGCTCGCTACGGCCGACCGTGGAAATCATGGCGAAGCCGCCGGTCTGGATACCGCAGGAGCTGTCGCTGGAAGCCTATCGCGCCATGTTCAGCGGCGTCGGGCAGGGCGGCATTCCCGTCTGGGATTATTTCCGCAATTCGCTCATCATCTCCGTCACCTCGACCGCCATTGCGCTCGTCATCGGCATGTCCGGCGGCTATGCCTTCGCTCGCTTTCGTTTCGCAGGCAAGTCGGCCGTGTTCCTCGGGCTGATGCTGACGCGCTCCGTGCCCGGCGTGGCGCTATCGCTGCCGCTCTTCATGGTCTATGCGCGGCTCGGCATCATCGATACGCATTTCGGCCTGATCCTCACCTATGTCGCGCTGAATGTGCCGTTCACGATCTGGCTGATCGACGGCTTTTTCCGGCAGGTGCCGAAGGATCTCGCCGAGGCAGCGCAGATCGACGGCTGCACGCGCTGGCAGGCGTTCTGGCAGGTGGAATTTCCACTCGCCGGCCCCGGCATCGCATCGGCTGGCATCTTCGCCTTCCTCACCTGCTGGAATGAATATGCTCTCGCCTCGCAGCTGACGCGTTCCGTCGATTCCAAGACGCTGCCGGTCGGTCTCCTCGACTACACGGCCGAGTTCACCATCGACTGGCGCGGCATGTGCGCATTGGCGGTCGTGATGATCATTCCGGCTCTCGCTCTCACTTTCATCATTCAGAAGCATCTGGTGTCGGGTCTGACATTCGGTGCGGTCAAAGGTTGATCTCCATGGCTCAGGTTTCCCTCAAAAAACTCGTCAAGCGCTACGGCGCGCTGGAAATCGTCCACGGGATCGATCTCGACATCGCGGACAAGGAGTTCATCGCGCTTGTCGGCCCGTCCGGCTGCGGCAAGTCGACGACGCTGCGCATGATCGCCGGCTTGGAGGATGTGTCCGACGGCACGATCGAGATCGGCGATACGGTCGTCAACGACCTGCCGCCGCGCGATCGCAACATCTCCATGGTGTTCCAGTCCTATGCGCTCTATCCACATATGACCGTGCGCGAGAACATGGGTTTCTCGCTGAAGATCGCTAAGCAGCCGCAGGCCGAGATCGACCGGCGCGTCAACGAGGCCGCTGCTATTTTGAGCCTCGAAGCGCTGATGGATCGCCGCCCGGCGCAGCTTTCCGGTGGCCAGCGTCAGCGCGTCGCCATGGGCCGCGCCATCGTGCGCCAGCCGGAGGTCTTCCTCTTCGACGAGCCGCTATCGAACCTCGATGCCAAGCTGCGCACGCAGATGCGCACCGAGATCAAGAAACTGCATGCCAAGGTGCAGTCGACGGTGGTCTACGTGACGCACGATCAGGTCGAGGCCATGACGCTGGCGGACCGCATCGTCATCATGCGCGACGGCCACATCGAACAAGTCGGCACGCCGGACGAGGTGTTCAAGCGGCCCGCCACCCGCTTCGTTGCCGGCTTCATCGGCTCACCACCGATGAATATCGAAGAGGCGACACTGAAGGCAGGCGAACTCATCTTCAAGAACGGTGATCGTCTGCCGCTGCCGAACCAGTTTGCCGGCAAGGTCAGGGAAGGAGAAAAGGTCGCCTTCGGTCTTAGGCCTGACGATATCTTCCCGACTGGCCACGGCCTGCATTCGGGCGCGGAATCTGCCGTCTACGAGCTGACCCTGCCGGTCGCCATCACCGAACCGCTCGGCAATGAAACACTCGTCTTTGTCGAATTCGCCGGGCGCGAATGGGTGACGCGCATGCTCAATCCGCGCGCGCTGAAGAGTGGCGAGCGGCTGAAGATGAGCTTCGATCTCAGCCAAGCGCATCTCTTCTCCGCCGAAACCGGCAAGAGCCTGGCAAACTGAGGAATAGCTCCCATGGCACGTATCGAGAAAATTGAACTGCGCATGGTCGATCTGCCGCCGAAGGTGAAGCGGACGGATGCGATCCAGAGCTTCGTCAGCCAGGAAACGCCGATCGTCACCATCACCGACAGCGATGGGGCAGCCGGCACCGGTTACAGCTATACGATCGGCACCGGCGGCTCGTCCGTCATGCGGCTGCTGTCCGACCATCTGGTGCCGCTCTTGATCGGCGAGGATGCCGATTGCATCGAGGCGATCTGGCACAGATTGGAATTCGCCACGCATGCTACGACGATCGGTCCCATCACGGCGCTGGCGCTTGCGGCCATCGACACGGCACTTTGGGATCTGCGAGCCAAGAAGCAGAAGCTGCCACTCTGGAAGCTTGCTGGTGGCGCCAAGGATCGGTGCCCGCTCTACACGACGGAAGGTGGCTGGCTGCATATCGAGAAGGAAGCTTTGGTCGAAGACGCCCTGCAGGCGAAGGCCAAGGGCTTTTCCGGCTCCAAGGTGAAGATCGGCAAGCCGCATGGCTCCGAGGATTACGACCGGCTGGCCGCGATGCGTCTGGCACTCGGCTCCGGTTTCGAAATCATGACCGACTGCAATCAGGGCTTCACCGTCGATGAGGCGATCCGCCGGGCAGCACGCCTCAAGGAGCTGGACCTTGCCTGGATCGAGGAGCCGCTGCCGGCCGACGATCTCGATGGCCATATCCGGTTGATCCGATCGACGCCGACGCCGATCGCGGTCGGCGAATCCATGTATTCAATTCGGCATTTTCGCGAATATATGCAGAAGGGCGCCTGCTCGATCGTGCAGGTGGATGTCGCCCGCATCGGCGGCATCACGCCCTGGCTGAAGGTGGCGCATGCCGCCGAAGCTTTCGACATTCCCGTCTGCCCGCATTTCCTGATGGAGCTGCATGTCAGCCTCACCTGCGCCGTGCCGAATGGCAAATATGTCGAATACATCCCGCAGCTCGACGATCTCACCACCAAGGGCATGGAAATCGTCGATGGCAAGGCGGTGGCCCCATCAGAGCCCGGCATCGGTATTGCCTGGGACTGGGATGCCGTAAAGGCGCGCTCGATCGGCGAATTCACCCGGGAAATTCACGGCTGAGGAGGAGCTAACCATGCAGCGGATGGGAATGGTGATCGGCCTGGAGCCGGCCAAGGTCGCGGAATACAAGACACTCCATGCGGCCGTCTGGCCCGAGATCCTGGCGCTGATCTCCGAATGCAACATCACCAACTATTCGATCTTCCTGAAAGAGCCGGAAAACCTGCTCTTCGGCTATTGGGAATATGTCGGCACGGATTTCGAGGCCGATATGGCGAAGATGGCTGCCAGCCCGAAGAACCAAGAGTGGTGGTCCTTCTGCATACCCTGCCAGAAGCCCTTCGAGACCCGCAAAGAGGGCGAGTGGTGGGCCATGATGGAGGAGGTGTTTCATCATGACTGACGTCCAATCAAGGCCCCTCATTCCGCCAGGGGGGAGACTGCGGAGCGGATACCCCCCTCTGTCAGCTTCGCTGACATCTCCCCCACAAGGGGGGAGATTGGTAAATCGCGGCTATCTCTGGCAATCAACAGACATTGAATCTGCTGACACGACAGCTATTCGTTTCCCGAGGTGCTGCGAAACGCTTCAAGCGATCTCCCCCCTTGTGGGGGAGATGTCACGAAGTGACAGAGGGGGGTGTGTAGCTTCCACAACTTCCGAAGCCAATGTTCCTGGCTCCTTTTTCCGGGCAAAAGGTCAACCGGTCTTGGTTTCAGGGAGGATGAGATGAGCTTCGATCCCAAATCCCTGCGCCAATGGTGGCCGATGCCGTCGCATCCTCGCTCCATCGTGATTTTCGGTGCCGGCAGCATCGTCGGTGACGCGCATCTGCCTGCCTATAAACAAGGCGGCTTTCCGGTCGCGGGCCTCTACGATCCAAACACCGAGAAGGCGGTGGCGCTCGCTGCTCGATGGGGTATTCGAGTTTTCGCCTCCGAGGCAGAAGCCCTTGCCGTCGATGGCGCGATCTTCGATCTGGCGACCCCGCCGGCAGCGCATGCGGCGATCCTTTCGAAGTTGCCGCGCGGTTCCTTCGCGCTGATCCAGAAACCGATGGGCAGCGATCTTGCCGGCGCCTCCGAAATTCTGCGGGTCTGCCGCGAGAGGGATATCAAGGCGGCCGTCAACTTCCAACTTCGCTTCGCGCCGATGATGCTGGCGCTCTACGATGCCGTGAACAAAGGGTATCTCGGCGAGGTCGTCGATTTCGATGCGTGGCTGGCGCTTGCAACACCCTGG
Organism: Rhizobium sp. AG207R; assembly: GCF_027109195.1. Lineage (NCBI taxonomy): Bacteria > Pseudomonadati > Pseudomonadota > Alphaproteobacteria > Hyphomicrobiales > Rhizobiaceae > Rhizobium > Rhizobium sp. AG207R. Next base: position 95,750 of record NZ_JAEPVT010000019.1, read on the forward strand.
GGCCTCTGGCCGTTCCTGAAAGACTTGCCACGGATCGAGATCGCCATGCACTCGATCCACTATTTCGATTTCATTCGCGGGCTGCTCGGTAATCCTCGAGGGATCCACGCCAAGACCATCGGCCATCCCAACCATGATGTCGCCCAGACGCGGACGGCTGCGATTCTCGATTATGGCGACAAGGTTCGCTGCATGCTCTCGGTCAATCACGACCATGATTTCGGCCGCAAGTTCCAGGCTTGTGAGTTTCGCATCGCCGGCACCAAGGGGGCGGCCTATGTCAAGCTCGGTGTCAATCTCGACTATCCCAGCGGGGAGCCGGACGAACTTTGGATCCGACCTGAGGGCGGCAGCGATTGGGTCGAGGTCAAGCTGGAGGGCGCCTGGTTCCCGGATGCCTTTGTCAATCGCATGGCAAACCTGCAGCGTTTTGCATCCGGCGAGGATCAGGAGCTGATCGGTTCCGTCGAGGATGCCTGGCAGACCATGGCTCTCGTCGAGGCCGCTTATCAATCGAGCGCCGCGCCGGCGACGCCGATTGCCGAACTTCCAAAGGCTTGAGCAATGGCAGAACAAACCCTCTATTTCGAAGATTATGAAGTCGGCCACGTCAGGGTGACCACGGGACGGACGATCACCGAGACGGATTTTGTTGTCCATGCTGGCCATACCGGCGATTTCTTCCCGCATCACATGGATGCGGAATTCGCCAAGACCTTGCCTGGCGGCCAGCGCATCGCGCATGGCACGATGATCTTTGCGATCGGCGTCGGACTGACGGCCTCGCTCATCAATCCCGTTGCCTTTTCCTATGGCTACGATCGGCTCCGCTTCGTCCGCCCGGTGCATATCGGCGATACGATCCGCACCCGCGTCACCATTTCAGCGAAGGAGGATGATCCGAAACGGCCGGCTTCCGGTCGTGTGGTCGAGCGTTGCGAAGTGCTGAACCAGCGCGACGAAGTCGTGCTTGCCGCCGATCATATCCTGGTCGTCGAGCGCAAGCCGAGCGCGGGGAAGGCATGATGGTAAAACTTAAGGGAATGACCTGGTCGCATCCGCGCGGCTACGATCCGATGATCGCCTGCTCGAAGGTGTGGCGGGAAAAGACCGGTGTCGAGATCAGCTGGGAAAAGCGCTCGCTGCAGGATTTCGAGACTTTTCCGGTGGAGGAGCTTGCCGCGCAATACGATCTCATCGTCATCGATCATCCGCATGTCGGGCAGATCACCCGCGAGAACTGCCTGCTGCCGCTCGATGATGCAGGCTGTGCGGAGGAAATTGCCGCGATCGCCGCCGGCACCGTTGGGCGCTCCTATCCGAGCTACAACTGGCAGGGCCGGCAATGGGCCTTTCCGCTCGATGCGGCAACACAGGTGCAGGCCTATCGGCCCGACCGGCTGAGCGCGCCGGTCAAGAATCTCGCCGAATTCGTGACGCTCGCCAAGGAAGGCAAAGCAATCCTGCCGATGCGGCCGCCGCATTCGCTGATGACTTTCATCACGCTGGCTGCCCACCTCGGCACGCCCTGCAACATCGAAGGGCCGGATTTCATTGCCAAGGCCGATGGCGAAGCGGTGCTCGACTGGATCGCGCAGCTCGTTTCGGGCATGGATTCCAGCTGCTACGAAATGGATCCGATCGCGGTGCTCGACCTGATGGGCCAGCCTGACGGCCCCTATGTGGCGTCGCCGTTCATCTATGGCTACGTGAACTATTCCTTTGCCGGATTCAGGCGGGCGCGGATCGCTTTTGCAGATATGCCCGTGATCGATGAACGCGCGCCGAATGGCTCGGCACTCGGCGGCACTGGCATTGCGGTGTCGGCACGCACGCAAGCGCCTGAAGAGGCGAAGGCCTTTGCGCGCTGGATTGCGAGCGGGCCGGTGCAGGCGGGTGTTTATGCGAGTGGCAATGGTCAACCCGGCCATGCCGACGGCTGGATCAGCGATGCGGTCAATGCGCCGGCGCTCGATTTTTACCGCAACACGCGTGCGACGCTGGAAGGCGCCTATGTGCGGCCGCGGCATGATGGCTACATGGCATTTCAAAGCGATGCATCCGAGATGATTAGCAATGGACTGCGAAGCGGCGAGCGGCATACAGTCCTCATCGACAAGCTGAATCATCGCTTCGCGCAGTCTTTCGAAGCGTAGTGAGGTTGCGCCAACTGATTGTTACTGCATGATCTTATCCGAGTTTCGGCTATGCAGCCGGCGGCATGGGTGGGGTCATGGTTCCCGAAGAAAGGATCAGGATTATGGGTCACGGGTTGGAAGGCAAGAAGGTCGTCATCACGGCGGCGGGGCAGGGCATCGGCCGGGCGTCGGCAGAGCGCTTCATCTCGCTTGGCGCACATGTCTACGCCATTGATATCAACGAGCAGACGCTCTCGACGCTTGATGGCGCGACCAAACATGTGTTGAACGTGCTCGATAGTGCCGCCGTCAAGGCCTACGCGGAAGAGCTTGGCCCGATCGACGTGCTCTTCAATTGCGCCGGTTTCGTCCATGCCGGCACGATCCTGGACTGCGAGGAAAAGGATTGGGATTTCTCCTTCAACCTCAATGCCAAGGCGATGTACACCACCTGCCGGGCCTTCCTGCCGGGCATGCTGGAAAAGGGCAAGGGGTCGATCGTCAACATGTCCTCCGTTGCTTCCAGTGTGAAGGGCGTGCCGAACCGTTTCGCCTATTGCGCCTCCAAGGCTGCCGTGATCGGCCTGACCAAATCGATCGCCGCCGATTTCGTCGCCAAGGGCATCCGCGCCAATGCGATTTGCCCTGGCACGGTCGATAGCCCCTCGCTGCATGAGCGGCTGAAGGCAACCGGTGACTACGAGAAGGCAATGAAGGACTTTATCGCCCGACAGCCGATGGGCCGGATCGCAACTGCCGAAGAGATCGCCGCGCTGGTGACCTATCTCGCCGGCGACGAGGCGGGCTTCACGACCGGCCAGATCCACGTCATCGACGGCGGCTGGACGGGCTGAGGCTGCATTTTGAAGGTAGAAGGCCCCGTATTGCGGGGCTTCCTTTTATTTGCCACTCTCGTCGGCGAAGCGTTGTTTTGAAAGACGATTTGCGATCGGGAGAGCGGCATGGATGCGCAGGGACATTTGCATCATTCCAGATGGCGTGTGCTGTGGCGCAAGCATCATGTCATCCTGATTGCGGTTCTTGCCGGCATCGCCGTCTTTCTGCTTCTGACATCCCGCGAGTTCAATGCCAGCAATCTGCTGATCGCTTGGGATACGACCGCAATCGTCTATATCGTTTACAGCCTGTACAGGATGCTGACGGCCGACCCGCAGCGCATACGCAAGCGCTCGGCCGACCTCGATTTCTCGGATGGATTCCTGCTGTTCCTGTCGATTGCGGCAGCGCTCGCCAGCATCGGCGGCATTGCGCTGGATCTGCTTGGCGTCAAGGACGCCTCACCCGAAATCGCCTTCTACCGCGTGATGATGGCGATCGTGACGATCCTGATATCCTGGACCTTCCTGCATACGCTGTTCACCATCCACTATGCGCACCGGTTCTACAGCAGTCCGGGCAAGGGGCAGGGGCTGAAATTCGCCGAGCCTTTGGAGGAGCCGATCTATTGGGACTTCCTCTATTTCTCCTTCACGATCGGGGTTGCGGCTCAGACCGCCGATATCGGCATTTCCACCGTTTCAATGCGTAAGCTCGCGCTTCTGCACGCGATCCTCTCGTTTCTATTCAATACGACGATCCTGGCGCTCGCCATAAATGTCGGGGCGAGCCTGATCTAGGCCCGCCCCGATGCGCCGATGATCCCTGCCGTCAAACGACGGCATTGCCGGCCATGACGGCCAGGATCAGGAATATCAGGAAGATGATCAGGAAGATGGCGAAGAGAACACGCGCAATGGTTGCGGTTGCCGCGGACACGCCTGAAAAGCCGAAAAAGCCGCTGATCAAAGAAATCACAAAGAAAATGAGAGCCCATTTCAGCATTTAGCAATCTCCTCTGCGTTGTACTTCTTAAAGACGCGGGAGGAGGGTGAATTGTTCCAAAGGCGTTTTGGGGTAATGAGCATTGTTGCCTTCGACGGATGCTGTCGAGTCTGCTGAGGATGCATACCCCCTCTGTCACTTTCGTGACATCTCCCCCACAAGGGCAGGGCTATCGCATATGGAGGCGGACGAGCGCCATAAGCTCCTTCTCCCCTTGGGGAGAAGGTGGCCCGAAGGGTCGGATGAGGGGGTTATCGATTTGAATTCATGGATTTTTGTGGTCTTGGCGGGCACCCCCTCATCCGCCTGGCGGCACCTTCTCCCCGCTGGGGAGAAGGGGACAGCGGCGATCTCCGCTCATATGCGATACCCCTGCCC
>NZ_JAEPVT010000001.1:0-84798 GCF_027109195.1 Rhizobium sp. AG207R
TGGCATTATTATTATTGGCCTGGGCGTAAGCGACGACCGGACTCAAAATATATGCACACGCGGCCGTGCCCGTAACGAGGGCAGCCACATACTTTCTGATACTCTTGCGGTTGCCTGCCGCCACTTAATCGTCCTCCTGATGAAGCAGGATCAGCGATGCTCTGAAAAGCAAGGTGATAACAAAAGGCGCCGCGTCGCGTACCAAGCCGCTCCATTATCGGCGTTCGATGTTGCCGAATAAGAAGCGCTGCGCCGGCCGCGTACGGCTTAACCATGTTAAAATTGCGTCCCGATACCGAAGCGGAAGTTCTCCACCTTGTCGTAATCCTGCTTGAGGAATGGTACCGCATAGCTGACATTGATCACCCCGAAGGGCGACGCCCAGGTCAGGCCGACGCCGGCGGAGGCTCGAAGCGCAGAGCCATCCTTGAGAACATCTCCGTAGAGATTGGCCGAATTGCCATAAAGTGTACCAGCATCCACAAAGACGGAGCTGCGCAGTCCGATATCTTGGGGAACACCGGGTGTTGGCATGCTTGCCTCCGCTGACGCGGTGAAGTATTTTGTCCCGCCGAGCGCATCTCCATCGGAGGTTCTTGGACCTATGCCCGAATTCTGAAAGCCTCTGATCTCGCTTCCTCCGAGCGTGAACTGGTCGAAGATGTTGAGGTCCTGACCTGTCGTCGAGACCATATAGCCGGCGCCAAGTGTAAACGAACCGATAATATCCTGAGCATCTGAAAGAGTGTGATAATAACGCGCCTTGCCGCTGATTTTATAGAAGTTAGAATCGCCCCCGAGGCCCGCGAGTTCGTTCGTGAGTTTTGCGATGACGCCATCACGCGGCAAATTCTGATCATCGAGGGTATTATAGGTAAAGGTCTGTGAAACAGTCGACTGGATCCATGGACCATTGTTGATGAGGTTTCTATAGGGCGCTGAGAGGTTATCCTCCCAATCATCTTCTCCCGTATAGGTTATCTGCTTGAGGTTATAGCGAAAGGTCGTCGCCAGGGATTCCGTAATCGGGGCGGTGACGCGCAGCGAGATACCTTCTTCGCCATAGTCGTAATAGTCGCTACTGCTGCTATTCTTGCTTTTGAATATGTCGAACCCTGCCGCTAGGCGGTAGCCAAGAAAATAAGGTTCCGTGAACGAAAGATTGTAGGTTTGGCTCCCGCTCGTACCCGCGCCGGCAGCGATCTTGATATATTGGCCACGGCCGAGAAAGTTCTTCTCTTCCACAGACGCCTCAAGGAGAAGACCACCATCGTTGCCAACGGCATAACCTCCGCCAATTCCGAACGAGCCAGTCGGCTGATCTTCGACATCAACAACGACAATGACCCGATCGGGCGCGCTGCCAGGACTTGTCGCAATTTTCACCGAGCTGAAGTAGCCAAGCGCGTCGAGTCGACGTTTGGCGCGCGTTAGCGTTGCTTCATTAAAGGCGTCGCCCTCATTGAGATCGAATTCACGCCGAATGACATAGTCTCTCGTTCGCGAGTTACCGCGGATATCGATGCGTTCCACATAGGCGCGCTTTCCCTGATCGACCAGATATTCAACCGCCACCGATCGGTCCTCCGGGTTGCGATTGCCGCGAGGTGTCACCTGCACGAAGGGATAACCAGCTTCTTCGACGCGTTTTGAAATAGCGTCGAGCGATTTTTGGATATTCTGGGCATTATAGGTGTCGCCTTTACGCGTAAGGACGAGGCCTTCCAGTTCGCCGGCCTTAATACCCTCTACCGTCGATGTCAGAGAAACATCGCCGTACTTATATTTTACGCCTTCGTCGACGATGAAATTCACCGCATAGCTATTGCTTGTGCTGTCGAATGTCGCGTCACTCGAAACGATTCGAAAGTCGACGAAGCCGTGGTCGTAATAGAATTTGCGCAGCGCGTCTTCGTCGGCAGCTTTCTTTGCATCGCTATAGAGATCCTTTCGTGTCAGGAATGACAATAAACCAGACTTCTTGGTACTGATAACGGCTGCAAGGCGCCCACTGCTGAAAGCATGATTTCCGGAAAATTCAATCTTGCTTATCTTCGTTCTATTTCCTTCATTGACGACGAAGGCAAGATTTACTCTGTTCTTTGATACGTTGAAAACTTTTGTTGTCACCTCGACATCGTTTCGACCGATGGAAACATAGGCATCCTTAATGGAGCGTATATCCGCCTGAACCTGAACCTCGTTGTAAGGGCCAGCAACATGTGATGAGATAATCCCGGAAAGCTTGTCGTCCTTTATCTTCTTGTTTCCATTAAATACAATTGCATTTATCAGCAGATTTTCCTTGACCGATATGACGAGCGTTTGGCCGCTGACTGAAATCTTTACGTCGGAAAAATAGCCTGTTGCATACAGTTGCTTGGTCGATTTATCGATATCCGTGTCTGTGAATGCTTTTCTGGCTGATATTGTTATATTATCGGTTATCGCGGTGGATCCAACACGCTCGGCGCCTATCACGCGTATGCTGTTGACGACCGCGGCATGAACCGGCGTGGTCATGAGAGCAACGGAGGCTGAAAGCGTGAGGATTGTAGTGAGTGACTTTGGGACGGCGGCTTTTGATTGCGGAGATTTCGAACTCATCAACACCTTTACCTTGGGCTCGTAAATAAAGCCTAATACGTTGGCTTCGAAAAATGCCGGCCCACGGCATGGGTCTTAGACGATCATCTTTGATTACCGATGTCTGGATGTTGCTAGCTCGTGATAGTTATGTGGATTCTTGTTTCCAAAAAAAGCATGTAGCTAAGAGCACGGTTTCATACGCCAGTCGGCGTTCCGACGGATGCGCTGCGTAACCGCCCGGATGCGCAGCCGAACGCAATCTCGCCTAAACGGAATCCGTGGGAGTGGCAAAGGCGATGTCTTCGAGCATCTTCCTCATCCTCATTGACGAAATCTCCTACGAGCAGCGCTGCATCTTATCCAGGGATAGCCCAATAAGCAGCGGTCTGGTCTTGCAGACGCGCTCGGTATTCTATTCGTTATATATCTTGACTATCAAAATCATGTTTTATAAGTGAGGTAATTGAGACGTTTGTGGGGACGGCTTTGCTGAAACATTTGCACCTAGCCAGCCCCTTGGAAGCTTGCGCACCAACCAGCCAGCCCGGTGACCTCATTTAAAAGGAAGAGGCTAATGATGTCCTGGCGGTTCCGCTTGGCTCTTTTCGCATGCACGGCTTTGGGTGTTCTTAATTCCAATGCATTAGCTTTAGCGCAACAAGCCGAAGCTACGACGGTAACAAGCTCTACCGATAAGACCGAAGACGATGACAGCACACAGCTGCAGAAGATCGTTATCAAAGGCAATCGAATACAACGGGGATCAATATCCGATTCGCCGCTCGTCAGCCGCACTCCGGCTGCCACCCTGCTGAAAAAGCAGGTTGAAGATCTCAAGGACTTTGGCAACACGATCGATTCCGGTATCACCTACGACAATGCTTCCAAGAGCGTGAATATTCGCGGCCTGGAGGACGATCGCGTCCTGACGCTCATGGATGGCATTCCGGTCCCATATTTTTTCGATAGCATCTATAGCTATGGCGGCGGGGCCGATACGTATGATTTCACCTCCTTGTCGTCGGTTGACGTGCTGAAGAGTGCCGATTCCAGCCGGGCGGGATCAGGAGCGCTTGGCGGGGCATTGTTGCTGCACTCGCTTGAACCTGAAGACCTTATCGAGCCAGGTGAGACATATGGAGGAATGGTCAAGCTCGGATTTGACGGTTCCGATCACTCGATCAGCGCCTCAGGTGCTATCGCCGCCAACGTCGACCACACCTCTATCCTGTTTCAATCCTCCTATAAATATGGGCATGAAACGGAAACAAATGGAGAGGTGGGAGGCACCGGGAGCAGCAGAACAATAGCCGATCCCAAGGATTACAATCAGCGAAATTTGTTATTCAAGGTCCGGCAAGAGCTGGAGGGCGGAAATACGATCGGCTTAACGGCAGAGCATTATGGTTACAACTCCACCAAGAACTATTTATCTTATTCCGGATACGGCACGACATATAGCAGCTACGACTACAAGCTGGACAAGTCGCGAGATCGTCTATCCATCGACTACAAATATGAAGCCGATTCTGACCGCGACTGGATCAATAGCGGCTTTGCAACGCTTTATTGGCAACGCAGCAGCCGCACCGAAGGGACGCAAGGCTACCGGTTGACGTCGCCCAAGGGCGAGTATGACCGATTAATGCATAGCGACGAGAAGGACTACGGCTATACGACCTGGGCAAATTCGAACTTTGACACGGGGGCGCTCCATCACAAGCTGACATTCGGCAGCGATTTCCAGCTCGCCCAAAGCAGTTACTATCTTTCGGGTGTGGATTCCTGCTCGACGGATTATGTTTCGTCCTGCAGCTATTATCACACCAACGAGAGCTACGCGCCCGACGTCAACTCCTACAAATTCGGCGCCTATGTAGAGGATAAGATTACCCTCGGCGACAGCCCATTTTCCTTTACTCCCGGCCTCCGATTCGACTGGTATAAGCAGGATCCCCAAGAAACCGCCAGTTACTCAGGTGACATGCCGGACGGCCAGTCCGGCAATCACCTGTCACCCAAATTGAGAGCCGCTTGGCAAGCAACGCCTGATACGGAGGTCTATCTACAGTTCGTCACTGCCTATAAGTCGCCGAATGCTTATCAGCTTTATGTGGACTACGACAATTCACCGCTTTATCGTTACATTGGTAACCCGGATCTGAAACCCGAGACCAGCTGGGGTTTTGAGGGCGGCGTCAATTTCGGCGACGAGGATTTCGGCGCTCATCTCAATGCTTTCAGCACGCGTTACAAGAACTTCATTGACACGACCCTTGTATCAACCTCTGGTTATTCTTACGGCAGCTATGAATTCGTCAACGTTGACAACGTTCGCATCTCAGGCATTTCTCTTTCCGGACAGAAGAAATTCGATAGCGGCATAAACCTGCATGGCTCCGTCTCGTATGCGCGCGGTACCAATCTCGATACCGACGAGCTTCTGTCCTCCGTCCCTCCGGTAAAAGCAATCGTCGGTGTTGGTTATGAGAAAGACAGCTGGGGAACTGATTTGACCCTCGTGGCGGCGGGAGCCGTTTCGCAGAAGTCGAGCGCCTCTTCAAAGCCTGGCGGCTATGCTATCCTCAATCTGACTGGATGGTGGCAGCCCGCCGAGCTGAAAGGCATGACGGTTCAGGCCGGCATATATAATCTCCTGAACAAGACCTATTACGACGCGCTTGAGGTCAAGGATGTCACCAATCTCACGGAGTTGTATTCGGAATCCGGCCGTTACATAAAGATCGCTGTCTCCCAGAAATTCTGACGGCCCTTTTCCTTCGGCGGCGCGGGCCTGTGTCGGGCCGCCCTGCTGGGGCTAGCCGCTCAGTTTGACAGATCGATTGATTGCGATCAGAAGGACGTCAGGTGTCTCGCTTCCATGTCATGGCTGCAAGCCGGTGAATTGCCGCCAAACTCGCTCCAACGATAAAGAGCCAGCGCAAGCGCTTGATGAGCGCCTCCACAGGCGACCCACTCCGGCATATATCGTGTCGGCTGCCGCGCCAGTATCCGCATGATCCGGCCGAACCCGATTTTACCTATCTTAACGCAAACTTAGCATCGCTTTACATTCTGAAAACATATTGTCGGTGGGATAACCGGGTTATCTCAAGGTCCAGAATTTTATGAAAGCTCTTGCGAAGAAACTTAGCCGAAGCGATGTGAAAACACGCTTCTTGTGGTTGCCTCAATCTGTCGACGCGCGCCGGATACTCCCGGCTCTGGACGAGCTTGCCGCAAATCCCCGGATTGAGATCGAGCTTCTTGACGAGAACGGCAAGCCCTGGCGGTTCCGATATGGTGCCTATACCAGGACAGTTATCGGAGAGATAACGCACAGGTTCTACCTGCGAGATCAGGGAGGATTTCTCTTTTCGAAACGGGCGAGGGTGGGAAGTTACCTGGAATTGCGGCTGGATGCCGGCGGAAGGCTGCGCGTGAGCTACTCCAGGGTGTTGTCATTTGCGTGCCAAGACAGAGGGCCCTGGCGTTTGGACATAGGCGACGTCCTCCAGCAATGACGCTTGTTTGCCTGCGGTCCCTGGCAATGCACCGATCAGTCCTGTCTCGTTTCAGCGAGCGCTTCAAAGCCGTTATCGCTCGCGCTGTCCGCAACGGGACCTGTCTCTCGCTGGCGCTGATGGTCGGACTTGTCGGCTGCGTCGCGGACAGGCCGACCTATAGTGAGAGGCAGGCCTTAGACGCGCAGATCCCCGGTTTTGAGAGCGTCAGGCTCCGACTCGACGGCGGTTTGGCCTCGTTCGTCAAGTCAGGTTTCGCAGCAACCTCCGCGCGGGCTCCGGTGATGCTGTCCATATCTGGCGGCGGTGCTGGAGGCGCCTTTAGCGTCGGTGCGTTGGAGGGCTGGACGACTACGGGGACACGGCCCTCCTTTGATGTCGTTACCGGTGTGAGCACCGGTGCTTTCATTGCACCTTTCGCATTCCTTGGACCCAAGTACGACGCATTGCTCCGTCATCTATACACGAGCGGCGAGGCCGAAAATCTCGCCAAGGCGAAATTTCTTCCCGTCGGCCTGCTCGGACAGAGCCTGCTTGAGCAACGTCCCGTGCGCTCGATGATAGAGCGTTATATTACACCCGGATTGATGCAGGAGATCGCGGTCGAACACAAAAAGGGACGACGGCTATTTGTCCTCACGACAAACCTCGACACCCAGCAAGCGATACTCTGGAATATGGGAGCGATCGCCTCAAAAGGTACACCTGAAGCACTCTCTTTGTTTCGCGATGTTCTCCTTGCATCTGCGAGCATACCTGGCGTTTTTCCGGCAGTAAAAATCGCCTCGAAAAGTGGGGCTAGATCAATTGAAGAATTGCATTCAGATGGAGCAAGCTCTTCGCAATTCCTAACCGTGCCGGAGGCCGCGTTCGTATCCAAGCTGACGGCGCCAGTCGATATACATCGATCCAGAATTTATGTGTTGGTGAACAACACGCTGATCCCTGAGTTTGCGATGACGAGGGACAAAACTCTCCCGGTGATCGCGCGCGCCTACAGCATCCTGGTCAAGTCTCAAACGAAGAATGGTCTTTATGCCGCCTATGAATTTGCAAGGCTGCACAGAATAGAATTTCATGTGGCGGCAATTGATAGACCTGTTCCGTACAAGGCAACGGATCCGTTTAACACGGAGTATATGCGCACGGTCTATCGCATAGGCTATCAAAACGCCGTTTCGGGTCGCCTCTGGAAGGATGTGCCCGATTTCAACGAATGAGCCGCGCCGAGGCCATTGTCGCAATGCTCGCCCGGAGAAGCATGATAACGGACTGAGGTGGAGTTTCTGCCGAGAGTCGGCGCAATTATCGGAGACGGCGGGACAACGTGACGGCCTATCCATGCCGATACGATAGTGTCTTTGAAGGCGAAGGACGCGTTTGCCGCGTCGTCGCTACCGTTTTCCATGCAGCTGCGCTGGAGCAGGCGGTGGAAGCACAAATTTCCCGGCAAGGTGCGTATGCCGGGCGGTGCTGGACAATGCCACCTGCGGATATCGATGGCAGGCCACTGCGAGACCTGCGGCGTGCCAGGTTTGGGCCGACAGCACAGGTTCGACGTTCGAGCCTAATCTCTCAAATATACATCGCAACGGCGGAATGCTGAGTGAGAGAAATGCTCAATCGCATGAACCCGGCTTGTCGACTGTTTGCCACGAAAGGCCCAGGCGACCGGTCGCGACCATGCATGGTCGCCATTCCAGCGGCTGCGCCTGCGATCGGCCGCCACAGGCATAAACTCTCGATGCGGAGCCTTCGAAGCAACTCGGAAAGCTTAACGGGCTTCTGGCGTCAAATCTCGTTCTTCGAAATGGATGTTCAACCCGGTCCGGCGATCGCTGTCGCCTCACATTCGCCCCCTAGGTCGCGGAGCCTGCTCGCAAATGGATCGCCTAACCCCTGCCTATGCACGCCATTAGATCGGTTGCGCCACCCTGGCGCTCCGGCACACTCGTCGAACCAAGAAACGACCAGAGTCGCAGACGGATCCGGCCATCCCCAAAGCAGTTGCCCGTGCAATAGCAATACAAAGAAGGCCCGGAGGGAAACCGGGCCTTCTCCCTTCTCTGATCGGAGGTCAACTTTAGATCAGATTAGAAGGATCGCTGGAATCGCAGAATGCCGCTCCACTGATCCTTGTTGACCGAATCCCAGCTGGTGTAGGAGAGTTCCGGCTCGATGAGCAGATTCTTCACCGGGTTGAACTTGAGGTTCGTGGTCGCTGCGAAGATCTTCGAGTCGGTGTAGGCAAGCTGGAGGTTCCACTTCAGCTTTTCGTTGATCGGAACGCCAACGCCGCCCCAAACAGCCCAGTCGCCCCAGCCGCAAAGATAGCCCTTGCCCGATGGGCAAGCGGATTCATCGAGGTTGGATCCGGCATATTTGTTCAACTTGCTGCCATCGGTATTGTAACCACCCATCAAGAAGGCGGAGAATACACCAAAGTCTGCATCGACTCGTGCCTTGACGGCGCCCTCTTCAACGATCGAATCGTAGCCGCCCACGACCTTGAACGACCAGGCACCCGACTTGAAGCCAGCGCCGGCGACGACATCCGGCGCGTAGTGATTGGACTCAGACGTAACCCAGGCGCCGCCATAGCTGCTGGAATCACTCGACGAGTTCGAGTCTTCCAGCGAGATAACCGCGCTGAAGCCGTTGCCTGCGTCGTATTTGTAGGTCAGCTGATTGAGTTCATAAGGGCCGTCATAGACGACGTCGTCGTTGATCACGTCACCCGCATAGCCGATGAAGGAGTTATATTGAGAGTCCTCCTTGCCGACCGTGAAGCCACCGAGGCTGATGCTTGCATGCAGCAACTTTGTTGTCGTCGAACCACCATCGTTCCAGTCCCAGCGCAGCTCGCTATTGGTTGTGAGGGGGCCATATTCCGTATCTGTCGCGGTCTGCAGCTGCAGTTCGGCACGAGTATGCCACAGCGTACCCGTCTTGCTGCTGGGATTGTACGCACTGTGCCATTCACCTTCGGTGCGAACCTTGCCGCCTAGCTTAAGGCAAGTTTCGGTTCCTGGAATAAAGAAATATCCGGGTCCGAAGGCATCGCATATCTTCACGTATTCTGCCGGCTCCGGTTCCGCCGCGACGACGGCATCTGCAGCATTGGCGCTCGAAACAGCTGCAAGCATGGCAGCCGAGCTAAGCAACAGGCTTCTAATAGTCATTTTTTCTCCAAATCATGATGCCAGATGAGAAGAGAATTGCGCCTTGCTTTGCGCGACTTCTCATTAGGCGGTCCCTACCAGTGGAAGCTCCGTGAGCTACCGCGAAGGAAACTACCGATGTAATCCACACCAGAAAGCACGCATTTCAAAAAATACTCGAACGTCAGCTGCATCGAATATCGGCGTTGCATAAATGCCTCAGCTGGAAATGGAAAATTACCAATATCTCTATGAAGTTATGGAGCAGCAACATATCGAAATCTATGTCGTCCTTCCGCCACACATGATTCGTCATTGATGGTCAGCGGTAGCTATAGCTGATAGGTAATTTGGGTACCGGAAATCGGTAGATGCATATATGTTCCGTGGCATTCACGAGAACACTTCTGCCGCATAAAGGTGAAGCGGCACTAACTTCCTGCTCAGTAACCGTGAACTTTGTGTGCATTGAGCGCTAGCGAATGAGATCGCCTTACTGCACCTACAGAATAAGACAACCGATTTTCCGGCGGCGCGCCTGCTGATGTTCGATCGCGCTTCTGCGGGAAATAGTGGAGCCGAATGTAGGGATAGATATAACATCCGGCTCCATGCCTCTCGAATTGTGGGGGACGAGAAGCGATGCGATTTATATCAAGTAAGATGGCAAAAATTTGGACTTTATATATATCTACGTATCAAATCATTGAAAATAATGTCAAATTATCAGAGATAAGATAGCGAGAGATTCATATAGCCGTTGCGGATAGGCGTTGCAGAAAATCTCAAGTATTTGTTGTAATGAATATATTTTTCAAATGATACTGTCGTCAATCGTCTTCGGATTGAGGTATTTGCATTTCTCATACACGTTCGTTGACGAAACTCAATAAACTATCATCGTCGACAGCGGCATATGAACACAAATCAAATGTAAATCGTCAGCTTCGAAACGGCGCATGCGCGATATCAATAGGATCAGTTATCACGCGGAACTCCTACGCCATGCTGCTATCCGCATTCGAGCATCAATAGATAAGTGAGGTGAATGATGAATAGGCTAATTCTGAATTTTTGCTTAGCAACGGCATTGTTTTCGACTGGTGCATCCGCGCAGGAATTGGGCGTGCCATCCTACGGCACCGGCGGTGCGGATCTCGTATTCGTTCAGGCCCCGCCTCCAGGCGACGATGCTCCATTGTGGAATGGATATCATGGCGTAAGAACGCACCGGCCGGGCTATCGCTTTCATGATGGCTACTGGTTTCCGCTCGCGGCGTTCACCGTCGGAGCAATCGCGGGAGCGGCCATAGCAAATGATGACGATGCACCGCCGCCAGCGCCCGAGGAAATGAGCCAACGGCATTATTCCTGGTGTGCAAACCGTTATCGTTCCTATGATCCCGATACGGACACATATCTGACGAATGGTGCAGGCCGGCGTCACTGCATTTCCCCTTACGACTAGTCGTGTTGGAAGGCCGATGTCATCGACATCGGCCTCATTGATCCGTATCAAGGGGAATGCTTTTTTGCCGCATCGCTGCCTGCATGTGCCGGCGACCAACAGATATCATATGGTCGAAATCGCGGGTACCAGTTGCCATGTTCTATGGATGATAGCTTTACGCGAAGTCGTCGAGCTTTATCCCAATGCCTATTCTGGCGACCAATCCGACCGTAGATATGTCGTTAGCAGGCTGACCTCGGTCACAATCATTTATTGCAGCGATACATTGCTTCATGCGAGTGAAATCGGAACGATTGGATTTCTTGCGCGGCGGCTGCGACGCTATCCCTTAGGTCTTCCCGAAGACGATGTTGCCTTCATTGCTGAAGTTACGGAAGCATCATGCCGTCGTGCGGGAGGTGCCGCCTTGCAGAGCTCGATATAGTGCAGTGCCTGATCTCGAATGGCTTGCGCTCTCGACTGTTGAGCTTCCAGGTAGTCGCGCTCCGCGTCCAGAATGTTGAAGACTGCCCCGGCACCCAGGTCGAAGCTGACCCTGCCCAGTCGCAATGCTTCTTTCGATGTCGCGGCTAGTTTTTCCTGCGCGGCGATGTTCCTGCCGTCTCTGTTGTAGGCGGCAAGTGCCTTTTCGACTGCCGCGATGCCGTTCAGAACGGCTGCTTGCCAAGCTGCCTCGGCCTGCTGCAGCTGAGCCTTTGCCGAAGCGAGGTTAGCCTTATTTTTCCCTCCGTCGAAAATAGGCATGGTGAAGTTAGCGGCAATTTGCCAGATGTTGACATGACCACTATGGACGACGGCCGTGGGTGTGACATAGCCGCTCAGCTCCAGCGATGGGTAGAGGGCGGCCTTCGCAATCCCGACACCTTCGGCAGCGGCGATGAAGTTGCTTTCAGCCCGCCTCACATCCGGCCTGTTGCGGATGACGTCTGTCGGAATGCCTATTCCGATCTTGTATCGTGGTCGTGGTTGATGAGTTTTGGTCGAGAGCTCAGCATGCAGGTCTTGCTCCGAGGCCCCGGTCAAACTCCCAAGAGTGGCAATGGAATCGTCGAGCTGGACCTCAAGCGATGGCAGTTCGGCGTCGGCTTTGGCAACAAGCTGCTCGGCTTGCACGATTTGCAGCTGGCTAGTCTGTCCTGCGTCGCGGCTGTCGCGCATCATGGCGAGATTGCGGCTTCTGTTTTCGACGGTCAGCCGCACGAGCGCTATTTGTTCCTGGTAGTAGCGCACGTCGACATAAGTCGATCCGATTGACGAAAGCACATTGAGCGTCGTTTCATCCACGTCCGATATGGCAGCGTCAAAGCGCGCCTGCGCTGCGCGTTTTTGGGCGCGCTTTCCTCCGAAGAGATCCATAGTCCAGCTTCCGGAGGCTGTGCCGTAACTGCCGGATGTCGTACCCAGTCCATATTTGTCGCCGCGCGCGCTGCCGACTCCCCCCGAAATGGCCGGCAACAAATCCGCCGAGGCGAGATCGACATTGGCGCGAGCCTGTTCAAGGCGCGCTGCGGCCTGTACGATTTCAGGGTTCTTCGCCTTGCCCAGATCCATGAGCTTGTTGAGTTCCGGATCACCGAAGGCCTGCCACCACTCTTCGTTGACGTGTGCCGGATTGTCAGCCCGCGCTGCGCCGAGGAACGCCTTTGGCATGTCGGCTACCGGTGGACTAATGGGGGCATCGACACAGCTGGAGAGGGTTCCGATCGCGGCGAAGATCATAGGAGTGCGAAAGACACGAGGGTGTCGCATAGGTCAGACTTTCGTAATAGCTATAACAGTCAAACAGGTAGGCTCATTCGGACGAGCAGGCCGCCTTCCGCCGGAAGCTCGGCATGCACCTGGCCGCCATGGCATGCGAAAGCATGTCTTGCTATCGCCAGGCCGAGGCCAAAACCAACCGTGTCGGCCGGAGGATTGTGTCCTCGTCGGAATGGCTGAAAGATCGTATCGAGAATGTCGCGTGGAATACCCGGGCCGTAGTCTTTCACGATGATGAAGAAGAACCGGTCTTGCCTCTCGGTGCGCATGAGAATCTGCGAATTCGAAGGCGAGTGTTTGGCGGCATTCCGCACGACATTCTCGATCGCTCTGTAGATCAGTTCTCCATTGACAGAGGTCACAAACGAGTCGACGCCCTCGTAGACCAAGGAGATCTTGCGCGAGGCGCTTTCGAAGGCGCAATCGTCGGAGATTTCGTGAAGCAGATCGACCAAATCGAGGGTCTGCCGTTCAAGTGGCTCCGCCTCCACCGCCGTGAGCCTGGCAAGGGTTAGGATTTCGTCGATGAGATTGTCCATCCTCGCGACTTCGCGTTCAATGCGTTCGCTCATCACGGGGAGCCGATCGGGATTTTTGTTCAGAAGGCCGAGTGCGGCCTGGAGTCTGGACAAAGGTGATCGAAGCTCGTGGGAGACATCATGAAACAGGCGCCGCTGAACGTCCCGAAATTCCTCGAGGCGTGCGGCGGTGACGTTGAAGTCATGGGCCAGCGCTGCGATCTCGTCTCTCTTCAGATCGATGCTGCTGCCGATTCTTACCTCAAATTGACCTTGTGCCAGCGCGTGCAGCCCCGCCCTTACCTGTTCCACGGGTCGTGTGAGATAGTGTGCCAGCCAGTAGGCCGCAAAGGCCGCCGCAAACATGGCCGAGGCCCACGGAACGAGGTTCAGCATGTTCTTGGAGAGGAACCCAAGGCTTTGCACCTCAGCGCTCAGCTGAAAACAACGGCCTGTACTGACTACTCGCCTTTCATATTTGTTTTCGGGTCTTACGGCGCACTCGAGGGGCCTGCCAATGTCTGCCAATTTCAGCTGGACCGGCGAGGATGCGTGAGTGGTGGCCAAAAGGAATTGTTTCGACGCCTCTACGCCGGTTGTTGCAAGCAGGTTTGCGGCCGTATCGAGCGCAAACGCCGTTCGTTGATCGCGGAGCTCTTCTGTTTGAGGCGCCAGCCCAAATATGTGGCCGATCGCAAATAGAAGCACGATCGACATAGCCATGGTGAACCAGACGATCGCAAAAATCCGCCATATCAACTTCCGCATGAGACGTCCCGAACCAGTTGATATCCCTGGCCGCGTATAGACTGGATCCAGGATGCACCATCACTGCGGGCACCCAGTTTTTGCCGTACGCTGCTGATATGGACGTCGATGCGGCGATCGAAGGGCGTTAGGGGTCGATCAAACGCGCGCCGCGAGATTTCCTGCTTTGAAACCAGCTGCCCGGCGTTACGCGCCAGCACCTCCAATATGTTGAATTCTGCGCTGGTGAGTTCCAGCGGCTTGCCCTGCCATCGGACGGTTCGGCTCGCGGGATCCAAAATAAGGTCGCCCGTCTGAAGCGCGCTTTCATCACTCCGTCGTTTTCCGGTGCGTCTAAAGATCGCTCGAATGCGAGCAACCAATTCACCAGGCGAGCATGGCTTTGCGACATAATCATCAGCGCCGAGATTAAGGCCGGAAATCCGATCAATATCATCCCCCTTGGCTGTCAGCATCAAAACAGGTATGTCGCTTAGCTGGCGAATACGCTGCAGAGCGTCTATCCCGTTCATGCGTTGCATCATTATATCGAGAATGATGATGTCCACTGATCGATCGACGGCGCTCGCGATGCCTAGCCGAGCATCCTCCGAGGTTTCAACCTCGAATCCTTCATCCAGAAGATATTCACTTAGAAGGGTCGTCAGCTCAGTATCGTCATCAATCAACAGTACCTTTGCCATGGAGGGCTCCACCCGAATTACGTTGACAGCAATACACCCTGGAGCACCGAGCGAAATAAGTTTTACACAACTTTACACTCTCTTAACACCACTTAACGCCGCATCTGCTATCGGAAGACAATCAGCTAACCCTTGTGGAGTTCGATATTGGTCGAACCAACGGGGGGCCTACCAGCGTTGACCGTCAACGATCCCGGAGGAAGCTGCACGTTTTCAGGTAAGGTAATCCGTTCAATGACCATGTCCCGCAAGATCCCTTCCGCAAATGCGCGTTGCTGGCGTAATTTGAAACACCTGACTTGCGCCGCTTTATTTGCCGGTACGTGGATACTTGCATTTGGAGATAGTGACGTTGCTGCAGAAGAACAAAAGCAATTACAGGGCACTCCGGCATTAACCGTCGCTGCGGTTCAGCCCTCGGTCGAGGACTGGTCGCAGACAATCCCGGCAAGCGGGTGGCTGAAGCCCTGGCACGAGGCAGTAATAGAATCCGAAACGAGCGGCCTGCGCATAACGGAAGTGTTGGCCGACGTCGGATCCATCGTCAAGAAGGGCGATCCCCTTGTTCGCCTGAATCAGGAGACGGTACTTGCAGATCTGCGCAAGGAAGAGGCTGCGGTTGCTACAAAGCAGGCGGACCTTGCAAAGGCGAAGGCGGATGCGGATCGTGCCCGGCAGATCGGAGGTTCCGGCGCGCTTTCTGACCAGAAAAGGGTTGAGTACCTGACCACCGAGCAGACCGCCAAGGCGGACCTTGAGTCCGAAGAGGCCGCCCTCGAGAGTGAGCGTATTAAACTCGGGCAGACAACCATTGCCGCGGTTGACGACGGCATAATCACATCGCGCTCTGCTTCGCTCGGTGCGGTCGTGTCGACGGGCACCGAATTGTTCCGCCTTCTACGCCAGCAGCGAATAGAGTGGCAGGCCGAGGTAGCGGCTCAATATCTTCCGCAGATCGCGCAAGGACAGGACGCCGAGATCATAGGGCCTGACGGATTGGCGCTTCATGGTGTCGTAAGGCTTGTTGCCCCGACCATCAGCAGCGATACCGGACGTTCGGTTGTCTATGTGGAGTTACCGAAGGAGCCACCTCCGCGCAATGGGCTCTACGTCTCCGGGCTCATCAATGTTGGCAGGAAGAAGGCTGTGACGGTCCCTGAGACCACATTGGTGTTCAGGGACGGTATCAATTATGTCTTCAGCATCGACCAGGAAGATCGGGTTCACCGCCAGCGTGTGGACGTGGGCCGCCGCAGACAGGACCGTGTGGAGATTGTTACCGGTCTCAGGGGTGACGAGAGTCTTGTGCGGTCTGGTGGCGCCTTCCTCTCAGAAGGTACGCTGGTGAAAGTCGAAGGGGCTGCCGAATGAACGTCTCGGCCTGGTCCATCCGCAATCCCGTACCTGCGATACTGCTGTTTGCCTTGCTGACGGTCTGCGGGTTGCTCGCGTTTTCAAAACTCCAGGTCCAGAATTTTCCGGACATGGATCTGCCTACCATCAAGATTTCAGCGTCGCTTGAAGGTGCCGCGCCAACACAGCTTGAAACCGAGGTTGCGCGCAAAATTGAGGACAAGCTCGCTTCGCTGAATCTCCTCGATCACATCACGACAACGATAACCGATGGATCGGTATCGATCAGCGTCTCGTTCAAGCTCGAGAAAAACAGCGAAGCGGCGCTCAACGAGGTACGGAATGCTGTCGATAGCGCCAAGAGCGATCTTCCGTCCGAAATGGCATCGCCGACCGTTTCCAAGGTTACGGTACAGTCTTCGGTGCTTGCCACCTATGCGGTCCGCTCAAAGAAGCTGACCGAGACAGAGCTTTCATGGTTCGTCGACAACGACATGACCAAGGCGCTGTTGTCAGTCGGCGGGGTAGGGGAGGTGGATCGCATAGGTGGCGTCGATCGTGAAGTCCACGTTGATCTCAATCCGGATGTCATGACATCTCTGGGCATTACGGCGTCCGATATTTCCTCGCGCGTGAAATCCGTCCAGTCGGATAAATCGGGGGGGCGGGGCGATGTCGGTTCGGCAAGACAAACAATCCGCACCCTCGGCGCCGTTCCTTCTATTGAGGACCTATCAAAGCTCGCAATTCCGCTATCGAGCGGCAAAAGTGTGCGTCTTGACGAAATAGGAACGGTTGCGGACAGCTTTGCGGATCGCTCTTCGCTTGCCTATCTTGATGGGGACCGCGTGATTGCCGTGGAGATCAAGCGCTCGAACGGCTTTTCCGATACGACCGTTGCAAATGACATCAAGAAGAAAATGGCGGAATTTGCCGCCGCGCATCCCGAGGTCGGGATCGATGAGGCCTATACCACGGTCAAACCCGTCATAGAGAATTATGACGGTTCCATGCATATGCTATACGAAGGCGCGATCCTTGCTATCGTCGTCGTCTGGGCGTTCCTCAGGGACTTTCGCGCCACATGCCTGTCCGCCATCGCACTTCCGCTTTCCATCATTCCGACGTTCCTCGTAGTACATCTTGCCGGATATAGCCTCAATACGATCACTCTCCTGGCGCTGTCGCTTGTTGTTGGCATCCTGGTCGACGATGCGATCGTTGAGGTCGAGAATATCGCCAGGCATCTGCAAATGGGCAAACGACCCATGGAGGCCGCCCTCGAGGCAGCTGATGAGATAGGTCTTGCAGTCATTGCAACGACCTTTACGCTGGTTGCCGTGTTTCTGCCCACTGCCTTCATGGGCGGCATTCCGGGCCTGATCTTTCGGCAGTTCGGAATTACAGCGTCCGTTGCGGTGCTTGCATCACTGCTTGTCGCGCGTTTTTTGACACCCATGATGGCGGCTTACCTCATGAAACCCCATCATGCGGAAACGCAAGACGGCTTGATCATGCGTGGGTATATCGCGACGGTGAAGACCTGCCTTAATCATCGCAAGCTGACTTTGCTCGTGACCGGCGTTCTGCTCCTTCTCTCGCTATCGACCATCCCGTTCATGAGAACAGGATTTTTTCCGGCCTCCGATGACGCGCAGACGCAAGTCAAACTGACACTCCAGCCTGGCAGTACGCTCACCCAGACGGATGCAGTATCACGCCGCGCAAGCGACATCATTTCCAAATTGCCAGATGTTACTCGTGTATTCAGCGCGGTTGGCTCGTCTTCAAGTGGCAGTGGATTGGACTCTTCAACGACGACGGACGTGACAAAGGCGACACTCGTCGTCGATCTCAAGGACATCAGTGAGCGCACCCGAAAGCAGTCCGCAATTGAGGATGACATCCGACATGCACTTTCCGCAATAGCTGGCGTGCGGGTCGAAGTCGGCACCGGCGGAAATGGCACGAAGCTGGAGCTGACGCTCGCAAGCGACGACCCAGATGTTCTCGAACAGGCAGCGAGCGCGCTCGAAGGACAGCTAAGAACAATCAAAGGAATCGGTGCGGTCACGTCGAGTGCTTCGCTGCAGGCGCCCGAGATCCAAATCAAGCCGGATTTTGCCAAGGCCGCCGCTCTGGGTATCACGTCCGCTTCGATTGCCGAGGCAGTGCGTGTTTCAACGAACGGAGACTATTCGAGCGAGCTGGCGAAACTGAATCTGCCGCAGAGGCAGATTGCTATCCGCGTCCGATTTTCCCCTCATTCCCGTGGCAATATCGATGCCATATCACGGCTGCAACTGGCCGGCGCAAACGGCAAGGTCTCACTGGGAAGCATCGCGGCGATCACAATCGGCGGGAACCCCGCCGAAATCGATCGTCTGGATCGCGCGCGAAACGTGACCCTTTCGGTCGAACTCAACGGACGGACGCTTGGGGAGGTGAACAAGGAGGCGCAGGCCCTTCCCGCGCTTCAGCATCTGCCGCAAGGCGTTTACCAGGTAGAGCAGGGCGAGCTGCAGCGCAGCTCGGAGTTGTTTGACAGTTTCGGTACAGCCATGGGCATCGGAGTCTTCTGTATTTATGCTGTCCTGGTCCTGCTCTTCCACGATTTCTTCCAACCCGTAACCATCTTGATGGCGCTCCCGCTTGCGCTCGGCGGAGCGCTGCTTCCCCTCGTTGTTACCGGGACGAGCTTTTCCATGCCGGCCATCATCGGATTGATATTGCTCATGGGTGTGGTGTCCAAGAACTCCATTCTCCTCGTTGAATATGCTATTATGTCGCGACGACAGGGCATGTCGCGCTTCGACGCACTGGTCGACGCTTGCCACAAGCGGGCGCGACCGATCGTTATGACGACTATCGCAATGGGTGCCGGCATGGTTCCGGTAGCGTTGAGCCTGAGCGGCGGTGACGCCAGTTTTCGTCAACCAATGGCGATTGTGGTAATTGGCGGCTTGCTCACCTCGACGTTCCTGAGCCTGCTCGTCATACCAACGATCTTCACTTTTGTTGATGATTTTCTGAGCCTGTTGAAGCATGTCTTGCGCCTTGATCCCAGAGACATTCCATCTGCGCGGAACGGCATGAGTACCCGTTTGAAAAATGCAGAACGCCGCGGCACGATGCATTAGGAATGGAGGGCCTGTCTTCGTCCTCGTCATCGTAAATCGGACCTTCGGCAGGAGAAACTAGCCGTCTCCACGGCTTTGCGAATTCACCGTGTCAATCAAGCCATTTGAGGAAGAGCAACCTATAGAATTGCGCACAAGGCCACGCCGAAAAATTCAACCGGATCAAGGCTGGAAGTTAAGTTAGCGCTCCGCATTTCAATAGATGCTGCGGGAGAGGTTGATGTCGCATCGTCCCGGTCTTGCTTATCATTGAATGAGCGGGAACGAGCAAATGGGCTCGAATATACACGAGGCTTCCGCGAGAGTTCTCATCAGAAACATTGTTTGCATTTCATTATATTAATACACATATTGAAACATAGCGCTCAAGATGTCGTCATCATTAATCTGTAGTTGTGCCTGACGTTGGCGAATCAGGTGCGGGTGAGCGGCATGCTGGACAGTTTATCTGACGAGTATGATCGCGAAGAACTTGCGGCCTTTATATTTCTCCTCGCCAATGCAAAACGTCTGGCGATCTTGGAAATCCTCATCCAGGGTGAAATATCTGTGACGGAGTTGGCGAAGAGACTCGATATCAGCCAGTCTTCGCTGTCGCAGCATTTGCTTCCTTTGCGCCTTCATAAGATCGTCAATATTCGACGCGACGCCCAGTTTGTTTACTATCGATGTGACTCGCATCAAGTTCGATATCTTCTGGACACGATTCACGACATCTGGCCAGAAATCAGCAAGCTTAAAAGATAATTGGATTATTGACGGAGGCTGCAGAAAGATTTCAACCGGCGGAATGAAGAAAGCAAACTGCCGGTTTCTTGTCTGAATGTTATGAAAAGCAAGCTGCTCTTAACAGACCTGCCGCTACGATGTTATCGTCGACATCTTTTGCGTTCTCTATGAATCACTTCTTTGCAAGATGCGGCCCCCCGTAGGTATCAGCCACCGCTGGCGTCGATGTGTCAATGGGGCCATCCCACCCTCCGCCAAGCGCCTTGTTTAGCGAGATATAGTCGGATGCAATGTTGGCAGTGCTCTGTATCAGCGAGCTTTCCGCGCTATATAGCGAACGTTCCGCATCTAGAACATTGAGATAATCGACAGCCCCCGCCGCGTTGAGTTCATGAGACAGAATGGTTGCCTTGCGATAGGAAGCAGCCGAAGAGGCAAGTTTGCCGTTCTTTAATCGTTCCTGTGTTAAAGATACGATCGCATCCTCTACATCTTGCATAGCCGTCAGAACGGCCGATTGGTAGGCGATGTAATATTGGTCACGCTCTGCCTTGGCAATATCGACGGCTGCCTTTAACTGGCCTCCTTTGAAAAGGGGAATGGTAACCGAAGGCCCAAACGACCAGCCGATACTGGACTTCTTGCCGAGATCGGCAATGCTGGTCGCGGTTGACGATATGCTGCCGGTCAGTGAAATCGAGGGGTAGCGATCGGCCTCCGCCTCGCCAATCTTGGCCGTATATTGGGCAAGTTGTCGCTCTGCGCTGCGAACGTCGGGGCGCGAGACCAGGATATCAGCCGGAATACCCGTAGCTACCTCGATCTTCGGGCGCGGAATAGGAGCGGACTTCTTGAGGCGTTCTTCGAGCTCCGCTGGAGGTTTTCCAAGGAGTACGGAAAGCTTGTGAACCGCTTCCATATACGAAATCTCGTAAGTATGGATGTCCGATTCAGTACTGCTGGCTTCGCCGTCCGCCTTCGCAGCATCGATGGCGGTTGCCGTGCCCGCTTTGAATTCCGCTTGGGTGAGGGTCGCGGTTTTCCGTTGAGATACCGCTGTTCGCTGTGCAAGATTGCGCAGAGCCTGATATTCACGCGCCTGAACATAATAGGAAGCTACATCGCCCACTAATGTGACAAGGGTGTCGCGCAGATCCTCCTCGGCCGCATCGACGCCATATTTGGCGGCCTCGGCGGCGCGTTTGTTGCCGCCAAAAATATCGAGCTCCCAGCTTGCATCGAAGCCAGGCTGATATTGGCTATAGATGGTCGCAGGAGTGCCGTCGGACGCCGCAGAGCGATTTCTCGTCGCCGAAGCAGTGGCCTCCACCGTTGGGAGCAACGTGCCTGTCTGCTTGCGGTAAGTCGCACGTGCTTCTCGGATCTTAGCTTTGGCAGTGGCCACGTCGAGATTGCCCTGCACCGCCTCCTCGATCAGGTCGTTCAGCATCGGATCGCGAAGCTGCTTCCACCATTGCGAAAGCTGCGGTGGCTTTGTCTTCTTTTGCGTCTTGCCACTCCAATGTGCGGGCATTGCGAGTTCGGGTTTTTGATAATCGGGGCCGACAACACAACCGCTCAGCAGCGAAGTACCAAGAATAGCACAGGCGGCAACGGCCGTACGCTGGCGAATATTACGGAAGGACGGAAAATGTCTTTCGGTTTCTCGGATCATATTAGTGCTTTCGCTAAAACGTAAAAGTTGCATCTGGGCTGTGTCACTCTTGCGCTCCCGGCATCAGTTCCGAAGATCGCGGTTCGGCTGTCGTCTCCATCTTGCCCTTAAAGACGCGGCGGACGGAGACGAAGAGCAGCGGGATGAAGAAGATGCCGAGCACGGTTGCCGAGATCATGCCGCCCATGACGCCGATGCCGATCGAGTTCTGGCTACCGGAACCGGCCCCATTGGCGACCGCCAGCGGCAGCACGCCGAGGATGAAAGCGAGCGAGGTCATCAGGATCGGTCGCAGGCGCTGGCGGGATGCCTCCAGCGTTGCGTCGATCAGGCTCTTGCCCTGATTCTGCTGTTCGATGGCGAATTCGACGATCAGGATGGCGTTCTTTGCCGCCAGGCCGATGGTCGTTAGCAGACCGACCTTGAAGTAGACGTCGTTCGATTGGCCGAAGATAGTTGCTGCCAGCAACGCACCAAAAATGCCGATCGGCACCGACAGCATGACGGCAAGCGGGATCGACCAGCTCTCGTAGAGGGCGGCAAGCGCCAGGAAGACGACCAGGATCGAGATCGCGTAGAGCTGGGTTGCCTGGTTGCCGGAGAGCTTTTCCTGAGCAGACAGGCTGGTCCATTCGTGGCTGAAGCCGGGTGGCAGGGTCGTCATGATCTTGTCGATCTCGTTCATGGCGTCGCCCGAGGAGACACCAGGCGCCGCCGCACCCTGGATTTCGACGGCGGAAGCACCATTATAGCGCTCCAGGCGGGGCGAACCGTAGGTCCACTTTCCCGAGGCGAAGGCCGAGAACGGCACCATGTCGCCATCGGAGTTTTTCACGTACCAACGCTCAAGATCTTCCGGCTGCATGCGGAAATCCTTGTCGGCCTGGACATAGACCTTCTTGACACGGCCGCGGTCGATGAAGTCGTTGACATAATCGCCGCCCCAGGCGGTCGACAGCGTCGAATTGATATCGGAGAGGCTGATATTCAGTGCCACCGCTTTCTCGGCGTCGATATCTATCGAATATTGCGGCGTATCCTCCTGGCCGTTCGGTCGTGTGCCGCTCAGTTTGTCACTCTTTGCCGCGGCTTCAAGCAACTGGTTGCGCGCGGCGGTCAGAGCATCGTGACCGGCGCCGTTGATATCCTTGATGTAAAAATCGAAGCCGCTATTGTTGCCAAAGCCGGGGATTGCCGGAGGCGACAAGGCAAAGACAGTTCCGTCCTTGATTTTGGAAAAAGCGGCCATAGCTCGGCCGGCAATCGCCTGAGCCTTCGACTGCGGCGTCTTGCGCTGGTCGAAGTCCTTTAGCTTGACAAATGCCAAGCCAATATTCTGGCCTTGCCCGCCAAAGCCGAACCCAACGACGCCCATTACGCCTTGAACATAATCCTTTTCGTCGTTGAGATAGTGATCGGTAACCTGTCTTAGAACCTTCTCTGTGCGATCCGCAGTTGCCCCGGAAGGCAGTGTGATGCTTGTAATGAGCGTGCCCTGGTCTTCGTCCGGAAGGAAGGAGCTCGGCAGGCGGTTGAAGAGATAGGCGATTGCACCGCCGATCAGAACGAATACCAGCAGGAAGACGATGCTCAGGCGGATCATGCCGTGCACGCCGCGCTGATAACCTCTCGTTCCCCGCTCAAAATTGCGGTTGAACCAGCCGAACATGCCCTTTTCCTTCGCACCATGTTTGGGCTGCCTGAGAATGGTGGCGCACAGGGCCGGCGTGAGGATAAGAGCGACGATGACGGACAGCACCATCGCCGAGACGATCGTCACCGAGAACTGCCGGTAGATGATACCGACCGAACCGGAGAAGAAGGCCATCGGGATGAACACGGCCGACAAGACCGTGGCGATGCCGATCAGCGCGCCGGTGATTTCCTGCATCGACTTGATCGTCGCCTCGCGCGGCGACAACCCCTCTTCCTCCATCACGCGCTCGACGTTTTCGACGACGACGATGGCGTCGTCGACCAGAAGGCCGATCGCCAGCACCATGCCGAACATGGTCAATGTGTTGATGGAATAGCCGAACATCGCCAGTACGCCGAAGGTGCCGAGCAGGACGACCGGGACGGCGAGCGTCGGGATCAGCGTGGCGCGCAGGTTCTGCAGGAAGACGAACATGACGATGAAGACGAGCACGATGGCTTCGAACAGCGTCTTGACCACGTCCTCGATCGACAGCTTCACGAAGGGCGTCGTGTCGTAGGGATAGACGACCTCGACATTCGGTGGCAGGGTTTGCTTGAGGCCGGCAATCGTAGACTCGACGGCCTCGGCCGTGCTGATTGCGTTGGCGCCGGAGGCGAGCTTAATCGCAAGACCGGCAGCAGGGCGGCCATTGTAGATACTCGAGCTGGTATAACTCTCGGCGCCAAGCTCCACCTTGGCGACATCGTTGATGCGCACCAGCGAGCCGTCGGACTGGCTTTTCAGGATGATGTTTTCGAACTGTTCCGGCGTTTGCAGGCGGCTCTTTGCGGTGACCGTCGCATTGAGTTGCTGGCCCTTGCGCTGCGGCAAGGCACCCAACTGGCCGGCCGAAACCTGCGTATTTTGGGCTTCGATCGCGCTCGTCACGTCGCTCACCGTCAGATAGTATTTGGCAAGCTTGTCGGGATCGACCCAGATACGCATCGCATAGCCGGAGCCGAACAGCTGCGTATCTCCCACGCCGGAAACGCGCTTGAGAGTGTCGTTGAGCGTGCTGTTGACATAGTCGGCAAGGTCGTTGGAATTGAGCTTGCCGTCCGTCGACACGAAGGCAGCGACCATCAAAAAGTTTGAGGTCGATTTGGTAACGGTGATGCCACTGGATTGAACTGAGCTAGGTAGTTGTGATTCAACCAGTTGCAGCTTGTTCTGCACCTGCATCTGCGCGACGTCAGGATCGGCCTTGTTGGTGAAGGTCAACGAGATCGAGGCCTGACCCGTCGAGGTCGAGGTCGATGTCATGTAGTCGAGATTGTCGATGCCGGTCATGCCCTGCTCGATGACCTTGGTCACCGAGTTTTCGACGGTTGCGGCGTCAGCCCCGGAATAGGTGGCGCTGATGCTGACTGTCGTCGGGGCGATCTGCGGATATTGCGAAATCGACAGCGTGAAGATCGAAAGTGTGCCCGCCAGCATGATGACGATAGCGATCACCCAGGCGAAGATCGGCCTGTCGATGAAAAAACGAGACATCGTCTAACCTCACTTCTGGGCGCCGGAGGCGGCTTTGGTATCGGTCTTTTCCAACCGGGCTTGTTCCGCCGATTTGTTGTCGGATGCGGCTTGCTCGATGTCTCCGGTGGCATAGTCAATCGTTACCGGAGTAACCTTGACTTCCTGACCGTCACGAACACGCTGGACGCCTTCGACGATGACGCGATCGCCGTCATTGATCCCGTCGCTCACAAGCCAGCTGTTGCCGACACTTCTTTGCACTTGCAGCACACGCTGCTGCACTTTGCCGTCGGCCGTTACGAACATCGCAGTCGGTTCGCCCTTGGTGTTGCGGGTCACGGCTCGTTGCGGAACGAGATAGCTGTTGGGAGCAACGCCTTCTTCGATCGTGGCGCGCACATACATGCCCGGCAACAGCAACCTGTCGGGATTGGGAAACTGCGCGCGAACACTGAATGTGCCGACGGTTTCGGAGACAGAGGCGCTTGCAAACTGCAATGTCCCCGTCTGATTGTACGTCGACCCGTCCTCCAGGATGAGACGTACGGTGATATTGTCGCCGCTTGTCTTCAACCGACCTTCGGCGACCGCGCGACGGAACTTCAAAAGGTTGGTGCTGGATTGCGTAACGTCAACTTTGATTGGGTCGAGCTGGCGGATGGTCGTCAAGGTCGTCGTTTGGCCGGATGTAACAAGGGCGCCAGCGGTTACTTCAGAAGCATCAACGCGACCGGAAATCGGCGCCCTAACTTTCGTGTAATCGAGATTGATGCGAGCTGAATCTAGAGCGGCCTTGGCGGATGCGACTTCCGCTTTGGCTTGTGCAAGTGTCGAAATGGCATCGTCGAGATCTTGCTTGCTCACTGCATTTTGCGAGGTCAAACCTTGGTAGCGATCCACCTTTGCCTGGGCGTTTGGAATTGCCCCTTCCGCCTTTTGGAGCGCGGCCACTTCCGAATCGTAAGTTGCTTGGTAGGAGGCCGGATCGATTTCGTATAGAACGTCGCCAGCCGAAACTTCGCTGCCCTCCTTGAAGTTGCGCGTGCGAATGATGCCGCCGACCTGTGGCCGAACCTCGGCAACCAAGTTTGCCGACGTGCGACCGGGCAGCTCCGCAGTGATGGCGACCGACTTTGGGTGCAGTGTCATGGCACTCACATCAGGCTTGACAGCCGTGGTGTCTCGAGGGGCCGAGTTCTCCTGACTACAGGCGGTAAGGGCCAGAAGTGCGACGCCCAGAGGAAGGAGCTTTCGCAAGGCCATGCTCGGGTCGGGGTTCGCGGGAGAATTGCGAAAAAGACGAAAAACATTCGGAAGCGGTTGCACGTTCATGCCGTCCTGAGTATTATTGGTACGATTCGTACCGTAAATAGAATGGCAATTGATTGTTGTCAATTGGGTACGGGTGCGGAAACCGGGGAGTTGGGTGGTGATGGGCAATGACCCACAAATTGGCAAGGATGCAGAAACGTCGGTGCGCAAACGAGGCAGGCCGAGGGTCGCCTCCGATGACGAGCGGCGAGGAAAGATCGCGGCGGTCGCGCGGCAGACGTTTCTCGAGCTTGGCTATGGCCCAACCACGATCGACTTGCTCGCCAAACGTTGCGGAATATCAAAACAAACCTTTTATCGTTTGTTTTCAAACAAAAGTGAGATCTTGATCGCAATGATCGAGGCCCACAACAAGACGATGCTCAATCTTCCGAGGGATCCAAACGAGGCGCTTTCTCTGGAGGAGACCTTGATTGAGATTTTTAGGACAGACGTCGATGAAAAGCTTGGAAAAGAACGCGACGACTTTACTTTCTTCTTCTTCAGCGAAGCCTATCAATATCCCGAGATCCTTACTTTGCTTCGAACCTACGGTGCAGAGCGATCGAGACGCGATTTGGCCGGTTGGCTGGAAAGCCGCCAGGTTCGCGGAGATTTAGAAATTGAAGATTCCCTGCGGGCAGCGGGCATGCTGATGGGGATGGTATTTGGGCCTATGTCAAATCCCGCCTACAAAGTTGGAGAGCCGGTCACAATGGAGATGCGAAACAAACACGTGCAAACGTGTGTTGAGATCTTTCTGCATGGTGTTGCCGTGCAGAAGCATTCGGCATGGGCCAGGCTTTCCCAGTTATGAGCGGCCTCGTATGAAGATGCACGCTCGAGAATCAGCCTGTGGTAACGTTGGCTACTATTATCTTCTAGCAATTGAGGATCTGCACCTTGGTCGTACTCGCGCCGCAGCGTAACGCCCGCCGCGGGCGCCCCAAAATTCTATCCGACGACCAAAGGCGCCGCCAAATCTTGAAGGCTGCCTATGCTATTTTTATGGAAGTAGGGTACTCATCGACTTCCATCGATGCGGTCGTGCGAAAATGTCGAATTTCAAAGCAGACCTTCTATCGTATCTTTGCCGATAAATCTGAGCTCTTCGTTGATCTGATAACCGACCATCGCCGGACGATGCTCGATTTGCCCCGGCCATCAGATGAGGACGTGGCTGCAGATATCGGCTTGGCCCGAATTTTCGGTGTCGATCTTGATGAGGCCGCCGATTTCGAACGGCACCGTTTCGTGCATCAGTTCTTGAAGGAAGCGCACAAAGAGCAGGAGGCGGTGGCTCTTTTGAGAAAATACGGCATTGACAAAGCCCAGGCCGATTTGTCTGATTGGTTGGCCGAGCAATGCCGAAAAGGTGTTCTTGAAATGAGCGACACGCTGCATGCCGCGGCCATTCTCATGGAAATGATATTCGGGCCTATGTCAAATCCTTATCTTGATCCTGAGCATCCCTCCATATATGAGCGAAGGAAGCACATCCGCATCTGTATAAATCTATTTCTCAACGGTGCGATCCCTTCATCGTCTTCCGTTCCTTTCCCAGCCAGAAAAATGCACCGGAAAACTCTAACCAAAACTGGTCCAGTTTGAAGGGTTCAGATTAAGGGGTGCGGGACGATTCTATCGGGAAGGCTCGCGCAAATATTTCTGGTGACCTACCACAATATTTTGGTTATGGCCGACAATAAGAAGCGCTGCGGCAACGGCTTCAGGCCGAAACACGACAATGTGAATCGGGTCTGTCCAACTTTGTAGATTCGAGATCGCTATTGTTGTCGCGACCAAGTGCCAATAGAGAGCAGGCTCTTTTCACGATGATGGGATAGAGGCTTCGGAATCGATGTCTCTTCCCGAAAAATTGATGATGTCTCTTGCGTTTAACGGCGAAATGGACAAGGTCGTCTCTAAAAGAAATCTTTTCCTCATAGGTAAGAAATGAGCGTCTTCAATAGAATGGCCGCGGCTGCCATTCCCCTGATCCCGCGTCCGGTCATCAAGCGGCTTTCACGCCGATTCATTGCGGGAGCCACTCTGGAAGATGCTATGGAGGTCGCTGCAGGACTAGATGCTCAAGGCTTCGGCGTGACGTTGGATGTCCTGGGGGAATCAGCGCAATCGAGCGCCGAGGCTGATCGCATGGCATCGGTCTATGGTGAAGCCCTGATGGCCATGGAGGCGAAAAAGCTCGATGTGGAGCTCTCGATCAAGCCATCCGCACTCGGCCTTCTCGCCGACGTGGACGAATGCGAGGCACGAATGCGGCGCGTGCTGACGGACGCAACCCAACGCGGCACCGTCGCCTGTCTGGATATGGAAGATCTTTCATGTACCCAGAAGGAGGTTGATCTTTTCCTTGCTCTCAAGCCTGATTTTCCGACACTGGCGATCGCGGTCCAGGCTTATTTGAAACGCAGCTATCTTGACCTCGACCGCTTGCTCGCCAAACACAGCAGGCTCAGGATTTGCAAAGGCATCTATGTGGAGGACGACATCCATCTGGTCGACCGCGCCAACAAAGATCGTTCCGCAATTAATCTACACTTCTCGGCTCACGTTGAGAGTTGCTTCAAAGCGGGAATTTTCGTGAGTGTCGCGACGCACGACGCCAACCTCATCGAAAAGGTAATGGAACTTGCGTGCCGCATGGGGATCGACAAGTCGGCTTTTGAATTCCAAATGCTCCTTGGCGTCTGCGAACCGCTTCGCGACAAGGTCCGCGACTTGGGCTTCAAGGTGCGTATCTACGTGCCCTTCGGTGACGATTGGTATGGCTACAGCACCCGACGTCTAAAGGAGAATCCACGGGTCGCCGGATATGTGACGAAAGCATTATTCATCGGATAATCCTCTGTCGACTGCGATTTATCTAAGGCATTCTAATCGGAGAAGCCAGCACTCGCCGAGGCGTGTATTCGCAAGGCGCCAGAGGTGATCAAAAACACGTGCACCGGACGACTTCACGCGCTAGTCAAACGCCCACTCAATAGTGAGGTCGTCTGTTTAGGTCTCAGCAAGGTAGCCCTGTGCGGGTGCACAGGAGATTTAGCAAATTTAGCCGACAAAGTAGCGTGGCGGATGTGAAGTCAAATCCACGCATAGCAAATGATGCTTTCAGATATTGGTGCCAAATCCCTCTATGCGAGCGAGCACCCGATCCAACGCCGCGACCAATGCGACACGGCCACCCGTCGTGTCAAAATCCGACAACACCGGCTCATTCAGACCACCCTTTGTGGCGAATTCCTTGCTGAGCAAATGAAATGAATGGATATTGGTCTCATTGGCCTGCTGCCAGAGCTTTCACACAGCGTTGCGTATAGGCTTGTCCCCTCGATCGAGGTAGCCCGTTCTTTTCCAGCCGATCGTTGTGAATTCCACGACACCGAAGAAGGTCGACATCATGGCGCTGGCCGCGGCAAGGAGGTCATACTCCTTTCGGGACTCGCATTGAACGGCCCTACCAAGAGTATCGAATAGCGCGGCGATTTCAGGGTCGGGAGGGTAGATGGCAGTCACTCCCCGGCAATCTGCGGACGAATGGCCGGGATTACGATGTCGCTCTGATCGACGACTGCCTGGTTGTCAGCCGCGACAATTAGCGTGTCGAACTTGGCGGCAAGCCTTGCGGCAATTTGCGCATTGAGAGGCGAGACATGGATATTGGAGGAGTGTGCCGGCTCGGCCAGGAGGCCCTCCACCATGGCTTCCGTGATCGTGCCCGTTCCGACAAAGCCGATTGCTTTCATTCCAGCCTTCTATTCTGCGGCTCGCGCGGATCCGAGCGGAACGTCGGTCGTGTAGTTCTCGCGCATGAAGTTGTTCTGGAATTGTCGGGTGTGAGCGACCGCCGCGCATGTGGTGTCCTGTCCCGGCTGCCCCACTTGCCGATAGCGCCGCCCCGTCCTTGGCGCGGCGGTGGGGCTTGTCCAGTCCGACTTCGCCTTCAGCTCCTCGAGGCATTTCATCCAGCCATTGTCTGCCCATTTGCTACAGAGCTTGATCCGATAATCCAGCGGATCTGCTTTCGCCGCCGACCAGCGCAACATCGTTCTCGTCGGCGGCACGGCAACCGGCAACCCACCCGGCGATAGCTATTGCCCGTGTGCTCATCCGCAAAGGAACGAGTGGTCGTTTCTTCAAGGTGATCGATCTGGTCAATCGGTTGGAGACGGAAACTCGCGTTTGAAACCAGAGTCGGACAGTCGATTACCTCAATCGCCTCGACTTTATCATCTTAGACGAACGCGGCTACCTACCGTTCGCCCAGGCCGTAGGTCAGCTTCTATTCCTCCTGATCAGCGGACTCTGCGAACGCACCTCATACGCGTGGCTCGCCGCGCTTGAACGCGAGCAATGTGCGCGTCAGAGCCTCTCCATCGATCTTGTCGGTCTTGGCCCGCCGACGTCGACGGGAGGTCGCGATCGAAGCTGCGTCAACAACGTAACTCTCGATGCCGTGAGCCTCTAGCACGCGGTGAATCCAGAAGCCGTCCAAGCCGGCCTCTTGGATCGTCACGATGGGAAATAACTTCCCTGTTCTCAACCGCGCCTTCTGTTGTAGCTGCTCAAACCGATCCAGTAGCTCGGCTACATTGCCTCCGGCCACCACATGCTTCGACATCTTCTCGCCGCTGCCCGGCGACAACGAAGTGACCAACCAGGTCGATCGGCTCAGTTCCAATGACACAAAAATTGCGCCAAGATCAGTGCGGACAGCGGTCGGATGAATGGATGCAGGTTCCATAAACTGCTCCTCCTGAGCGAGTGTTTTGATGCAGCCTCACTCTGCCAGAGCGTCGGCCGCTGTTCACTCCTCATGGGATCTAAAGCCGAGGATATGCATCACCAGCACTTGGCCTATCTTAATGCGCGGGCAGAGAGCTTTATGAAGACCTTGAAAGTGGAAGATATCTACCCCGCCGGCTATGTGACCTTCGCGAACGTGGCCGACCGCTTGCCTAAGTTCACCGACGAAATCTACAATGCTAGGCGGTTACACTCAGCCCTCGGCTACAGGTCACCAGCAGAATTTGAAACCCAACTTGCCCAACAAACGGCTTACTTTGAAGTGCCTCGTGGGTCCAGCCAAGGGGTTCACACCAATCCTGGGCTAACTCTCAGCGCAAACATTCGTTACTTTGAAAGGCCCAGCAACTGTGTTTTTGCGCAGTTCGCCACGCCGGACAAATCATTGAAATCACAAATGCCGATTTGACTTCCGAATTATGTCCTGGCCCATTGATCGATTTGGCACTTTTGGGCCCTCTGTGGGTGCCTCCAATGGGGTCTTGGCTAGAATGGCTAGGTGCTAGGCGGAAGGTAAGCCCATGTTTGTTCATATTCATATTTGCGGTTACTGCTTTGGCGTTTTGTTTAGCGCTCAATTTAACCGTTGACACCACCATCAGCTTTGTTTAGCGTTAAAAACATGCGGCGGGTACGTCTGGCAGTGAGAAATCCGACGCACTAGGGAGGCTATCATTTTACAAAACGGCACCCTCGATCGTACCGTTATCGGTGCGTCGGGCGCAGCAAAAAGCGATTTCTGGCTCGGGCAGGGCGTCTGCCGCGAGCGCAGAGCGTTGCTGAGTGACTACGTCGTGTCGATTGATGCCTTCCCACCAGTCCGGAGACGAGCACTCCGGGAAATGACCCGACAAAGGGTTGATAGTGGAGAACCGCATAATGGATGTGTCCCAAAACGCGACCCGGAAGAGCCATTCAGCCGCAATGCAGCTTGAGCGTTTGCACGCGGCGTTAATGACACCGTACACGAAAGATGGCGAGATATCGTATAGTTGTCTCAGGCGGCTTATGTCCCACGTGAGGATGATGGGCATTGATGGGTTCTATGTCGGTGGGTCGACGGGCGAGGGGCTTCTTCAATCGGTCGATGAGCGTATGGCAGTCTTTGAAACGGTCGCGGAAGAGGCCGGTACAGGTGCGAAGATAGGCCATGTTGGCGCAGTCGCCACGCGAGATGCGCAGGCAATGGTGAAGAGGTGTGCAGCCCTCGGTTACGATGCAGTCTCCGCAATCCCCCCAATCTACTTCCCGCATCGCAAGGATGCGATCTTTGGCTACTACGAAGAAATCCTCGACGCATCCCAAGGCACTCCCCTCATTATCTACAACATTCCGGCGATGAGCGGAGTTTCATTCACCCTCGACGACCTGGCGCGCTTGCTGAGCCTGCCTGGCGTCATCGGGATCAAGCAAACCAGTATCGACATGTACCAGATGGAACAACTACGCAGGGCATTCCCAAACGCTCTTCTTCTGAACGGTTTCGACGAAATGCTGATGGCTGGCCTGGTTTCCGGTGCGAACGGTGGCGTCGGTAGCACCTATAACGTGATGGGCGGTCGTTACCTCAAAATGGTTGAGAAGCTGAAAGCCAACGACGTCGCCGGTGCTGCAAGTATTCAGTCGGCATGCAACGAGGTTATCGATGAGCTGGTGCGGGTCAGCGTGTTTCCAGGCGTAAAGTATCTGCTCTACCGGCTTGGTGTGATCGATACCCCGGTCTGCCGAAAGCCACTTTCGACCCTTTCTTCTTCGACGTGTGGTCGGCTCGATGAGATCGCCACCGGCCTGAAATAGACGCGAATTCTGTATCCCGGTGCGCTCCAGAAGCTGCCGACCAACCGATAACTCACGAGGATGAGATATGAAACTTGTACCAATGAAGAAGCTCATGGATGCGGCGTACGAAGGCAAGTACGCGGTTCCCGCATTCAACTGTGCGAGCCTCGAAATGATCCAGTGCGTGCTTCAGACAGCAGCCAAGCTGCGTTCACCGGTGATCCTGGGCATCCACCCCGTTGAAGTGGCCTACTTCGGCAATGCCTCGGTACCCGTCGCCATCGCCAAGTCGGTTGGTGCGGACCTCGACATCGAAGTGGCTATCCACCTCGACCACGGCGACTCTGAAAAGTCCGTCATGGGTGCCATCCGCGGTGGCTTCTCAAGCGTCATGTATGACGGCTCCCATCTGCCGATCGAACAGAACGTCGAAAATTCCCGCCGTATCGTCGAAATCGCACATGCTGTCGGTGTGACCGTGGAAGGAGAAATTGGCACGATCGGCAATACCGACGAATTCGGCAACAAGCTTGAAAACGCTCATCTGTCCGATCCGGATTGGGCCGAGCGTCTCGCAAACACCGGGATTGACTGCCTTGCCGTCGCGATCGGCAACGCGCATGGCTTCTATGCCGAAGAGCCGCGGCTGCGTTTCGATCTCGTCGAAGAAATTCGCCAGCGCATCAAGATTCCGATGGTTCTCCACGGTGGGACGGGCATTCCGTACGACCAGGTTCAGCGCGCGATCAAAATGGGCGTCGCCAAGATGAACGTCGGCACTGCGCTTCGCTACGCCTTCGTCAAGGCTGCAAAAGACACTTGCGACACGGAGCCGACCAAGGACCTGCCGCTCATGACCGTTGGAACCGCCGGCATCGCTGCGGGTGCGGAAGTCGTTCAGCAATACATGGAGATGACCATGTCCGCTGGCCGCCTTCGTTGATTGGAGAACTCGTTGTGAACGTAAGAACCGAAAAATTCGAAGTGGAGCGGCATGTGAAGAGCCATAAGATTCAGGACATTGAAGTCCATCTCGTTTCGACCCAGGCCCCCTCCGGCCTCGCCGACGCAACGCGCAAGGTCGAGACTGTTGGCATGACGGTCGTTCGGGTCAAGACGGATCAAGGCCTTGAGGGCATCGGCGTGACCTACCATGAGGTTGGCGGCGAAGCGATCCGCGCGCTGATCAAGAAAGACATGGCTCCCCGCCTCAAGGGACGTGATCCCTTCGACACCGAAGTCATCTGGCGCGAGTTTTTCGGCATCTTCCGCGGCGTCGGCCGCAAGGGCCTGATGTTCTGCGCGTTATCGGCGATCGACTTCGCACTCTGGGACCTTAAGGGCAAAATCCTCGATATGCCGCTGCACCGTCTATTCGGTGGTGGTCGCTCCCGCATCCCGGTCTACGCAAGTGGCGGTTGGGCTACCTACGACGACGATCAGCTCGTCGAGGAAATGAGGGACATGGTCCGTCAGGGCTACAAGATGGTCAAGTTCAAGATCGGCTACGACAACGGTCGTAACCCCAGTCGGGACGTCGAGCGTGTCCGCAAGGTCCGCGAAGCTCTCGGCCCGGATATCGGCCTAATGATCGACGCCAACAACTGCTGGGATGCAGCAACCGCAATCCAGTTCGCCAACCGCGTTCGCGAATATAATCCGATGCTCCTGGAAGAACCGGTTTTCGCTGACGACATTCCCGGCTTGGCCCGATTCAAGCGCGGAACGGATGTCCCGCTGGGAACCGGAGAGCACGAATACACGAAGTGGGGCGTTCGCGACCTGCTGATCGCTGATGCGGCAGACATCGTTCAGGTGGACGGTGCACGCGCCGGCGGCTACACGGAGATGATGAAGTGTGCGGCGCTTTGCGAGGCATGGAATGTCAAGTTCGCACCGCACGCGATGGAGCACATCCACATCCCGATCGCCAGCACCGTCGCTATCGTACCGTTCCTCGAGCGCCTGCGTTTGTTCGAACCGATCACCCACTCAGTCTATCTGAACGCCCAAGTTCCGACGGATGGTTATCTCGACGTCATCGAAGCACCGGGTCACGGCCTCCAACTGAACATGGACTTTATCCGCACCAACGACGAACGCGATTGAGATCGCATTCGATTTCTAGAGATGTTTCCGCCTGAGGTGCGGAATTGAGGAGAACCTGAAATGCAAATGATCCTTGGACACGGCTTGGCCGACGCCAGCAATCGGCAGACCAGCCCGATCATCAATCCGGCCAGCGGTGAGACCGTGGACAGTGTGCCGGAAGCAACCGTCGAAGACGTGCAGCGCGCGATTGCAGTTGCCGTGGAGGCGCAGAAGGATTGGGCAGCTCGCACAACTCGCGAACGCACCGATCTCATCCGCAAGGCTGCGGGTATTATCCGCAGCCGTCGTCTGGAACTTGGCAAGCTTCTTTCGCTGGAATCCGGCAAACCCTACATGGCCGAAGCCGTCTGGGAATTCGATTCCGTTGCCTACATCCTGGAAGCAAGCTGTGAAGTTGCCAAGCACCACTACGGTGCCGTTATGCCGTCTTCCACCGAGTCCGGCTATGATGAAGATCTGCAGTTCACACTGCACATCCCTCGCGGAGTTATCGCGGCCATCGTGCCGTTCAATTTCCCGCCGGCCATCTGGTCGTTTAAGGTCGGCGGCGCGCTCGCCGCGGGCAACGTTATCATCGTCAAGGCACCGCACCAAAACCCGCTCGCGGTGATCGAATGCCATAAAATCCTCATCGAAGCTGGCATTCCGGCTGCGGTCGCACAATGCCTGACGGGCGACGGTCCTCGTGTTGGTGGCACGCTGGTTGGCGACCCGCGCATTGACATGATCAATTTCACGGGAAGCACCCATACGGGCAAGCTCATCGCAAAGACGGCCGCCGAGCACCTGACCCCTTACTATTTCGAGCTAGGCGGCAACGATGGCCTCATCATCTGCGATGATGCGGATATGGATCTGGCCGTTTCCGAAGCTGGCGACAAGTCGAGAAACTCCGGCCAGGCATGCAGCGCGGCCAAGCGATTCATCGTCCACAACTCGGTAAAAAAGCGGTTCATGGAGCGCCTTATCGACGAGAAGCTGTCGAAGCTCGTTCTCGGCGATCCGATGGACCCGACGACCACGATGGGTCCGGTCATCGACAAGAGGGCAGCCGACAACATCGAGCGTCAGGTGAATAAAACGGCAGATCAGGGCGGCAAGGTGGTATTCGGCGGCAAGCGCCGCAACTCGTATGCTTTCTACGAGCCAACCGTTATCGCTGACGTTACTCCGGACATGGACATCGCCCGAGACATGGAAGTCTTTGGTCCCGTATGGCCAATCATCGGCTTCGATACCCTCGATGAAGCAATCAAGATTCATAACAACACAAGCTATGGCCTTGGCGGCGGCATCATCACCCCGGACACCCGCAAGGCTCTCCAGGCGGCCAGCAAAATGGTGACCGGCCATGTCGCGATCAATGCCTCCGGCGGCTTCCGCGCAGCCGAACTGCCATTCGGTGGCGGCAAAAAGGGCAGCGGCAACAGCCGCGAGAGCATGTCCGAAGTGATGCGCGAAGTTACGCACCAAAAGTCGATCATTCTTCGGAACGTCTTCAAGCAGGATTGATGGAATGCGTCGCTGTCTGACCCCGCGGTCACACCTGCGATTCTTTGATTGCGACGCCGGCGAAGGGCTGCCCATTTCTCCTACGGGCAGCCCTTTTCTCTTTCCGATTGGGTTTAGTAGCACCGCGGACTTTCGAGCGCCGTCATGAGAAGCGCTCGAACCTGTGGCAGCCGCAGGTGCATTGGTAGAGGCGGCGTCGATTAGTAATGCCTCTGTCAATCTCCGCCGATTAAAGGCGATAGCCTGGCTGGCGACGCCCTGCGCTAACAAGAGCCAGATTAGCTCCCCCATTTGCTTCATGAACCTAAGATTGGCCCGCCGAGGTCTAATCATCGGCGCCACAGCTTACGGCGCTTTCGCCACAGAGCCTCTTGTTACCATCCGGTAGGGGAACACGACATCTTGATTGACATGTCCGTCGCGGTTGGTTTTCCAGCGGCGAACTGCATCAGCCAGAAGTTCGACGGCACGCTCGGTCATCTCCAAGGCATCCTGATGGATGGTCGTTAAACCCGGCCATGCTTGCTCTGCGACAGGAGAGTCGTCGTATCCCACGACAGAAAGCTGATCGGGAACATTGATCCCGCGGTTGTGGGCGACAGCCAGTACGCTTGCTGCCAACGTGTCGTTCGCCGCAAAGATGGCAGTCAGCCCAGGCTCTTGGGCGAGCAGACGTTCCGCCGCTTTCACACCTTCCTGGAAGTTGAAGACGGTCGGGACAACCCATTCAGGGCGAGGCTCAAGTCCGTGTTCGGTGAGTGCGTCCTTGTAGCCCTGAAGACGGGCCATGCTGCCGCTTTGGCTTTCCGGACCTGCGAGGTGCCCGATCTTGCGGTGACCAAGTTCGACAAGCATGGAGACGAGTTCGAGGCTTGCTTTGCGCTCGTCTGCGCGGACTGAGGCCATTCCCTGGATCGGGAACCCGGGAGCAATCGCAACTGCGGGCACATCCAGTGCTTTCTTCTTGAACGTCGAACCAACGAATTCAGCGATCGGTGAAGGAAGGAGGAAGCCATCGATACCCGTCTCCTCCATCCGGAGCATTGTGTTCCGGAGGGCTTTGGGATCGTCAAGCTTTGCGAGTTCGACGGAAACATCGACCTGCAAGCGTGAAGCGGCTTTCATGGTTCCTACGATCACAGATGCAATGAATGGGTTCGTGACGCCTGTGTAGATGAGGCCAACGTGCGGTCT
Organism: Rhizobium sp. AG207R; assembly: GCF_027109195.1. NCBI lineage: Bacteria > Pseudomonadati > Pseudomonadota > Alphaproteobacteria > Hyphomicrobiales > Rhizobiaceae > Rhizobium > Rhizobium sp. AG207R. The sequence goes on from NZ_JAEPVT010000001.1 coordinate 37,280, forward strand.
GGCGACGCCAGCAAGCTGCTGAGCCGCCCGGTTTGGCGTATACCCAAGCTCCTGGATTTTCGATTGCACGTATGCTCGGAGTTCGGTACCAACATTGGCACGGTCGTGGATGACGTTCGATACCGTCATCATCGAGACACCAGCGGCGTCGGCCACTTCTTTGATCGTTACTTTCTGCGATCCTCTGCCGCGCCGGCGTGTGGTATCTTGATTGTCCATTCTCTATCTCCGAAGCCTTTATTTCTGGGGTTGGGCGGTTGCTACGAAGCAACGGACATCTAGCACGCACTTTGGCGCAAGTACTCGTCCGCAATATAAAACCAGCGCTGTCCCATTCACATCCTTAGTTGGCTGATATCTAACGTCAGCCGATTGCAATCTGAAGGAAACCCTTGGATTCCCCAGGCTCCCACGGTCTTGGATTGAATCATTGCCTGATCGAATTGTGGTTGACAACAGTTAGTTTAGCGCTAATCTAGTTTAGCGCTACAAATTTAGAAGCGATGGGGGAAAAGCCCAATTCGATCGCCGGGCAGGAGTGCTATCGAGTTCTGAGGAGGACAATCTATGAAGGGTTCCGTGTCTGCGGTCGCTCTAGCGACCGCAATGTTCATGTACGCCGGTTATGCGATGGCCGATGGCCCGCAGGCTGAAGTTATGCATTGGTGGGTCTCTGCTGGGGAATCCGCTGCCGTAAAGGAAATTGCAAAGGCATACACTGCGCAAGGCGGCGTCTGGAAAGACAACGCGATCGCAGGCGGCGAGGTGGCAATAGCCAATATTGTCTCTCGTATCACTGGTGGCAATCCGCCGACTGCTGCGCAGATGCCTCTTGGAAAGCAGCTCGACGACCTGGTCGCGCAGGGCCTCCTTTCGCCGATCGACGATGCGGCAAAGGAAACCGGATTCTACGACAACATTCCGGAGACCTTCCAGAAGGCTATGACCTTCCCCGACGGCCATATGTACGCTCTGCCGATCAACGACCACGGCCACAACTGGCTCTGGTACAACAAGAAGGTCCTCGCTGACGCCGGCGCAAAAGAGCCGGTAACTTGGGACGACTTTTTCGCCGCGTTGGACGCAATCAAAGCCAAGGGCAATGCAACTCCGATCGCCGTCGGCGCTCAGCCATGGCAGCTTGGTCAAACGTTCCTCTCGGTATTGCTAACGAAGGAAGGCCCGGGTCTCTTCAACAAGGTATTCGCCGATCTCGATCTCGACGCGGTGAAGTCGCCGGAATTCAAGGATGCTGTGGCCACCTTCCTCAAGCTCCGTGACTACTCGGATAACGGCGCTGCCAACCGCGAATGGAACGTCGCCGCGAACATGGTGATCACAGGCAAGGCCGGCTTCCAGTTCATGGGCGACTGGGCGAAGGGCGAATTCCTGGCTGCAGGCCAGAAACCTGATGTTGACTTCGGTTGCCAAATTCTCGGCAACGGTGACGGCAAGCAGTACTTCAACGTGTCGTCCGATGCGATCATCTTCCCGGTCAATAAGGCCGCCGATCAGGCGAAGGCTCAGACCATGCTCGAGCGCATCATGATGAGCAAGGACGTCCAGGTTGCCTTCAACTCCAAGAAGGGTTCAGTTCCGGCCCGTCTTGATGTCGACGCGAGCAAGCTGGATGCCTGCGCAGCAAAAGGCATCAAGATCCTGCAAGACCCGGCCCAGCGCATCCCGAGCCTGGACTTCCTAGTTTCGCCCGACACCATCGGTGCTGAGCGTGACCTGGCTGCCCAGGCTTGGGCCGATCCGAAATACACGCCAGACCAGTTCGTCGAGTCTCTCACAAAGATCATCGAAGCCGAAAAGACCATGCGCTGATGTGGTGATGGTTCGCCGGCCCAAGCCGGCGGACCACCCAGACTCTGATTTGCAGGCATCAACATGTGGGAGGAACACATGAACATTCAATTGAAGCAAGGTCGTGTTGGCACTGATATCGCTGGCACCGTAACGGAACGCCTCAGCCTCAAAGGCCGGGTGGCGATGGTAACGGGTGGGTCGCGCGGCATTGGCAAGGCATTTGCTATCGGTCTCGCCGAAGCCGGGGCCGACGTCGTCGTTCTTTCGAAGAGCACCAAGGAAGAGGGTGAGGCAGTGGCCGCCCAGCTTCGTGAGATCGGTGCCAAGGGTTCTTTTGCAATGCTAGCGGACGTGACAAACCGATCGGCTCTGGACGCCGCGGTGGATGAAACCGCGAAGCGTCTCGGCAAAGTCGACATCATGGTCGCCAACGCCGGAATCGGTATCGACGTAAATGCCGAAGACATGACCGAAGAGCAGTGGGATCGTCTTATGGACGTGAACCTCAAGGGTGTCTTCTTTGCAGCCCAAGCCGCTGCGCGACATATGATCCCACGCAAGTCCGGCAACATCATCGTCACATCGTCCCTTTCCGCTTACGTTGCCAATGGCAATCCGCAGGCTTGCTACAACACATCGAAGGCTGGCGTGAACATGCTCGTTCGCTGCTTAGCGTACGAATGGGCGCGCCACAATATTCGCGTCAACGCGATCGCTCCGGGCTTCATCATGACTGATATCCTCGGTCCATATCTCAACGAGTTCCCGGACGAAGCCTATGGCTACATGATCAAGCCGGCGGCGATGAACCGCATTGGGACGCCTGACGAACTGGCGGGTGCCGCCGTGTTCCTCGCGTCCGATGCTTCGAGCTACATGACCGGCCAATGCATGGTCATCGACGGAGGGTATTCCCTAACGCCTCTCGAAAATCGGCTAATCTGATGGCTGTCCTCGAGAACACGGCCAGGGTTGCCACCACCAAGAAAGCCACCACCAGACGAAAGGCCGCATCGAAATGGGGAAGCTATGTGGGCTTCCTCCCTGCGCTGCTGATCGTTCTCTTCGTCTACATCTTTTCCATGGGGTGGACTGTCTGGATTTCGTTCACGAAGTCGAAGATGCTTCCGGTCAACGAATTCGTCGGAATGGCCCAGTATCAACGGCTCTTCGGCGACGAGCGCTGGCAGATATCGGTGGTTAACCTGGGACTATTCTGCTGCCTCTTCATTGGAGCTAGCTTGTTCCTTGGCTTGCTCATGGCGATCGCGCTCGATCAGCGCGTTCGCTTCGAAAACAGTCTGAGGACAATCTACCTCTATCCTCAGGGGATGTCGTTCATCGTCACAGGTCTCATCTGGCAATGGATTCTCAATCCGCAGATGGGTCTCCAGCAATTTTTCCACGATCTAGGTTTGACCTGGGTGACTATCGATTGGCTGACACGGTCCGACAGGGCGATCTACGTCGTCGCCCTAGCTGGCGTATGGCAGGCGTCTGGTCTGGTAATGGCCATCATGCTGGCTGGCCTGCGCGGCGTCGATGAAGACCTCGGCAAAGCAGCCAAGGTGGACGGTATCAGCCCGTTCCGCTTCTACGTGCACATCGTAATTCCGCTGCTCAAGCCGATGTTCGCAACGGCGGTCGTTCTGCTTGCAGTCGGTGGCGTCAAAGTCTACGACCTGGTCGTGGCGCTGACGAACGGCGGCCCGGGCATTTCGAGCGAAGTCCCGGCAAAGTACGTGATGGAGTTCCTGTTCCGCCGAGCAAACATCGGTCTCGCGTCGGCCGCGGCCTCTGTGATGCTCATTACGGTGATCGCGGTCGTCGTGCCTTACGTCTACCTCGAGCACTTCCGGAAACAGAAGGGGAGGACCCCGGCATGACAACGGATGTAAAGCACACACAACGGCATAATCCTATTGCGAGCGGGCGCAAACCCAAGCAGATTACGGCAGGTCGCGTCGGCCTCTACGCCTTCATCATCACCACGGCTCTCTTCTTTCTGCTGCCGCTCATCGTAATGATCATTACGTCTTTGAAGACGATGGACCAAATCCGCCAGGGCGGCCTGTTTAATCTCCCAAGCCCGCTGACTTTCGACGCATGGGTGAGGGCTTGGACGAGCGCCTGTACTGGTTTGACCTGTAATGGCGTCAAAGTTGGGTTCTGGAACTCGATCCGCATTCTGGTGCCAAGCACCGTTCTATCGATCGGTATCGCCGCCTGGACCGGCTATATGCTTTCCTTCTGGCGAGTTCGTGGTGCGGCCGTCTTGTTCACGATCTTGATGGTAGGCGCATTCATTCCCTTCCAGGTCTTCATATATCCCCTCGTTCGTGTCTTTTCGTCGGTGGGCATCTTCGGAACGGTCACAGGCATCGTCATCGTGCACACTGCGTTCGGACTGCCGATGCTGAGCTTGCTCTTCCGGAATTTCTTCGTGGGCTTACCAATCGACCTCTTTAAGGCGTCTCGTGTCGATGGTGCGAGCATCTGGCAGATTTTTCGACACATCATGCTGCCCATGGCGACCCCGATGGTGATTGTTGCCGTCATCCTCCAGGTGACCGGCATCTGGAACGACTTTATTCTCGGTGTCGTCTTTGCCGGCCCAAACAACCAGCCGATGACCGTTCAGTTGAACAATATCGTCAACTCGGTGTCCGGGGAGAAGGAATACAATGTGAATATGGCTGCGACGATGATCACGGCTCTCGTTCCGTTGGCCGTCTACTTCCTATCCGGGCGCTGGTTCGTCCGCGGGATCGCGGCTGGCGCAGTGAAAGGATAAGCCATGGGTGTGGTCAAAGCGAATAATGTTTCAGTCGCTTTCGGAGCCGTCAAGGTTATCGAAAACCTCAACCTCGACATCAAGGAAGGCGAATTCGTCGTTCTTCTCGGTTCTTCGGGTTGCGGCAAGTCGACGCTGCTGAACTGCATCGCAGGACTTCAGGAGATCGCGGATGGCGAAATCTGGATCGGCGACGACAACGTGACTTGGGCAGAGCCCAAGGATCGCGGCGTGGGCATGGTCTTCCAATCTTATGCTCTCTATCCGCGGATGACGGTGCACGAGAACCTGAGCTTCGGACTTCGCATGGCCAAGATGCCAAAGGCGGAGATCGAGAAGCGCGTCGCAAGGGCCGTCAGCATCCTGCAGATCGAGAAGCTGCTCGATCGACGACCCGCTGAACTATCGGGTGGTCAGCGTCAGCGCGTCGCGATCGGTCGCGCCCTAGTGCGCGATGTCGATGTATTCCTGTTTGACGAGCCGCTCTCCAACCTTGACGCGAAGCTCCGCACTGAACTACGCGTCGAGATCAAGAAGCTTCACCAGCAGCTCGGCTCCACGATGATTTACGTCACCCACGACCAGATCGAAGCGATGACACTCGCCGATCGGATCGCGGTAATGAACAAGGGGATCATCCAGCAGTTTGCGCCTCCCAAGCAGGTTTATACCCGTCCAGCCAATCGGTTCGTCGCCGGGTTTGTCGGTTCGCCTTCTATGAATTTCATCAAGGCAACAGTGACCGACGCTGCCGGGCAAGATGCGAAGACCTTTGACGGCCGGTCGATCTCGCTGAGGGGTTATGATGGTGGCGATCGGTTGGCATCGGGCAAGCAGATCGAAATCGGCGTGCGCCCAGAACAGTGGATCGTCGCTGATCCGACCGTCAACGACAAGGCACTGGAAGCCCGGGTGACCGTGGTTGAAAACACAGGCGCGGAGAGCCTTATCTGGGCAAAAATCGGAGACGAAACCGTCTCTGTCAAAGTCGCGGACGACACGGGATACTTCGAAGGGCAGACGCTACAGCTTTCCTTCAACCCGGCGTTCGTATCAGTATTCGACACCTCGTCAGGCGAAAGAATTTAACAGCCGGTCGAGTCAAAGGCGAAGGACAGGAGTGCCCCTCGCCGCATTCATAGGGAGCTAGTTTATGTCCATCAAAAGGGTCGCGGTCATTACAGGAGCGACGGATGGTATGGGGCGGGTGGTTGCACCTCACCTCGCTGAGGCCGGATATCACGTGGTAATCCACGGCCGCAGCGCGGAGCGCGGAGTGGAAGTCGTCGACAAGATCAAGAAGGCGGGCGGTTCGGCAGAATTCATGGCTGCGAACCTGGCATCTCTCGCCGACATCCGGCGTTTCGCCGCGGAGCTGAAAGCCAAGTTTCCCAAAATTCATCTTTTCATCAACAACGCCGGCATCGGCACAGGTCCGGAAGATGCTCCGCGAGAGCTCAGCGATGATGGTCTGGAGCGCAGGTTTGCGGTGAATTACTTGTCGGTCTATCTGCTGACTAGGCTCGTGCAGGACAGTGTGATAGCAGCGGCTCCATCGCGCATCGTCAACGTGGCGTCAGACGGCCAGCAGGCCATAGATTTTGCCGACGTCCAGCTGGAGCGTGATTACTCGGGCGAAGCTGCATACTGCCGCAGCAAGGTAGCAGAGATCATGTTCACGCTCGATCTCGCGGAAGAACTCAAGAACAAGGGCGTCACCGTCAACACCATGCACCCGAGTTCGTTCATGGACACCACCATGGTCCGCCAGATGAAACACGCTGTTGTCGAGAGTATCGACGTTGGCGCAGGTCATCTGATTGATCTCGCTCTCAATCCTAAATTCGACGGCGTCACTGGCCGTTACCTGAACCGCGGCGTCGATATGCCTGCCAACGTGCAGTGCTACGACGCTGGCGCGCGCAAGAAGCTTCGCGATCTTTCTGTTGAACTCACTGGCATCTGAACGGACATACCATGATCATCAATCACGCAGCCTACGTACTCGAAAATCGCAAAATGACTTTCGGCGAAGCCAAGATGCCGGAAGTCGGTATCCACGACGCCCTGATCAAGATGAAGTATTGCGGCGTTTGCGGTTCCGACGTTCACTTCTACGAACACGGCGAGCCGGAATTTCCGGATGTCTATCCGTTCATCCTTGGCCACGAGGGTGCAGGCGAAGTCATCAAGGTTGGTAGCGCCGTCAAGTGCCTCAAGGTCGGTGACCGCGTGGCGATCGAACCCGGCATTCCCTGCCGCACCTGCGAATGGTGCTCAGGCGGACGATATAACCTTTGCCCGAACGTCGTCTTCCCGTCGGCTCCCCGCGAGCCAGGCATCCTGCGCGAGTATGTCTGCCATCCTGCCGATCTCTGCTTCAAGCTGCCGGATAACATGTCCTACGAAGAAGGCGCTCTGATCGAGCCTCTCGCTGTGGCCATGACCGCAGTCCGTGAAGCCGGCGCACGCATCGGCCAGTCTGCCGTCATCCTCGGCGGTGGCTGCATCGGTCTCGTGACATTGCTTGCCCTTCGCGCGATGGGCCTTTCGAACATCACCGTGGTCGATCTCTTTGATATCCGCCTGAACAAGGCCAAGGAACTCGGAGCGCGAAATGTGGTCAACGCCCGTGAGAATGATCCCATCGCTGAAGTGATCCGCCTACATGATGGTCTTGGACCCGATCTTGTGTTCGAAACCGCCGGAAGCACTGTCGCCGCGTCACAGACCATCAAAATGTGCAAGCGGGGCGGGACAATCATGATCGTGGGCAATGTAACCGGGGAGACCAAAATCGATTTCCAGTTGATGACCAACAAAGAACTGACGATCAAGTCGAACTTCCGCTACAGCAACATCTACCCGACAACGATCGACGCCGTTGCTTCAGGCAAGATCGATGTGAAGAGCATCATCTCCCGCTACTATAAACTTAGCGAAGCTCCTCAGGCCTTCGAGGACTGCATCAACGAAAAGTCGACGATGGTGAAAGCTGTCATCAAGTTTGAAGACGCCTGATCTCATCATTGGTCGTTCCTGATCTCTGTCGGGAACGACCGTAAGGAGCATAACATGAACGCACCGGACATTCTGTGCGCAGGTATGATTGTCGTGGACGTTATCGTTGACGGGCTCGAGGCGATGCCTCGTTCCGGCGAGACGGGCCGCGTTTCAAGCGTGACCTTGGCTACAGGCGGCGACGCGATAAACGAGGCCTTCGCGATCGCCAAGCTTGGGAACAACGTCGGCCTTATGGGGCTAATTGGGCAGGATAGCCAGGGCCAGTTTATCAAGGACCGCTGCTCCCACTACGGCATTTCGACGGAAGGGTTGTACGCTGACACCGACCGCTCCACGACGACATCCATCGTCTTGCTCGACAAGTCTGGCGAACGAAGCTTTCTGTCGGAGCGGAACGCATCAATTGGAGCCTACGGGCCGGAACACGTCAATCTCGACCTTATCCGGCCCGGCCTTAAGGCACTTTCTATCGGAAGCATATTCACCTCCAAGCCCTTTGATACCAAGGCGCTTGGGCCGCTGCTCAAAAAGGCAAAATCCGTTGGCGCGATTACGATCGCGGACATGGTGATGGACCAGCAAGGCTACGGTCTGGATGGAATAGCGGAGGCGTGGCAATATCTGGACTATGTCGTCCCAAGTGAGCTGGAGGCCCAGATATTCGTCGGATCGACCGATCCACATACGATTGCTGCCGATTTCCGGAAGCGAGGCGTTAAGAACGTCATTCTAAAGCGTGGTTCTCGAGGGGTAGTCGGTTTCGCGGATGGCGAGGACGTCTCTTGTCCGGCTTTCGACGTTCCAGTCGTCGATACTACAGGAGCCGGCGACAACTTCGTTGGCGGCTTGGTTCACTGCCTCGTAAGAAACCTTCCGTTAGCCGAAACGCTGCGGTTCGCCTCAGCGGTTGCCGCCCTGTCAGTCCAGGCAGTTGGAGCTGGCGCTGGCTTGAAAAACCTCGCCCAGGTCGAACGGTTTCTCATTGAGCAACGCGTGCAGGCGTGACGTTGTGCAACACGGATTCCTCATCGGGCTGGATATCGGAACGCAAAGCACCCGCGCATTGCTCCTCGAACCCGACGGACGCACGTTGGCGTGCGTCCGTCGGACCACTCCAACTCGCCGGATCGACGACCATAGCGCCGAATACGATCCCGACGCTCTCTGGTCGTGTGTCCTAGAGACATTAAGGGAGCTAGCGTCTCACGTTCCAAGAGGGGGAAGAGTTGCGGGAATTTCCTGCGCGAGCATTGGAGAGTCCTGCGTGCTCGTCGGAGCGGATGGTGAAGCTCTCGCACCAGCCCTGGCGTGGTTTGATCGCAGAACGGAAATCGACGGCGAGTTGGTCGCAGCCCGAATTGGGGTCGATCGGCTGTTCGAGATTACAGGGTACCAACCAGATCACACGCTCTCTCTTTGCAAACTTCTTTGGCATCGGCGAACGCACCCAGATGTCTTTGCGCACGTTAAAAGGGTCTTGCCGATTTCACCGTGGATCCTCTTTAAGCTATCTGGTGTCGCCGCGATCGACCCCTCGTTGGCGTCGCGAACCCTTTGCCTAGATGTCCAAACAGGATGCTGGGCTGGTGAATTACTGAATGAGTTTGACTTCGATCATGATATTTTTCCGCCGATACTCGCCAGCGGGACTCCTTTAGGGCCATTGTTGCCACAAATTCAGACTGAGATAGGCTTGGCGGGTTCACCTATTATCTCGGTTGGAGCTCAAGACCACATCAGCGGTGGGTTCGCTACAGGTGTAGGACGACCCGGGATGTTCTTAGATAGCCTCGGTACCTCCGAAGCCCTTCTGGTAACGGCGAAGACGCCGCCGCTTTCCACGAAGCATAGATATCTCGGCTTCGTGCAAACCAGCGCATGCGTCGATGACAATTTCTATCTAATTGGGTCCGGCCTGAACCGCAGTGGTGGCGCAATCGAGTGGGCGTGTCGCACAATTGGCGCTGGTGTTTCGCGTGACGCCCTCCTTGGCGAGGCAATGGCGGAACCTCCTGGAAGCGGAGGAGTGCTATTCGTGCCCAATCTAGCGGGCAGCACGGCTCCTAACCCAGACAGCAACGCAACGGGCGCATTTGTTGGGCTAACGGATGCCACGCGGCGCGGCACAATGTTTCGAGCGGTTCTGGAGGGAGTCGCCATGGAGGCGCGCATGGTGTCGGACGCCCTCTTTTCCTTGCCCGGTGTCGGAAAGCCCGACGAACTGCGTGTGATTGGCGGAGGAATACGCAATTCCCTTTTCCTCCAAATCAAAGCGAGTGTGCTCGGCCGTTCACTTGTCGTGTGCGAAGAGCCTGAGATGACGGCAGTCGGAGCGGCTTTGCTTGGAGGTATCGGAGCAGGGCTTTGGCCGACCTTCCAGGATGCCCTATCTACTGTGAAATTATCGACGTTCGAAGTCTTGCCAAATGCCGAATGGACGAAGGTTTATGATGAACTTTATTCGCTGGTTTATTCAGGCCTTCATTTAGCGCTTGGCGCTGTAAATCGAGGTACTGCCGCGTTTCGATAGATGTCGTCGAGCAAGTGACCATCGAAGGATCGCGCTAGACTTTCCAATCGCTGGAGCGACAATTTCGTTACCGATCGAGCCCAAGAGATTGGATTCGGCACAATTGCGGGCGGGTCGCCAACCGTCAGCCCACGCTTTCTCTGAGAAGGATTAACCGCGATGAACGCTGCTGGCATGGAAGAAAGTGACGTCACGATCGTTGGCGCAGGACCGAGCGGCGCGATCACGGCACAGACTCTTGCGAAGGCCGGAATGTCGGTGGTCTGTCTTGAGCAGGGCGAGTATCCCGACTACACCTCGATCAAGTTCGATGAACCCGGGTTCGAACTCCGAAAGGACATGGGGTTCGGCTTCAACCCGAACCGGCGGCAGATGCCATCCGACTATCCGATCAACGTCGATGATTCGGACATAAACCCATTGATGTGGAACGGCGTCGGCGGTGGCACCGTCATCTACGCCGGAGCTTGGAACCGCTTTCAGCCAAGCAACTTCAAGGTCAAGACGCTCGACGGCGTTGGAGCCGACTGGCCGCTGACCTATGACGACCTCGCTCCCTTCTACGAGCGCGTCGAGTTGCAGATGGCTGTATCGGGGGTTGGAGGCGATCCTGCCTATCCGCATTTTGACCCTCCGTTGCCTCCCTTGCCATTGGGAGCTATTGAGCGGCGGCTGTTTAACGCGCACGAGCGTCTAGGGTGGCACATTTGGCCGGGCACTAACGCGATTGCGACGGTCAAGCACGCTAGTCTACAACCTTGTGTACGCCGCGGCGCCTGCTCGGCGCCTGCGTGTTTCGACGGTGCAAAGGCCTCGGTCGACCGAACGCATTGGCCGACGAATGTCAAGCTAGGTGTCAAGCTGGTGCAGCGTGCGCGCGTCATCCGGGTTGAGACCGATGCAAGGGGGCTTGCCACCGGCGTAACATATGTCGACCGCGATACAGGCAAGATCCGCATGCAGAAGAGCAAGATCGTGGTCATTTGCGCCAACGGCATCGGCACGCCGCGCATCCTTCTCAATTCGGCCATGTCGAGATTTCCCTCCGGCTTGGCCAACAGCTCGGATCTTGTTGGCCGCAACCTCATGCTCCATCCCTTCACCACGGTGACAGGACTGTTCGACGAGGTAATGGACAGCTGGCAAGGAACAGCCGCTCAGCGGGCCTACTCACTGGAATTTGCCGAGACAGGTCCCCATCGGGGTTTCATGCGTGGCGCGAAACTCATGCTTATGCCGACAGGCTCTCCCCTCGGAGCTATCAACGCTCACCCCTGGGGGGCAGAAACCGAGTGGGGGATCGAGTTTCATAGGACTGTTTACAAACGCTTCGGCCGCTCGGCCATCTGGGACATTATTGCCGAGGATCTACCGTTCGAGCACAACCGGGTGACGCTCGATCCCGAATTGAAAGATGCTGATGGAATTCCTGCGCCAAAGGTGACCTACCGTTACGACGATGGCATGTACAAGCTGCAGAAGTTCATGCAGGAACAGGCAATCACTTCGATGCGCGAGGCCGGCGCTTACGAGACGATGGCCGCGCCGCCTTTGCGCGAAACCGGTTGGCATATCCTAGGCACCGTGCGCATGGGCGACGACCCCGAGACCTCCGTGGTCGATAGCTTTGGGCGTTCTCACGACGTGCCAAACCTGTTCGTGATTGACGGTAGCGTCATGCCGACATCGGCCGCCGTCAATCCAACGGCCACGGTGGCTGCCCTGGCCCTGCGCAATGCCGAAGCCATTGTGAATGGCCGTCGTAATCAGAAATTCTGAGGGGAGTGATGCCATGCCTTTGACTTATGATGACGTCCGGCGGCAGTTCGACTGGCTCTGCGATGCCATGATCCCCGGTGATCCGGCGTTGGGTTTTCCTTCCGCCCGTGAAGTCGGTGTTCAGGAGAAGTTGTTGCCGATGGTGTTGAAGACCCGATCGGATCTGGCGCCTGCCGTTCTTTCTATAGCGGCGCATTTTCCCTCCGAGCGCCCCGCCGATCCGCTTGCCTTGGTGCGCGCCCTCACCCCCGAGGATCGCGCGCTACTCGGTAGATTCGTTGCCGGGGCATACTTTGCCAGCAGCAGCGTTATGGCCAAGCTTGGATATCCCGGCTTTCAGGCGCTTCATATCGAACCTGACTACGACGAGATCATAGCAGCGATAGAACCGATCATTGCCCGTGGGCCCTGTTATCGGACAATGTGAGGACCGGGCAACGCTGTGGGGTGGTTCTTTCTTCCTGAGAAAGGTGCCGCTTTCGGTATAGCGCGTCAGATAGTCCCACTGGCTGAGAGTATGGGACACGGCGTCGCCGAGCTTGCTGTCCGGCAAGATCGAGCCAATTCTTGAGGGCGTTGACAAAACGTCGCCTGGAATGGGCTATACATCCTACATGGGTAGCGCCCCCGAGCGAGCGCCGGGAGCCATCACTCATCGATATGCCATGGTAATTGCCGAGAAAGGCCAGCGGATATCCGCGAATTCGGTCCGGACTGAGTTGTGCGGAAACATAGAGTACGGCGAAAGGATCCATTTGTTGGCTCGCGACAGAATTTCGCGAGCCCATATTGATAAAGTTTGCGGCCAATCAGACTCGCGAGGCGAGTCCACGGTCTGCAAGGTTGCGAAGTAATGCCCGTGTCCCAAAGGTCCACTCCGGGCACTTGTCGGTGCGGCTGACCCGATTAGTCAGATGGCCGAGCAGCGGGGTCCCAATTTCGACGATATCGCCAATCTCATGCGTGAAGCCCTGACCGGCACCTCGGCGGTCTTTAACGGGGGCAAACATCGTTCCGAGGAAGAGAACGACACCATCCGGGTACTGGTGATTTCGATTGCGGAGTTGGGAGACTAAATCCTCCGGCTTGCGGCTTATGCCCTCCATGGCGCTTTCACCAGTCATCTCGAATCCATCGTCGCCTGTTACACGGAGCATCACTCGGATCGTGCGTAATTCCTCAAGTGTAAAGGTGTCATGGAACAGTCGTATGAACGGCCCCACGGCACACGAGGCATTGTTATCCTTCGCCTTGCCGAGGAGCAGCGCGGATCGGCCTTCCACGTCGCGCAGGTTCACGTCATTGCCGAGCGTTGCCCCCAGGATTTGCCCGTCTGAACGCACGATCAGGACCACCTCTGGCTCGGGGTTATTCCATTCCGAGATCGGATGGATGCCGACATCGTCGCCACATCCAACCGAAGACATGGGTTGAGCCTTCGTGAAGATCTCCGCGTCTGGGCCGATGCCAACCTCAAGGTACTGTGACCACAAGCCCATGTTCTGAAGCAGTTCTTTGACCTGCCGCGCCTTCTGGGAACCTGCGACCACACCCCGCAGGCTGTCCCCGATGACAGGAGCAAGACGGTCACGGACCTCCTGCGCACGGCCGCTATCACCTTTGGCCTGCTCTTCGATCACGCGTTCAAGCATGCTGTCGGCGAAAGTGACGCCAGCGGCCTTTACAGCCTGCAGGTCGATTGGAGCAAGCAATCGACCGCCGTTTCCAGCGAGAATATCATCCAAAGAGCCGAGATCGGGAAGATCGGAAACAGACGCCAGTTGCTTTGCGATCCCGTCGATTTCGAACAATCCCGAAACGGTGACCGCCAATTCCGTCAAATCCAGTAGGCGTCTGTCCCGAACCAGCACCGGACAGGGGCCACCAGCCTTTTCCGACCAAATTCGGCCGACCAGAATCGCAGACGCGGGGTCTTCCGGCAGCAAGTTCGCAGACGTTAGCACATTGTTCGAACCCATAATTCCTCCTGGATAACGTTGGGATTGAGGTGATCGCTCTAGGCCCAAAGCAACCTCGCCGAGCCGAAAGCCTCTTGACATTAGCGTCGCTCAAAGCTTTCTGTTGTTTGCACGCAATATACAGAAAGCTTCCCGATGTCTACAGATTCGAATGCTGCCGCGATCCTGCTCAATCCCGCCGATGACGTGGCAGTGGCGCGTCGAAGAATAGGCGTGGGGGAAACAACAGGTGTTTCCGGCGTCATCGCGAAACAGCTTGTGCCACGTGGACATAAAGTCGCCCTGCGCGAACTTGCTATCGGGACAGAGCTTCGGAAATTTGGACAGGTAATCGGCGTCGCGACCCAAACGATCCAGCCTGGGGAGCATGTGCATCTCCATAACCTGGCAATGGCCGATGCGCATGCCGCCCATCAATTCTCGACCGAGACGGAGGAGTTGGGAATGGTTGCTCCGTCTGACCGCAGGACATTTGTGGGATATGATCGGGGAGCCGGGGGTGTAGGCACTCGTAATTACATCGGTGTGCTGACGACGGTGAATTGTTCGGCGACCGTTTCGCGCTATATCGCGGACCATTTCAATCGGATGGGAGGTCTCGATGGGTACGATAGCGTAGATGGAGTCGTTGCTCTGACCCACGGTCTCGGCTGTGCCATCAGCAACAAGTCCGAGGGCTATCGGTATCTGACGAGAGTTATCCAGGGATATGCCCGTCACCCCAACTTCGGCGGCATACTGATGATCGGCCTCGGCTGCGAGACCAATCAAATCCAGCCCATACTCGAACATTACAAGTTGGAGGAGGGGGACCGCTTCCGGACCCTCAGCATCCAGCAGATGGGTGGAACCCGAAAAACTATCGACGCGGCATGCGAGATGATCCGCGAAATGCTCCCTGGGGTGAACCAAGCGGTCCGTACTCAACAGCCGCTGTCGAAACTCAAGGTGGCGCTCGAATGCGGTGGATCGGATGGCTATTCGGGTATCACCGCAAACCCGGCGCTGGGGCATGCTTCGGATCTGGTCGTCCGACATGGTGGCACCACCTGTCTGGCCGAGACGCCGGAAATCTATGGTGCTGAACACCTGCTCACCCGTCGCGCCGTCCGGCCGGAAATCGCCCAGAAGCTGATAGACCGCATAGATTGGTGGCGCGAGTACACCGCTCGAAACGGTGCAGAGCTTAACAACAATCCGAGCTATGGAAACAAACAGGGGGGCTTGACGACCATCCTCGAAAAATCGCTTGGCGCGGTTGCGAAGGGCGGTTCAATGCCGCTCAAGGCCGTCTATGAGTACGCGGAGATCATCGAAGAAACGGGGTTCGTGTTCATGGACACGCCTGGCTATGATCCGGTCGCCGTGACAGGGCAGGTTGCTGGGGGATGCAACGTTGTCTGTTTTACAACGGGCCGCGGCTCCGTGTCTGGATGGAAGCCTGCACCGACAATCAAGATTGCCACCAACACGGAAATGTACGAGCACATGCGCGAGGACATGGATATCGATACTGGCGGTATCGCTACAGGAACAGAGACGATCGAGGCCGCCGGCGAGAAACTCTTTGAGCATATTCTCGCCGTGGCCTCTGGCCAGAAGACGGTAAGTGAAGTCTACGACTACGGCGATAACGAATTCGTCCCCTGGCAGGTGGGCGCGATCACCTGATCGAAAGCGCAGCTTCATTGCACGCAGGTTCGATCACCAACTACTCAGCAAATTGCGAGTGCCACCAGATGGACAAGCGCGCTACAATTCCACAAATGGGCATAGGCATGTGGAAGAGGGAGGACCTCAATTGGGTTCATCTTCGTGAATTGTGTTCTGAGTGACAAAATCGGAGAGCGTGTCAGTGGGCCGACGACCCGGATGTGGCTTCGTCTCATCGCCAGATCGTTTGCGCTCGGCTCACTCATCGGGTCGCTTCGAAGTGTATATTTGGTTTTGCCATAGCCATCGTTTGCCTTGCCTTTCGGTCTGCGTCCTGCAAGGCTAGAAATACTTCGTACCGGGCGTCATGAACTCGGCGAAGAAGTCCTCGACCGGGTTTCCTGATCTCCGCCATCCTCGTCATCGCCTGCATTGCGCTCGAAATTCCGTCAAACTTGTTCGACGCTGCCGCCCCCAGGATGGCTGCTCCGAGGAGAACTGGCTCCGGGCACGTTGGAATGGCGACATCGATGCCGGTCGCGTCGGCAAGAATTTGCCTGACCAGGTTGCTCCGCGCGGCGCCGCCGCTTACCACGATTTGTGAAATTCCGACCCCTTGTGCGTTCATTGCATCAACTATCTGGCGTGCGCCATAGGCAACGCCGGCAATGCCCGCGAGATACAGCTCGCATAGGCTATCCATGCTGTCGGCGAGTGTTAGGCCCGATATGGTCGCTCGTGCGTGTGGGTCAGCATGCGGGGCGCGGTTGCCCAGGAATTCGGGTACAACGTGAATGTCCGTCGGAAACCCGTCCACATCGGCAAAACGCTTCTCGCACTCCTGTTCCAGGTAACCCAATAGCGGCAACGCTTCGAGTTGCGCCATTTTCTGCGCCACTGGAAAATGAGGATGGCAATGAACAAGGTAATCAATTGCAGCGCCTGCCGCCGACTGGCCACCCTCGAGCAGCCATAGTTCGGGGAGCATCGCACCGTAATACGGTCCCCAAACTCCCGGTACCGCCAGTTCCTTCGTCGTGCTCGCCATAGCACATGCCGATGTCCCGAAGACGTACGCCATCTGACTGCCATAGGCTGCCCCGACACCGAGTGAGCCGATGCCTCCAGCATGCGCATCGATTGCCCCCGCACCGACTGGCGTGGATGGTCGGAGACCAAGATTTGCGGCAGCTTCCTCCGTCAGACCAGATCCGACGGAGGTTCCTGGCGCGACAGCGGTCTTACCAATGCGTTCAAAGCCATCGGTGACGAGCTCTTCCAGTCCGATTTTTCTGAAGTAGTCGGAATCCCATCGTTTCTCGTGCGCCAGATAGGTCCACTTGCAGGTGACAGTACAGAGTGACCGATCGGTCGATCCCGTTGCTCGAAACGTCAACCAGTCGGTCAGATCGACGAAGTGGCCCGCACGTCGGTATGTCTCGGGCAGCTTTTCCTTCATCCATAGCAACTTCGGAGTTTGCATTTTTGGCGATATGATGCCGCCTATGTACGACAGCACACGGTGTCTTGTCTGGTTGATGCGCTCGGCTTGCTCGATTGCTCGATGATCCATCCAAACGATGACATTCCGGCTATCATCTCCGGTTGGACTTACGGATATCGGAGAACCCTCGGCATCAATAGCCACAAGCGAACACGTCGCGTCGAAGCTCAATCCAGCGATGTCGTTAGGGTCGGTCTGGGCCCCCGCCATGACGTGACGGATAGCTTGGACAACCGCTGACCAGATATCATCAGAGCTCTGCTCCACGATATCGCTGCCGATCCGCCAGGTCTGGATTGGGTATTGCGCGATGCGAGCAGCACCCCGGTGTCCGTGACGAGGCCAGCACGCGCGCTTCCGGTACCAACGTCAATACCAATAAAAACAGCCATGACGATGCTCGTGTTCGTTTGGACTAACCAGTTAGGCTCGACTAAAAGTCCTGGCGTCGTAGGTTGGACGCTTGCAGCGGAGTAAGGGCCTCAGGTCGTTCAGCCCGATGGGAAATCTGGACCTCGCGTTCGAGGTCGGCCGACTGAAGAATGCCCAGCATCACAGCGAGTGTGTGGAGCGAGAACTCGCCCGAGCAACGGTGCGGTCGATCGTTCGCTATGGCGTTGGCCATCTCCGCCAATCCCAGAGAGCGGTAGTTGGCGATCGTGGGGTGGCCGAACGGATAGTTGATCGCACCGAATGGAAGCGAGGTCGTGTCAATCGGATTCCAGTCCGGTCGCTGCCCAGCCGCGGCGAGCGCATCGGCATCGTGGGAGTTGAGGGGCAAGGTGGTGTCGGAGAGCTCGACATCACCGCCGAACGTGTCGGGATCGGGAACACGAAGGGATGCCTCAGTTCCATGCAATTCGATCGGGCGCATTCCGTTACGCCAGATATCCCAACTGGCGATCAACGTGATTGTCGCGCCACTCTCGAATTTCAGAATAGCGTTGATGGTCGTGAACGTCTCGACCTTGAACGTCTTGCCCTTGTTGGGACCTTCTGCACCGTAGCGGCGTTCGGCCGGACTGATCTGACCGGTCGCATAGACCGAGGCAACTGGACCAAGCAAGTTACACAGCGACGAAATGTAATATGGACCGATATCCAGGACCGGCCCACCGCCAGCCTGGTAGAAAAACGCTGGGTTCGGGTGCCAGTGCTCCATTCCCTTGGACATGATCGCGGCGACACCAGTTAGGATTTTCCCTGCCGAGCCTTCGTCAATTGCTTTGCGGGCAGTCTGCTGTCCCGCACCGAGAATGGTGTCTGGAGCACAGCCGATGCGCAGCCCCTTCTCCGACGCGCGTCGAACCAGGTCGATCCCGTCTTCGAGGGAGGTCGCGAGCGGCTTTTCAACATAGACATGCTTGCCCGCATCGAGCACCGCGCGGCTGACCGCTGCGTGAGCACTGGGGATGGACAGGTTGAGAATGATATCGATGTCGTCGGAGGCTAGGAGCTTGTCGACGGACCTTTCTTCGATGCCGAACTTCCTGGCGATACGGTTGGACGCCTCCGGTAAGAGGTCAGCACAAGCGACGATGTCAATGTCGCGGAAGAGTCTGCTGTTAGCGGCGTAAATGTCGGAAATGTTGCCGCAGCCGATGATACCAACTCTCATTGGGGTTCCTCATTGAAAACGAAATTGAATGCGATTTAGATAAGGCTTAGGTGTTATCGTGACTTCAGATAACCCGGGGGCGCGGCATTGCTGACGAATGCCAGTCGATCGACCGCTTGCTCAGGTTTGAGGGCGTGCAGAATGATCGAACCCTGGTAGCCGCTCTCCTGCATCTTCTTCAGATAGTAAGGGTAATCCAGCCTCCCCAACCCCGCAGGAACATGTCCGGCTTCGCCATCGCGGTCCAAGTCCTTGGCATGCGCGAGGACGATATCCGCGCCGAGAAGCTCAAAGGCTTCGTCAAGCTTTTCGCGCATGCGTGGCAATTCGCCCTTCTGGAAAATATTCGCTCCGTCCATGATGATCTTGAGACTGGGCGAACCGACCTCATCGAGCAGGCGGCGAGCCTTGCGAACGGTGTTGATTGAATTTCCAACCTCCGTTTCTACGCCAAGGAAAATGCCGTGGTCTTCAGCAGTCCTAACGGCTTGCCGGGTGGTGACGAGAAGGTCCTGCCACGCTTCGGGACTGTCGCTGGCCTCATGCCTTCTCCACATATCGTCTGGGTCCCGCGATCCCGTGCAAAGCGTGACGACGCGCGTGCCGAGTTTGGGAGCGAGTGCAATCAGCCGATCGAGAGCTTGGGCGCCTTTGGCCCGTTTCACCGGATCGGGATCAATCATGTTATAGGTGCCGGATAGGGCCGAAAGCACGAGCCGATTGGCGGCAAAGCCGTCTTTGATGGCGGCGATTTGAGTGTCGGTTAGGTTCTCCGGAAACGTGTCGCCGACCGCGTTCACGAGATCGAGCTGCACTCCAGTTGCGCCAGCCGCTGCCATTGCGTTCAGGTTAGCCTCCAAGGTAGAGGACGGAAATTCTGGGGAAAGTAGGCCGAGTGTCGCCATGGTCGCATCCAATGCTTTTGAAAGACTTCGGGTTCGGAAATCACGGCCAGCTGGCCGTGATTTAAGGCGAGCCGCTGCTTTGCGCGGGGCAGGGAGGTATTACTTGCCGCAGGTATCGGCCTGCTCTGGCGTGCAGGTCACGAAGCCCGTGTCGATCGACGGCGGAACAGTTTTGCCGGCCTTGATGTCATGGAGCGCCATCAGCGCCTTGTAGCCGATCTGGTAGGGGTTCTGACCGACATTGACGCTGCTCAGGCCAGCTTTCAGCAACGGCATCTGCGGCGGCTCGGCATCGCCGAACGAAATGACCAACTCGCGGGAGTCGATCCGCTGCTTAACTCGATTCATCGCCCGCTTGTAGGCGTCAGGCGCATATTGTGCCCAGCCGCCGACGGCAATCAGCGCGTCGAGATCGGGATGAGCAATGACGAGATCGTTTAGCTGCTGGGCGGCCATGGTAATGTCGTCGTCGTTGTAAAGGGGGCATCCCGACGGCTCGGTCCAGCCATTTTGGCCATCAAGCTTGGCGATCGGCTTGGATCGGACCGAGCCCGCCAAGGTATCGCGCACACCTTGAACGCGCGTATCGAGGTTGATCGATCCAGGTGTTCCAGATTGGATGCAGACGGTGCCACCCTTGGGCTTCATTTCAATGACCTTCTTTGCCAAGGTAACACCGAAATTGTAATTGTCGGTGCCGACGAACGAGGTGCGTAGACCCTGATTTTCTTCAGGCAGATCGCTGTCGAACGTGATTACAGGGATGTCAGAGTCCTTGGCCTTCTTAATGAAGCGAGCCACGGACTTCGGATTCTTTGGCGCGATGGCGATCCCGTCGAGTCCGCGCGTCACCATGTCGTTCAGCGTCTGGATTTGGGCCCCTTCGTCGTTGCCCGTCGGGCCGACGAACAGGCAGGTGACCCCGATCTCTTTGGCGGCGGCCTCGCAGCCGTCCTTCATTTTCGCGCCAAACGGATCGATCAGGCCTTTGGGGATAAGCGCGTAGGTCTCCGCGGCTGACGCACCCACCGGTAGCACCGCGGCCACGCCTCCCAGTACCGCCACTGCTGCCAATGCGTGCTTTGTCTTGTATTTCGAAATCACGTTGATGTCCTCCTCGACGATCTCAGTGTGGTTTGGTTTTGCGCAATCTCTCCGATGGTCACCGTGCGCGCCGGTGGCCTACTGACGCGACATGCGCAGTCGCTCCAGCCAGACGGCGAAGATGATGAATGCCCCGACAAAGGTTCCCTGCCAAAAGGGGTCGACCCCGGCCAAAAGGAGGGAGTTGCGGGTGACCTCGATCAAGAGCGAGCCAACGACGGCTCCTGGCGCACTGCCGTATCCACCCATCAGGTTTGCGCCACCGATGACGGAACCTGCAATGACCTGGAGCTCTTGTCCGGTACCGAGGACGTTTGTCGCTGCGCCGAGCCAACCAAGCAGGAACACCGAAGTCAGCGCCGTGATGACGCCCATCAGGATATAGACGGAGAGCTTGATCGCATAGACAGGCAGCCCCGTCAGCTCGGCAGCGGATTGATTGCCGCCGATCGCCTTCACGTAGCGGCCCCACCGGGTCATCGTCAGCGCGAACTGCATGGCGATTGCGGCAACGACCACCGCGATCAACACCGTGGGAATGCCGAGGACCGTGCCACCGCCAACTGCGAACAACAAGTCGCCACCCGGACCGAAATCGTAGAACACCTGGTTGCGGGAGATCACGAGCGTGATCGATCTCAAGACACTCATCATCCCCAAGGTGACGATGAAAGGCGGCATCTTCATATAGGTGACAAGAAAGCCGTTGATGGCCCCAGCAAAACCGCCCACCACAATAGTCAAGACAATGGCCGGGAAGAATGGCATGCCGCCGTTCAACATAATTGCCAGCGAGATCGCGCAAAAGCCAAGGTTCGAACCTGACGAGATGTCGATGCCCCCTGTCATGATCACGGGTGTCATTCCGATCGCCATCAGCGCAACGAACGCAAAATTCTGCAGGATATTGGATAGGTTTGCGACGGACAGGAACTTAGGTGCGACGGCACCGACGACGATACACAGCAAGACGACGACAAGCAGTATCCAGAATTCCTGGCTGTGTAGGAATGTCCGCGTGAGACTGCGTTCGCGCTTGTCGAGAACCGCATCCAGATCGGCTGCGTTCGAACCTGCAAGATTTGACGACCCCATGGTCGGATTGTTTTGATCGGTCATGTTCGCTCTAGCAATTTGGTCAGGCACTGGCCTGAGCGCCGGTGATCAGCGCGGTGATTTCCTGGGGCGAGGTGCTGGCAATTGCCTTGTCTGCTACCTTTTGGCCGCGGCGTATCACGATGACGCGATCGCAGACCTCAAAGACGTCGGGCATCCGGTGCGATACGAGGACGATCGCCGTGCCCTGGTCTCTAAGGCGTTTAATCAGCGCCAGGACCTCAGCGACCTGACGAACGGAAATTGCCGCGGTCGGTTCGTCCATGAGAACGATCTTCGACTGAGCGAGGCGAGTGCGGGCGATTGCGACCGCCTGGCGTTGACCGCCGGACATGCGCGCCACGAGATCGCGGACGCGCGTTTCAGTCTTGAGTTCGCGGAAAATTTCCATCGCCTGTCGGCGCATTGCACCATGATCAAGGAATTTGAAGGGACCGATCTTCCTCATGATCTCGCGGCCGAGAAAGACGTTTGCAGATGCCGAAAGGTTGTCGCAAAGTGCCAAGTCCTGATAAACAACCTCGACACCGCTTGCTCTCGCGTCAGCTGGCTTTGTGAAATGGACGTCGGTCCCGTTGAGTTTATAGCTGCCGGAGCTGGGTGTGTGGTTGCCCGCGATGACCCTGATCAGCGTCGATTTGCCCGCACCGTTGTCGCCCATCAAGCCAACGATTTCCGCAGGTTTGATCGAGAACGACACATCGGTAAGCGCTTGTATCGCGCCGAAACTCTTCGACACGTTTACTAGTTCAAGAACACTCTGCAAGTTTCTCCTCCTTCTCGCTGAGTTTTCTGTTTGGACGCGGTTGTCAGAACGTCGTAGCGCCCAAGTAATCTTGGTCTTAGACTCGTACTAAATTACTCCTCTCATACGCCAGCGTCTTGTATCCTCCATAACCAGCATATAGTCTTAGTCTAAGACTTGTGTCAAATCGTTAGTTTCGGAGGAGATGACAATGAGTGTGTATGACGAACTATCGCCCGATATGCAGGCTTTCTCCCGCTATTTATGGAAGGCGGACGATCTGATGGCATCCGACGCGATTGAAGATGTGCGGGTGGCAACGCGGCGGCTTCGCGATGACGCGGACCGTGCGATTCCATGGATCGAGAATGTCCAAGAGGGGACGTTCGAGGGAATGCGGTATCGCACTTATCGGCCCGATTCGGCCGCGGCCACGCCTACAGTAATCTATTTTCATGGCGGGGCGTGGAGCCATCTCGATATCGATGTGTACGATCCGATCATGCGGCAGGTTGCCGCCGATGGTCCGGTGACCGTTATCGGTCTGGAATACCCGTTAGTCCCGGAGGTTCGCTTCCCAGCCAACCTTCAAGCTTGCGTGAACTTTACCCGAAACGTGATGGGCAGCGAGCCAAACATTCCGATCGTCCTAATGGGAGATTCGGCTGGAGCGAACTTGGCGATGGGCGTGGCAATTGTCCTACGCGATCGGCACAAAATCAAACCTGCAGGGCTAGCACTCATTTATGGCGGATTCGATCTTGAAAACGAAAGGGAGTCGGCCGCGCGTTACGGCGGCGGCGAATTGCCGATGACCACAGCTGGCGTTCGCGCCTCTCACGCATTCTATCTCGGTGACGATGGCGACCCCGCAAACCCGCTTATGAGCCCGATCAAGGCTGACTTGAGGGATCTTCCACCCACGTTCCTGTCCGTCGCCAGCCACGACAACTTGTATGACGAGAATATCGAGATGGCGCGGCAGCTCGGCTATGCCGGGGTCTCCGTGGAGCTGAAAATCTATCCACGAGCCATTCACGGTTTCCTGGAAGCCTGGAGTGTTACCGGATCGCAGATTGCAAAATCCGCGCTTGAGGACCTCGCACGGTTTGCTGTAAGTCGAGGACGGTAATCACGCCGCGACTGAGCTAAACGCGGGAAGAAGAAACAAATCCTCGCGAATGAGGGCCGCCGCTCCGACCGCGGGCAGACGTTGTCCGGGACCGTCGACCACGATCGGCGGCACCGACAATCCAGGAACGAACTTTGCTTGCAACTGTTTGACCACTTTGTCGGCCACTCTGGGATAGAGTACCGACAGCGGCCCCGACACAACGATCACGGCGGGATCGAGAAGATAGATCGCATTAAGGAGCGCCGCTGCGAGCCTGTCCGACCATACGGATAGGGCTTCGAGTAACTCCGCATCGGGTTCCGTGATCGCAGCCAAGGCGTCGAGGGCATCCTCTGGGTCCTGAGTTGTTCCCAGGAACTTGGCAAAGTGTGCAAAGCCCGCGCCGTCCTGAAACGTCTTGCCGCTATGTGAGAGCTCATCCGACAAACGCATGAGGCCGATTTCGCCGGCAACCCCGTGTGCACCCCGGTCTACGATTCCGTTTCGGACGACCGCGCTGCCAATACCGTTTGCTAGCACCAGAACAAGGAGGCTCTCTTTCTCCCGCTCTGGCAATCGTTCCGAAATAAGGAACGCAGTCGCGGCCGCATCGTTACAGCACTTGATTACCCAACCACTTGGCATCGCGGCGCTCAGCATCAGCGTTAGATCAATCGCGTTCCACAAACGAACGGGAGGGATAAAAACCCTGCCTGCGGGTGTAACGATACCCGAAACCGACATGCCGAGACCGTAAACATCCGAAACGGATAGGCGGCTTTCTCGAATCATGGCACTAACGATGGATTTTACTCTTTCCACGACGTCTTCGGCGGGTGTTTCCGAGATTTTGGTGGGTACGTTGACGCGTTTTACGATCGCGAGCGAAAAGTCGCACAGGACCACAAGAAGGTGCTCTGTCGTGACCTCGACGCCGACGAAGAATGCACCGTTAGAATTAAGAGCAAGGAAGTTGCCGGGACGGCCTCTATAGACTCCGCCCTGCTCGACACCGACTTCGGTCACCAATCCAGCATCCATTAATTCGCCCACGGCATAGCCGACTGTCGTCTTGGTGACGCCAAGCTCCCTAGCTAAGTCGGCCTTTGATTGCGGACCCTTGTCGCGAAGCAGGCGAAGGCACTTTTGAGAATTGACATGGCGAAGGAGGCGCGTCGTCGTCATAAGTCGATTTCAGTCCTTTCAATCATCGAGCAATGCGCATCGTTGAATGCTCGATTTGCTAAGATGCTATCAGAGTCCAGCGTGACGGATAAGATAGTTTTTCTCTGAGACAAATTAAAGCAAGCGTGGACTTCTCGGCCACGAAAAAGGGCTCCCACTACCGGGAGCCCCACGTTGGTCTTCACTCACAAGCTAGCCAGTGCAATGGATTAGGCATTCCAGCTCTTCACACCTAGCAGCTTCTCGCCGAGCGGCGTGAGCTCCGCGGTCTTGCCATGCAGCCTTTCCAAGCCGCGCGGATCGCCGACGAAGCCAGCGCGCGCGATCGGAGCACGTTCCCTCCACGAGCGGATGCGGGCTTCACGCTCTACCAGATCGTGCTCGTCTGCAGGGAACATAGAGATATACTGCGCCATGCGTGCCTTGTTTTCCGAGGTGTTGGGCGCGACCCCGTGGGCGAGCAGGGAGTTGAAGATCATCAGGTCGCCGGGAAAGAGTTCCAGCTTGACCGCCTTGTCCTCGATGCCCTTCATGTCGGGACGATGAGGGTCACGATCAGCAGGTTGGGCCTTCACCCATTCGTCGAAATGTTCGAACAAATATGGCACGCACTGGAAGCCGCCGATATCGCCGCCGTCCTGGTGGACGAGCGAGAGAACTCCCTGAACCGAGATCGGGAGAGGATTGAGCGAGGTGTCGGCGTCCCAGTGGATGAAGCCTGGGGAGGCGCGTTTGCCCCTGTTCGGCGTGTTCAGGTTCGCGCGGTCGATGGACACCCATAGGTCTTCCATGTCCCAAATGTCGACGAACGCGTCATAGATACGCTGCTCCATCCGGTTATTCCAGAGAAGCTGGTGGTGATAAACTTCTACCATGCCTGTATTTGGGACCGCGCCCTCAGGAACGGCATTGCGCGAAGCGACATCCCACGTGGACGGGTCGTTTGGGTCCTTCTCCTCGAACTCCCAGAGCATCGCCTTGAGGCGCTCGACGCTCTCCTTGGGGACGGCATTGCGGACAATTACGTAGCCGCTCTTCTGCCAGTGATCGAAATCGGCCTGCGATAGGACCCGAAGGGGCAGCTTCTTCTTGATTTGCGAGAGCGGCGTTGTCGCGCGACTCGATGTCGGATGGTCGTCCTTGTTGATGTCGGTAGCATGGGTCATCGTTTCTCCTCCGTGGTTGCCAGTCTCCGACTGACATTCGAGAACGATATCCGAGGCCTGGGCCGTGATGTTGTCGCGCTGTGTTGAATAATGATACTATTGTCGCGTCTATCCGGCTTTGGGCGTCACATCGGGTACATTAGAGCATCGACCGGTGAACCCTCCCAGCCTAACGGCACTTCTCCCTTTAAGACAACACAGTCGCTGCTTCTCAAGCTCTGTCTTAAACTCCAGCGATACCTCTATCCCCAAGAGTGTTTCTAGCGCTAAACTAATCGAGGATCCGGGGCGGGGAGGTTGCGCCGGAGCGTGTGTGGGGTGGACACTTCATGAAGCCGTTTCTGGAAAAGGTGGTTGTCGCTGACGATTCTTCATGGTCGATGGTCCGGGCGCTCAGGCATTGCAACGTTCCATTTGAGTGGCATCACCACCCGGAGTTCGAACTCACACTTACGACTAATTCGCGCGGTCATCGTTTCATCGGGGACCATGTCGGGACGTATGACGACGGAGACCTGGTCCTGCTTGGACCACACCTCCCACATACTTGGTCATCGTCGAGCAAGATCGATGAGGATCAGCCTCACAACGTTATGGTGATCTGGTTTCGACCCGAATGGGCGCGGGGGCTGACGGAGCTCTTGACAGAACTGAAGCCCATCAACGCAATGCTGGACCGATCCTCTCGCGGCCTGCAATTTTCGCCGCGAGCGGCCGACCAGGTGCGCCCGTCGATCGAGGCAATTTTCGACAAGGAACCTACCGATCGTCTTCTGGATCTTATGGCCATTCTTCTATCGCTTGCCACGGACGACGGGGCGGTCCCGCTCAGCGCGCCGAACAAGACCTCTTTGGCTACCGAAGCACCTGGCTCGAGAATCGACCGAGTGCTCGAGCACGTCCATAATAATTACCGTGGTGAGATCAGGGTCTCTGATCTGAAGGAGGTTGCCGCGCTGAGCACTTCCGCGTTCCATCGCATGTTTATGCGGCACACACGTCTGACCCTGAGCGAGTACGTCATGCGGCTCCGCATCGGGGAGGCCTGCGGCGAGCTGATTGCTGGAGATCGGCCTATTGCATCGATAGCCGAGGCCGTCGGTTACCGCTCACTTGCCAACTTCGGAAGGCAGTTCAAGACTCTAAAGGGGCAGACCCCGCGCGAATATCGACAGCGGTTCAATGTGGGGCCAACCGGGCATTATAACCAGCGACGAAAACTCTAAGTTCTGTACAGCTAGGAGTCGCGGACGCCGCTCGCGTCGAGAATGCCTGTGATCTTCTCCATTGAAACTTGGCAGCGCTTGCAGTTGCGACCGGATTGACAAGGACTGACCATCTCGTCGTCCTGGCCGAGGCGGCCCTCGACAAAACGGGCGGCGTCGACATCAACCGGATGATAGTCCGATCCACAGGGGCCACGCCGCTCTCTGCGATTAGCCAACTCGAACCCTGACCCATAACGTCCACCATCGCACATATCCGTCCTCCCTGAGACTGTGGCACGGTGAATGATATGAACTCGCGGGAAACCATGTTGTCCCGATTTCTCTCATTCTGATTGTCGCGTTTTCTCTGGCGTCAGGGCCTTAATCGGAGAACTGCTAGCCTCGAGATCAGGTCACCCGAAGAAGCTGGCCGGTTCCGTCGTACCCTCGAGGCGCACCATCTCGGCACGCGCAACAACGCCAGCCACCGAACTCCTAATGTGTGTGCGCATGGCCTCCTCTGTCTTGTCCGGATCTCCAAGTTTGATTGCTGCAAAGACGGCGGCATGTTCGTCGAAGAATGCTTCCCTCGGTAGCTTCTCAACCTTTGTCCCAACGGTATGCTTCGAGAGAGTGAGCAAGCAATGTGTTCGTTGCAGTGCCTTGGCGAGCTCGCGGTTGTTGGTTCGCTGAACGCAGGTAACATGCAGGTCGACTTCTAGGTCGTACATTTCGGCGGCGGAAATCTCTGGATAACGGCTCGCGCCGTCAGCTAAGCGAGCGGTCATGGCAGAGATCTCGTCGCTTGTGAGTCTTTCCAGTGCACCAGCAAGAGCAGCCGGTTCGAGATGCTCGCGCAGTTCGTAGAGCTCAAGGATGCGTCGCTCGTCCAACGGGACGACCGACCACCGCGAGGCCTCGTCCTTTTCGATCATCCCAAGGGTCTCCAATCTGGAAAGCACATCGCGGGCAACAGTGCGGCCGACGCCGTAGCGTCTGGCGAGTTCGTGCTCGTTTATCCGCGTTCGGCCAAAGAACGAACGATGGACCACCTTCTGCTCGACGTCGTCGTAAAGCGTTTGCCAAGCGAAGTTGATACGGGGCTCATGAAGGATCGAGAGGCGAGCCAGCGATTGAGCAAGCGGGACGCGGATCGGCTCCACGCCGGATGGTCCGACGATATAGCCGTGAGCTCCCGCGCGGTGAATGAGGCCTTCCGCCATCAGATCCTGCAAGGCGCTTCGTACCGGTACGCGGCTAGAGCCAACAAGTTGCGCCAATGGGACTTCGGTTAAAACGGTGCCGGGCTCGATATCCCCGCTTACGATCGCTTCCCTAAGGCTTCGGCTTAGCTTTTCAGCCAACGTCTGTTTGCGCTGCAATTGAGAGCCTGTGTCGTTTCGATCGTCCAATGAACGCAATTGTAGCGCCCTCGGCTCAACGTGTCGACTATCGATACCCGGTCCTTATGTGTCGCCGTCCGGTCAGCCGATGGGGCACCGGACCTTGTCAGCTCTTATGCCACGGGAAGGAGTTCCTCGGGCATGTTCTGGAAGCAAACGGGCCGCAGAAACCTGCGGATCGACATCGTGCCGACGGAGGTCGCTCCGAAGTTGGTGCTGGCCGGGTAGGGGCCGCCATGCACCATACTCTTTACCACTTCCACGCCAGTCGGATAGCCGTTGACGAGAACGCGTCCAGCTTTGCGGGTGAGGATAGGCATTAGGCGACGCGCCAAGTCGGTGTCTTCCGTATCCATGTGCAACGTTGCGGTCAGCTGTCCGACAAAGCTCTTGGCCAACAAAAGCAGGCTTTCTGCACTTGGAGCACGCACGACAAGGCTAAGAGGGCCGAAGACTTCTTCCGCCAGGGTATGATCGTCTAGGAAGGTGTTCATCGAAACTTCGTAAAGGTTCGGAGACGCATTCCGCCCGGCGCTTTCGCTGGTGTGAACCGCCTTCACCGAGTTGCGAGTCTCAAAGCGGGCTTTGCCGGAGCGATAGGCTTCGGCCATCCCGGATGTCAGCATGGTTTGAGGGCCGATTGACTTCAGTGCCCCAGCAACCGATGCCACAAAGGAGTCGCCGTCCGCTCCTTCAGGAACGACCGCAATCCCAGGGTTCGTGCATAGCTGTCCGGCGGACCCCGTCATTGACGTCGCCCAGCCCCTGGCGATGGCCTCAGCCCTTGCCTTGAGCGCATGCGGCAGAACGAACATTGGGTTCACGGAACCGAGTTCGCCAAAGAACGGGATCGGCTCCGGCCGCGAGGCGCAAAGATCGAAAAGCGCCCGTCCTCCGCCGAGAGAACCCGTGAAGCCTACGGCTTTGATCATCGGATGTTGTACGAGAGCGGTTCCGACATCGCGTCGACCACCCTGTACGAGCGAGAACACGCCGGGGGCAACTCCGAACTTCTCGATCGCGGCGTGAACGGCTTCCGCAACGATTTCCGAGGTGCCGGGGTGGGAAGTATGCCCCTTGACGACGACCGGGCAACCCGCCGCAAACGCGGCAGCTGTATCGCCGCCAGCAACTGAGAAGGCCAGTGGAAAGTTCGACGCCCCGAACACAGCAACCGGACCGACAGGCTGTTGGATCAGGCGTAGATCGGGGCGCGGAAGCGGCTGACGATCGGGCAATGCTGCATCACGCCTCTGATCGAGATAGTCACCTTCGGCTACGACCTTGGCAAACAGGCGCAACTGTCCTGTCGTGCGCGCGCGTTCTCCGTTCAACCTAGCCTCCGGTAGGCCTGTCTCCTGACATCCGATCGCCGTGATGTCGACCGCCCGAGCCTCGATCTCATCCGCGATCGCGTTTAGGAAGTCCGCGCGACTGGCTCTGCTGCTGTAGCCGAAAGACCAGAAGGCCTCCTCCGCGGCCTTGCAAGCCTGCTCGACGAGCTCGACGGTGCCCATTGAAAAGCTCGACGCCTCGCCTGACGCTGGTTGATTCCGGAATGTCGCGCCTCCGCCGATCCAATTACCTGCTATCAGGTGTTTGCCGTGAGGTTTAAAGGTCATGCGTTTCTCCTTCCATGGTTGCTAACGCGACCCGCCAATCGATCGGTCAAGATGGGTGTAACCGCCGTCCGGGAATATCCACTGTCCGGTGGTATGGCTCGAGCGATCCGAAAGCAGGAATGCACAGGCGTCACCGATCTCGCGTGCTTCCGTCATCCGTTGTCCCAGCGGGATGCGGTTGATGATTTCCTTTAATGCCACCTCCGGATCGGACATCGTATCAAGCCAACGGCGATAAAGCGGCGTCATCACTTCGGCGACAACGATCGCGTTCACGCGGACCTTGTCAGGAAGGAATTCCACGGCCCATTCGCGCGTCATTCCCAACTGCGCTGCTTTCGCCGCAATGTAGGCAGAGGTGCCGCCTTGGCCAGTCAGTGCCGTCTTGGATGAGATGTTGACGATCGCTCCATGGGTTGCCCTGAGGTCGTCCGCCAGCAGATGGACCATGGTGTAATAGTGGACAAGGTTCTGATCCAGGCTGGCCCGAAATGCTGCCGGGCCCTTGTCAATTCCGACGCCGTCATTCGCGCCGGCGTTGTTGACCAGGCCATGGATTGCACCATGTCGTTCCCTGATCGCGCTTACCGCGGCATGGCAGGCGTCATCATTCGAAAGTTCGGCTTGTTGAAAGTCCGCTCCGGTCGCCCAAAGCCATTCTTCAGGCGGTCGACGCCGCGCAAGAACAACCGGCTGCGCTCCTTCCTCGGCCAAGACCTCGCAGATCGCGGCGCCAATGCCGGAACCACCGCCCGTTACAACAACGACTTTGCCTTGGAGGTGTAAATCCATCGCCTTGCTCCTGTAATATGTTCTGAAAATTGAAAAGCCGGCTACACCAACGATCTGTCGATCATTCAGTAAGTCCGTAGAAGTGGATCGCGGTTCCGCCCATGATTGCCTCGCGTTCCGCTGGGGAGAGGTGGTCCAGAAGCTCTTGAGTGTAGCCAATCCAATCTTCGTAGCTGGCGGCGAGCGTCAGAACTGGCCAATCGCTACCCCACATCAGACGGTGAGGTCCGAACCAGTCCAAAAGTTGGCCGAAGATCGCGTCGAGGACGTGTTTGGGATTGAGCAACTCCTCGCGGGAGAACTCGGTAAGCAGTCCCGATAATTTGCAGTGAATACGAGGACTGCGGGAGAGTGCGCGCATGCCGTCTTTCCAGTTGAATTTGTCGCCCGGCTGCGGTTTGCCACCATGGTCGACAACGATTGGTATTTCAGGATTGTTCGCGGCGAACTTCGCCAGCATGGGAAGATGTCGCTCGGTTACCAAAGCGTCGAAGCGCAAGCCCAGTCTCCTGATCGTGTTTAGGACATCAGACCTGGGCGCTGTCAGCAGCCAATCTGTGTCCTCAATATCCTGTAACATCGGCCGCACGGATTTGAGCTTCGGGTTTGATGACCGCCGCTCAAGTATTTCGATGGAACCGGGCGAGGCGAGGTCTATCCAGCCGACAACCCCTAGAATGAAGGGGTACTCAGCGGCAAGCGCCAGTAGGTAGTCAGTCTCCGCCACCGTTGGCGCGGCCTGGACTGCAACAACGCGGCATTTGGCCGGGTAATCGAATACTCGGAAATCCTTCCGGATGTGGGAGAGGGATTCGCCATCCGTTTGGAGCCAACCGTAGTCTCCGCGCGAAAGCTGCCAGAAATGGCAATGAGAGTCCAAAATCTGCGATGATCCGCCACGAGTTTCCACGCAGTGCCTCTGCCCTTCAATGTATCAAAGTGACATATCGGCGTAATTTGCCGCCGAACTCGATATAAAACCTGATTATTGCGTGCATTATACAGAAGCACTTGCGCAGTCAATATTTTAACGCTAAATCTGCATTGAGTTTAGCGCTCAATGTGGCGTTCTCGGAATCAGTTATCGATCACACGAAATAGGAGGATGCATTCGTGGCGATGATGGACCTCGATTTGACAGGTAAGACTGCATTGATCACCGCGTCGGTGACCGGGATTGGTCTTGCCGCCGCTCAGGGCCTGACGGCGCGCGGCGCGAAGGTTTGGATCAATGGGAGGAATGCAGATCGGCTCGCAAAGGCGGCAGATGAGGTGCGTGAACGTGTTCCCGGAGCCCAAGTTATGACGGTTCAGGCGGACGTCGCGACAGCGGAGGGGTGCCAAAAGGTCATCGAGACCGTGAAGGACATCGATATCCTGATCAACATGGCCGGCGGCACGAGCAACCTTGTGCCGTTTACCCAGTTGACCGACGAAGACTGGCAGTTTCAATGGGATTTCAACGTGATGAGCGGCGTTCGTCTCACGCGCCATTATGCTCCGCTTCTGAAAAAGAAGGACTTCGGCAGGATTATCTTCATGTCGAGCGAGTCGGGCCTCGTCAGCACTCCCGTCCTAGTCGATTACGGTGTTTGCAAAGCCGCGGTCATCCGTCTGTCCCGCAGCATCGCGGAAGAATTCCATCGGACCAACGTCACCGTCAACTGCGTGGCTCCCGGCGGCACGATCAGCGAATGGGTCTACCGCGAGGCCAAGGGAATGTCTCTTGAGGAGTTCGAGAAGCGTCACTTCGAAGTCAACGAGCCCACATCGCTGCTGGGCCGTTTCGCCGAAGCGGACGAAGTCGCCAATATGATCGTCTATCTTTGCAGCCCTGCGTCGAACGCGACCCGCGGCGCGTTGCTCCGTGTCGAAGGTGGTGCCGTGCGTACGGACTGATTGCCTCGTCAGCCTGTTGAAAAGGGGCCTTAGTGCCGCTCACATGAACGGCGAGGGGCCGAGCCACCAATTCACGAACGAGCCAGCTCGGATACTGGCAGAACCATGGAACCGTGTACTATGAAACTCGCAATTCATTCCTTCGTATGGACAGACGGCCAAGATCAGAACAGCCTTGAAATGGTGATGGAAAAGGCGGTTGCGACTGGCTACCACCTTATTGAATTCCCAGGAGTTGACCGCGCGAAGATCAACATAGATCGCATTGCAAAGCGTGCTGATGAACTCAATCTCGGCGTTCTAGCCTCCGCGGGCCTTGCGCCCGAATACGACCTGACGAGCGAAGACGCCGAGGTGGTCCGTCGGGGTGAGGCCTTCCTCAATGAGGCGGTAAGTGTCGCCCGCGACCTCGGCAGTCCGCAGATGAGCGGGCCGATGTTTTCCGCTCATCAAAAGTTCAAGACAATGCCGACCCGCCGTGGATGGGACACGAGCGTTGGCGTTCTCCAGAAGGTTTCGGAGAAGGCGAAGGCGGCGAACGTGGCGCTTTGCCTCGAACTCGTGAATAGATACGAGACGAACCTGATCAATACCGTCCAACAGGGGCTGGCCTACATCCGCGATACGGGTTCGGACAACGTCTTCCTGCACCTCGACACCTTCCACATGAATATGGAGGAGGAGGACCCCGCCCAAGCAATCCGCCTTGCTGGCGATCGCATCGGTTATTTCCACGTCGGTGAAAGCAATCGCGGCAATCTCGGTTCCGGCACAATTCAATACGCTCCGATTTTCGATGCGCTTTTGGATATTGGCTACTCAAAGGTCATCGGTATCGAGGCGTTCGCGAATGCCGGGTGCGGCGATTGGCTCAAGGCGATTTGCGCCGTCTGGCGGGAAAACTGGAGCGATGGCGACAATTTCGCGCGCACCTCGAAGACCTTCGTGGAGATGAAGATCAACGAGGCCAACGGCCGTCGCGCGGCCTATCGCGCAGCCTAACGTTCAGTTCGGCGCCGTCCCTGAGGATAGTCCTATGAATACCTTGTCGGAAACCGATCGGCTGATGATGGTGGTCTGCATCGTGTTCCTGGCAGTCGGACTGTTCCAGGGAGGGATCGGACCTGTGCTTCAAGACCTGGCGCGCCAGACGGGATCAACTACCGTCGCCGCCAGCAGTCTGATGACCGTGGTGTCTCTTACGTCACTGTCGTCGCAGGCGATTACGGCGCTCGTTTTGAAGCGCACGGGCCATCGGCCGATCATGCTCGTCGGTATGATTTTCTTCCTTTGCGGGATAAGCGGCATCGCACTCTCCGCTTCCTTGACCTCGTTACTGATCGCCGCCGTATGCAAAGGGATCGGCGATGGGGCGCTGCTCCTCTTGGGCAACGTTCTGGCAGCCGAGGCGTCGAAGGGCGCGGGTCCTCTCAATCTGGTCAACGCGATGTTCGGCGTCGGGGCAATCATCGCGCCGGCCGTGATCAGCGTCGCGATGATCACTACGGGTTCAGGTATGCCTGGACTATGGTCGGTTCCATTTGCGATGGGCAGCGCGCTTGCGCTTCTGCTGGTGTGGCGACCAGGCCTGACGATACCGGCAGCGGACTCAGAAGCTATCGCCGAAGTGGTACATTCGGCCGGCCACTCACCAATACTGAAAACTCGGCTCATTTGGCTGATTTCGGCGCTATTGCTCCTGGAGGCATCCATCGAAGCCAGCCTCGGTGTTTGGCTGCCCACGCTTCTGAACCAATCCACAGGCTTGTCGCTGACCGCAGCCTCGATGATCCTTTCCTGGTTCTGGCTTTTGCTGACGGCGTCGCGCTTCGTCGCCGCATGGGCCAGCCGGAAATACTCGGCTTTCACGATCCTGGCGTTTGTCGTCATTTTTGCCGCGGTTGGATGCTCCCTTCTCCTGACTGCGACAGTCATCGGAAGCGCGACGGTTGCGATTGCTGCGACCACTTTCCTCGGCCCCGGCCTCGGGCCGGTCTTGCCATCCGCTCTGTCGATCCTTCGCAACGCCTATTCCTACAATACCGGAGCTGCAACGGGTATTGCATTCGGATCAGGAAGTTTCGGCGCCGGACTTATGCCGCCGTTCGTTGGCGTTTTGACATCTGCCGCAGGGTTCGCGGGCGGGGCAGGCGCGCTTTTCGCGACCGCGCTGTCGATGGCGTTCGTCCTGCTCGCGGTGGCGGCGAGCGGAGGCAAGGAGCGAAATAAGCCGACACGCCAATCCATCGATCAACAAATGTGCCCCGTGGGGCCGGATTGAGGAAGCGCCCCGACGACCGTTGGGCAGCAAAAGCCATGCAAGTCAAACCAAAGTGGACCGGAGGAAACCTATGCTTACAGTCGACGCTCTCGCATCAATGATCGACCACTCGATCATCGACCCCAATCACACTGAATCGGACATGATCGTCGGTATCGAAACTGCGATCGAATATCGCGCCGGTCGGTTCACGACCCAGCCGTTTCGCGTAAAAGCTGCCAAGAAGAGGCTTGAGGGCAAAGGCATCGCCCTTCAGACCTATGTCGGCTTTCCGCATGGCAACGATTACCCAGCAACGAAGCTCCTGCAGGCCCAGCAGGCACTTGACGATGGTGTTGATGAACTCGACATGGTGATCAACATCTCGGCCTTCCTTTCCGGCGACGCGCGCTACGTCGAGGATGACATTCGGGCGATCGTCAATCTGGCGAAGCCCTACAATGTTACGGTGAAGGGCATCATCGAGTGCTTCTACCTCACGCGCGAGCAGCGGATCGCTGCTGCCCGTATTGTAGAGGCCGCGGGTGCCGCCTTCGTCAAGACGTCAACTGGACAGCGTGCCGACATGCAGGCTTCTATCGCCGAAGACGTTCGGGAAATGCGCGCGGTTCTGAAACCGGAAACGATCATCAAGGCTTCCGGCGGCTGCTTCAACCTTGACGCGATCCTTCTCTACTACCGAAATGGCGCACGTCGCTTCGGCGCATCCGAGACAGCGAACATCCTCAACGACTTCCGTGCGAGGACGGCCGCGGGCCTGACGCTCGATTGATCCTTGAATTGGAGAGCAGGATGTTTCGCTACGGCTGGTCACAGGCGCTGTTCATTGATGAAACGCTCGAGGACAGCCTTCAGCGTTTGGCCCGGTTCGGGTACGACGGGGTGGAACTCCCAGTCCTGTCGATGCTGCCCAAAGAGGTGAGAGACCGCCTCAATCATCACGGTCTCTCATGCACGTCGGTGAATGGCCGGTTTGTCGGGCATGATAGGGATCTTTCCAGTTCTGATGAGTCAGTCAGGGCGGCAGCGGTCTCCTACGTTCGATCCTGTCTGCAATTCGCGGCCCATATCGGCGCGCCAGTTGCCATCATCGTACCGACCCGCATCGGCAAGCTTAGCCCGGAAACGTCGCTGGCAAAAGAGTGGGATAACGTGGTCCGAAGCCTGCGGGAGATCGGAGAGATCGGGCAAGGGCTGGGTGTTACCGCAGTCATCGAGTGCGTCAATCGCGCTGAGTCCTATTTGGCGAACCGCCTGGAAACCGCGCATCGCCTGGTGAAGGATACCGGCTCTCAGAATGTTGCGCTGATGGCGGACAGCTTCCACATGAACATTGAAGAAACCGATGTTCATGGGGCATTGCGGGCAGTCGCGACACATCTCAAGCATGTCCATCTGGCCGACAATAACCGGACAGCACCTGGCATGGGTCACCTCCACCTTTCGCACTTCCTTGATACGCTCTTCAGCATTGGTTACCGCGGCGCGGTGGTCATGGAATGCGACGTGCAGGCGCCCGACCAATATGGACGGAACGCACTTACGACTGATCGAAAAATCTTCGACCAGTACACCGAAACGGCTATTGCGACCCTGAAGCGCATGGAAGCCAGTCTTAAAACCAAAGTCGCCATCTAACCGAGGACAAGCTTATGACCATCGAAATTCGAACAGCCATCGTGACAGGAGCGGCCCAGGGGATAGGGCGCGGCATTGCCGAACGCCTCGCTCAGGATGGTCTAGCCGTCACCTTGGCCGACCTTCCCAGCAATAAGGAAGCGCTGGAAACGGCAGCGGCCGGAATAAAGGCGGCCGGAAGCAAATGCCGGATAGCCGAGGTGGACGTCACTTTAGCTCCGGATGTGGAGCGGATGGTGAAGGAACACGTTACCGCATTCGGCGGGATCGACGTGATGGTCGCGAATGCAGGCATCGCCGTTACCGCTCTGTTTGAAGATACGACTGTCGAGATCGTCGATCGCACCATGGCAATCAATGTCCGAGGCGTCTTCAACTGCTATAAGGCAGCCGCGACTCAGATGATCAAGCAGGGTCGGGGCGGTCGGCTGATCGCGGCGGGATCTGTCAGCGCCCACAAGGGCGGCGAATGGCAGTGTGCATATGTCGCTTCCAAATTTGCCGTTCGCGGTTTCAATCAGACAGTAGCGCTGGAGTTGGCCAAGTATGGCATCACCGCGAATATCTATAGCCCTGGCGTGATCATGACCTCGATGTGGGACTCGATCGACAAGGTTGTGACCGCGAAGGAGGGCAAACCGCGTGGAAGCCAGACGGACAAAATGCTCCCGAACATTCCGCTTGGTCGGACCGGCACGCCACAAGACGTGGCCAGGGTCGTGTCGTTCCTCGCCTCCGAAAGCGCTGCCTACGTCACCGGACAGTCGGTCATCGTCGATGGTGGCATGTACATGGCCTGAAACAGTCAAAGTCGGGCTGAGAACACAGAACTCTATTTGACCAGGAAGTTTTTCATGAGTGAGAGCAAATCGACGCCAATTCGCACTGCTATTGTGACAGGCTCGGCGCAGGGAATCGGGCGTGGCATCGCGCTGCGTTTGGCAAAGGATGGTCTTTCTGTCACGTTAGCGGACCTGCCATCCAATCAAAGCAAGCTGAAGGCAGTTCGCGCGGAGATCGAAACCGCTGGCGGCACGTGCAGGACCTCGGAGGTAGATGTAGCAGAAGCGGAAGACGTCAATAGGATGGTCGCGGAGCATGTTGCTGACTTTGGCGGCATTGACGTCATGGTCGCCAATGCCGGCATCGCGATAACCGCCCATTTCGTGGATACGACGCCGGACGATGTCGACCGTGCGATCGCGGTCAACGTCCGCGGCGTCTTCAACTGCTACAAGTCTGCATCCGAGCAGATGATCAAACAGGGGCGTGGCGGTAGGCTAATTGCGGCGGGCTCAGTTAGCGCTCACAAGGGCGGGGAGTGGCAGTGTGCCTACGTGGCGTCGAAGTTCGCTGTTCGCGGATTCAATCAGACGGTTGCGCTCGAACTCGCCAAGCACGGCATTACCGCTAACATCTATAGCCCTGGGGCGACGCAAACCCCGATGTATGACTCCATCGACGAGATTGTGACGAATACCGAGGGAACGCCCAGGGGAAGCGAACTTGCTAAAGTCGGTGCGAAAGTGCCGCTCGGCCGGCTTGCGCAGCCCGAGGACATTGCCAAGGTCGTGTCGTTTCTTGCCTCAGAAGATTCCGCTTACGTCACCGGACAATCGATCGTCACGGACGGTGGCGTCTATTTTGTCTAATACGGCCCATCGGATCGTGGGCAGCAATGCATTGAAGGGCAGGGCTAAGTGATGACAAAGCTATTGTCGCCATTTTCACTGCGGCAGGTGACGCTCAAGAACCGTATCGTAGCATCGCCGATGTGCCAATATCGTGCCACTGATGGCCATGCCAACCCCTGGCACGACACCCACTACGCCGGCCTCGCGCGAGGCGGCGTAAGCCTCGTTGTTGTCGAGGCGACCGCCGTTTCCAAAGAGGGGCGCATCACACCTGGTTGTCTGGGACTCTGGGAAGCGGGCCAGGAGCCAGGTCTGAGGCGGATTGCGTCTCTCATTAAAGAGGAAGGCGCAGTTCCCGGCATCCAGCTAGGTCATGCGGGCCGCAAGGCCAGTATTAGTCGCCCTTGGGAAGGTGACAGTCATCTAATGGAAGCGACCGCAGGTGGATGGGACACTGTGGCGCCATCGCCGCTGGCTTACGGCCACAATCTCCCGAAGGTGCCGGGGGAGCTTACGATAGACGACATCCGGCGAGTACGGGACGATTTCGTGGCCGCAGCCTGCCGAGCTGCCGATACCGGCTTTGAATGGCTTGAATTGCATTTTGCCCATGGTTTCCTGGCACAGACATTCTTCTCGGTACGAACCAATAAACGCGCAGATCGATACGGCGGCGATTTCGCGGGACGGACGAGGTTCATGATCGAAACGCTTGCTGCAGTTCGCGAGGTCTGGCCGAGGGGGTTGCCACTGACAGTCCGGTTCGGATGTCAGGAGTTTGATGGCCGGGATAACGAAACAGCGTCAGAAGTCTTGGAACTTGTAAAGCAATTCAGGATCGTTGGCGTCGACTTGTTGGATGTCTCGATCGGGTTTACGGAATACAACGATAGGATCCCCTGGGGACCCGGAATGCTTGTCGAGACTTCGCGCAAATTGAAGCAGCTCGTCGGAATACCGACCGCCGTTTCCTGGAATGTCGAAGAGCCTGAACTGGCCGCGTCGATCGTTGAGCTGGATCAGGCCGATCTGATCTATATCGCCAAGGCGCTCCTCGCCAATCCGCACTATCCATTCGAGATCGCAAAGGCCCTGGGCGTTGCCGCGCCGTCGTGGGTGTTGCCAGCCCCCTATGCCCGTTGGCTCGAGCGCTACTAATTCAGGTCTGGTTTGTTTCGCTTCGCATTTCACCAGTTTGACGACCTAAGATCGCATTGAACCATGAACCGACATTGACACATCCTTCCTTTTTGTTTAGCGTTAAAAACGATAAAAATGACCAGTTTTAGAGTGGATGGCGGTCATATCGCGGAGTTCGGCGCGGACCCAAGTCTGATATTTCCGGATACGGCGCGAGGTTGTGCCAGTCGGATCCGGGACTGAGAAGCAACAAGCCAACACGTCAAGTCTTGGCCAGTTGCTGCGATGAAGTCCGCGACATTGGGAGGTTTGTGGATGGAGAGTTTTAAGCCGAAAAAGCATACCGAAGCGGTGACAGCTGCACAGCGCGCGAGTCGTCTTAAAGCCACGGCGGGCGCATGGTTCGCGAGGTTTCTGGATTTAGGTTCTGTCACAGGGGACTCGGTGAGCTTGTCGCGGATGTTCGCGCAATCCGGGACAATGTCGTCACGACATCAAGATTACAACGACTAAAACGCGGGCGTTTGCCCCGCTGACAAACTCCTTGTGAGGCGCACAACGGTAACGGTGAGGTAGCCTTCGCCGAGCCTAAACACATGCTCAACTCTGTCGCTTGATGCGGTTCAGAGAACGGTCCTCTGCGCCCATACGGGACCGCAGGCGGGTGAAATGCCCTAATCGTTTGGGGTTCAATTGACCTTAATCCGGCCGCTGCGTGCGGTCACTTTGGGAGGATATAAATGCGAATGAAAAACATCACGGCGGTTGCCGTGTTCGTCACCATGCCGTTGCTTTACAGCGATACCGTCCTTGCAACTGACGACAATAGTGTCGAAGTTCTACATTTCAACACGTCTGGCAGCGAAGCGGCCTCCTTCTACAAGTTCAAGGACGCCTTTGAAAAGGCAGGTGGTAAGTGGATCGACTCGCCGGTCGCCGGCGGTGGCGGTGATGCCCACGACACCACGCTCCGCGCTCGCGTTCTGGCTGGTGATGCGCCTGGTGCCGCACTTCCCAAATGCCCGGAAGCGGCTCGCTGGTATGAGCAGGGTTACATCGCCAATATCGACGAAGTCGCTGCCAAGGATAAGTGGGACCAGCGACTTCCCGACCTCCTCAAGAACTTCGCCAAGGTCGACGGCCACTATGTCTGCGTCCCCTACGATATTCATCGCCTCGATTGGCTCTGGGGCAACGCCGCAGTGTTGAAGGCCGCTGGCGTCGACAAGATGCCTGGCACTTGGGCCGAGTTCGACGAAGCTGCAAAGAAGATTCAGGCTTCCGGTAAGATCGTTCTAGCTCATGGCGGTCAAGAATGGCAGGATGGCACGACGTTCCAGGACGTTGCGCTTGCCATCGGTGGCGCTGACTACTTCCGCAAGCTCGCCAAGGGTGATCCCAAAACGATCGACAGCAAGACCACGCGTGACATCTTCGATCGCATGCGAATTCTGTCCTCTTATGTCGACCGGGGTGCGCCGGGTCGCGACTGGAACCTTGCATCGGCAATGGTAACCAAGGGCGACGCCGCCTTCCAGATCATGGGCGACTGGGCCAAGGGCGAGTTCCTGCAGGCTGGCAAGAAGATGGGAACCGATATCTTCTGTGCACCGGTTCCGGGTGACGTTGCCAACCGACCAGGCATGGTGATGGTTTCCAATTCGATGGGCTTCTTTGTCAAACAGAAGGGCAAGAACGACGCCTCCGCCGGACAGAAACTGCTGGCATCGACCCTTCTGAACCCAGATGCCGAAATTGCCTACACGATGATCAAAGGCTCCGTTCCTTCGGTCAACGACGTCCCGCTGGACAAGTATGACAGCTGCGCACAGCTGTCTGCGGCCGACATCAGGGCGAACAACGCGGCCAACACCCTGGTCGGCGATATGTGGACGATGACCCAGGGTGTATCCCCATCGGTGGATGCTGCCATCCGCCAAGTGTCCTCGCAGCACTTCAGCTCCAAGACTATGACGTCCGACGAAGCCGTCCAGGCCCTTCTCGATGCGGTCGAACTCGCCAAGTGATCATAACATGGCCGCGACTTGATCGGTCGCGGCCACATTCTATAGGGAGGTCGCAATGACCAGAAAAAAACTGGCGGCTCCGTGGCGTGAACATATCGCACCAATTGCCGCAATGTCGCCTTCGCTCGTTACTCTCGGCGTCTTCGTCTATGGCTTCATTGCTTGGACAGTACTTGTATCGCTTTCGGCGTCCAAAATGGTGCCTGACTTTACGTGGGTCGGCTTCGAGAATTACTGGAAGCTGTGGCGTTTCGGCCCGTGGCGGCTTGCCGTGGGGAACTTCCTAGTTTTCAGTGTTCTCTACGTGGCGATTGGTCTGGCATTGGGCCTCTTTCTTGCAATTCTCATCGATCAGCGTATCCGCGCCGAAAGCCTTTGGCGCACGATTTTCCTTTATCCAATCGCGCTGTCCTTCGTTGTCACCGGTGTTGTCTGGCGCTGGATCATGAACCCGACCATCGGTGTCGAGCGGTTCGTCCGGGATCTTGGATTTGCGAACTTTGAGTTCGCATGGATCAGTGACGAACGGTTTGTCGTCTACACGCTGGTCATCGCCGGTCTCTGGCAGGTCGCTGGTTTTGTGACGGTGCTATTTCTGTCTGCGTTGCGTGGCGTTGACGGCGAAATCATCAAGGCCGCGAGCCTCGACGGAGCACGACCATGGCGGATTTACCTATCCATCATCGTCCCATCGATCTGGCCTGTATTTCTTTCCGCCGGAGCAATCCTTGTCGGTATGGCGCTCAAGACATTCGACCTCGTAGTCGTCATGACACAGCGCGGTCCTGGCAGCTCCTCCGAGTTTCCTGCGACCTTCATGTACGACATGGCGTTTAGACGTAACCAGCTTGGGATCGGCTCGGCTTCCGCTGTGATGATCTTGCTTGCAGCTCTGATCATCGCTCTCCCAGCACTACTTATTGGAGCGCCAAACCGTGACAGCAACAAATGAATTCGCGCAGCCGACAATCCGGCCAATCAAGAAAAGCGCGCGCGCAATGACGAGCTCGGA
Source organism: Rhizobium sp. AG207R (assembly GCF_027109195.1). NCBI lineage: Bacteria > Pseudomonadati > Pseudomonadota > Alphaproteobacteria > Hyphomicrobiales > Rhizobiaceae > Rhizobium > Rhizobium sp. AG207R. Next base: position 79,964 of record NZ_JAEPVT010000001.1, read on the forward strand.
ACCTAGAACGATCGAGCGAACGAACCCTGTCTCCAGGGTGCTGCTTTACGCGATCCTGCTGTCTCTAGCGATATTCTTCCTCGCGCCGCTGGTTCTGATGCTGCTCACATCGCTGAGGCCCACAGAAGACTTCCGCGGCCAATCGATCATCAGCTGGCCGGGAGCCTGGTCATTCTACGCTTGGACGAAGGCCTGGGGTGAGGCATGCATCGGGACCCGTTGCGTCGGCCTCAAGGCTTACTATCTGAACTCATTCTTGATCGTTGTTCCTGCTGCGATCATCTCAACGACGCTCGGCGCAATCAATGGCTTCGCCTTATCCAAATTGCGCCTGCCGGGCGGCAACCTGCTGTTCATCCTGATCGTCTTCGGCGTATTCATTCCGTACCAGGCGATCCTGATCCCGGCTGCCCAGCTCCTTGGAAAGTTGGGGCTGCTGAACACCATCTGGGGCCTGATCCTCGTCCAGTCGGTTTACGGAATTCCGATCTGTACGCTGTTCTTCAGAAACTACTATGCGTTCATTCCGGACGAGCTCATCAAGGCAGCCAAGATTGACGGGGCAGGGTACTGGACAATCTTCTTCAGCATTATCCTGCCGCTGTCGCCGCCGATCATCGCAGTCACGCTCATCTGGCAGTTCACCGCGATTTGGAATGACTTCCTGTTCGGCGTGACCTTCTCATCGGGCTCGAGTCAGCCGGTCATCGTCGCGCTGAATAACCTCGTCAACACCACCTTCGGCGTCAAGGAATACAACGTCGACATGGCTGGCACCATCATTACCGCACTTCCTACACTCGTCATCTATGTGCTTGCCGGCAAGTACTTCGTCCGCGGGCTCACCGTCGGCTCCGTGAAAGGATAAATAAATGGGTTCTCTTTCAATCGTCGGCCTTACGCGCCGCTATGGTTCTTTCACCGCCCTGAACAACGTTAGTGTCGAAGCTGGGCAGGGCGAGTTCTTGACCCTCCTCGGTCCATCGGGCTGTGGCAAGTCCACACTGCTTGGCATCATCGCGGGTCTTGACTACCCGACCTCGGGCGAGGTGCAGATCGATGGAACCGACGTCAGCGGCACGCTGGCTCGAGATCGCGATATCGCTATGATCTTCCAGTCTTACGCGCTCTATCCTACGATGACTGTTCGTAAAAACATTGAGTTCGGTCTCAAAATTCGTGGCGTCGCGGCCGCCGAGCGTGCCAAGGCAATCCAGAGTGTGGCTACGATGTTGCGTATCGACCATTTGCTCGACCGCAAGCCGTGGCAGCTTTCCGGTGGTCAGCGTCAACGTGTCGCTATGGGGCGCGCCTTGGTGCGTAATCCCAAGCTCTTCCTGTTCGATGAGCCGCTTTCCAACCTAGACGCTCAGCTTCGCACGGAGATGCGCATCGAAATCAAGCGTCTCCATCAGAAGCTCGGCGCGACGATTGTCTATGTTACGCACGATCAAGTGGAAGCGATGACGATGTCTACGAAGATCGTTGTCATGAACGGTGGCAAGATCGTGCAGATTGGTACACCGAACGACATCTACAATTCGCCGGCAGACCTGTTCGTGGCGAAGTTCGTTGGCTCGCCGGCGATGAACCTGCTTGAGGGGACAGTCGAAGACGCCAAAGGCACTCAGGCACTGCGTATTTCGCCAAAGCTCGCAATCGCACTTCCCAGCGGTTTTGCTGTGAACGGTCAGGAAGTCACGTTGGGCATCCGCCCGGAGAACATCACCATTGGCGAGAACCTGGGCGAAAATTGCCTAGCGCTCGACGCCCGAGTTGACCTGGTGGAGCCGACCGGTGCCGATACCCTGGTCATCTTCGATCTGGTCGGAAAAGAAGTCACCGCACGCACAGCGCCGACAACCAAAATCAGCGCGGACCAGACGCTCAAGTTCGGGTTTTCCCAGGAAAACTACCACCTGTTCGACACCAAGTCCGGTGTCCGCCTGAACCAGCGCGGTGCCGCCGGCAACGTTCCAGTGTCTCTGGCGGCGATGAGCGCAGCTCAGTCCTTTTGAGCTGTTCAAATGATCTGTGAGCGGCCGCTCGATAGTACGGCCGCTCCATTGTTGATGATCGCGCGAGACTTGAACCAATGCTGAAAAATATTCACCCGCTCGTGAATTCACCGGTGCTAAATCCTCCTCGTAGACGTGAGCTTCCCACTCTATTCGCTAGATGATTTCGTTGAGGCTTCGGCCGCGGTGATGACGCCGATTGACCCGTGGGATGCATCGGCCATCTTCGAAGAGTTACAGCTGGTATACGATGGCATCGAGCGCAAGAAGATCGAGATCAGGTTTATCGAGCGATTCGCATTCTATGAGCGTGCGCGCAATGCATTTGCTATCGAACAAACAGGTAAGTGGCGACTCTATGACAACATCAGTCTCGAAGGCGTGGTCAGGTCGTCGTGAAGAACTTCTTGGTCACATTTATATAAGTTCCATAATTCCGATTACGCTGCAAACAACTGTAGCGGCTATTTAGTAATGCGACAGTTGGGCCAGTTAGAGATGCGACAGTCTTGCCTCTCGACGCACTGGTCAAAGCCAACGTCGGGAGCAAGGATGACGACCTTCAGCCTGGTCGAGACCATGAGCGGTCGGAGTCGTCATGTCCTTTATGATCACCATGTCGCAGAAAGAATTGCATCGCCTCGAACTCATCCAGAAGATCCGCGACGAACGCCTGAGCGTTGTCCAGGCTGCCGAACAGCTCGACCTCAGTCGAAGTCAGGTCCATCGGCTGCTGCAGGCCTATGACCGGGATGGTCCGGCTGGCCTTGTTTCCAAGAAGCGATCGCGCCCGAGCAACCGGCGCCATAGCGAGGCGTTTCGCAATGCGGCGCTGGATCTGATCCGCGAACGCTATCTGGATTTCGGTCCGACGCTGGCACGTGAGAAGCTGATCGAGCTGCATCGGATCTCTGTCGCCAAGGAGACGCTGCGACAATGGATGACCGACGCTGGTATCTGGGTCTCGCGCAGAGAACGCAAAAAACGGATTTTCCAGCCACGCGGCCGACGTGATTGCTTTGGCGAACTGGTGCAGATCGATGGGTCTCATCATTGTTGGTTCGAGAACCGCGGCCCCAAATGCGCCCTGCTCGTCTATATCGACGATGCCACTGGAAAGCTCTTACATCTTCGCTTTGCTGGCTCGGAGAATACGTTCGACTATCTGCATGCGACGAAGGCTTATCTGCAGCAATGGGGCAAACCGCTGGCCTTCTACAGTGACAAGCACGGCGTCTTTCGTTCGACCCATGCGTCGGAGAAGGACCGGACGAGCGGCCTGACACAATTCGGCCGGGCGCTTTATGAGCTGAACATCGACATCATCTGTGCCAATACCCCGCAGGCCAAAGGCCGTGTGGAACGTGCGAACCAGACATTGCAGGATCGGCTGGTCAAGGAGATGCGGCTTCGCGGCATCGACACGATCGAGGAAGCCAACGGCTATGCGGCTGAGTTCATTACGGATTTCAACGCACGTTTCGGCAAACAGCCGCGCAATCCGAAGGACATGCACCGGCCGTTGGCCGATCACGAGAACCTTGATGGCGCCATGTGCCGCAAGGAAGTCCGCACGCTGTCGCAGGCTTTGACGCTACGCTACGACAAGGTGCTGTTCATTCTCGATCCGACCGACGTTTCCAGACCCTTGGCCGGCCAAAAGGTGATTGTTTGCGATTATCCGGACGGTCGCCTCGAGATCATGCACGAGAGCTTTGCCCTACCCTACAGAACCTTTGACAAGCTGCGGTCGGTCCATCGGCCGGAAGTCGTCGACAACAAGCGTCTGGACGACATGCTCTCAATCGTCGCCGAGATGCAGGCTGGACGACAACAGCAGCGGAGCAAGAGCGGCCCTCGCCGCACCGGACAGACGGATCATATGTTCGGCATTCGGGACGGCAGCACAGCCAACGGCTATCAGAAGCGAGGCCGCAAGCCGAGGACAGATTACATGAACGATCCGGCGGTGATTGCGCGGCGAGAGAAAGCGTTGTTGCGGCAACCAAGGGCGGAATAAAGATCGTCAGTGCACGCCGATGTCGCTTTGTGTATCTGATTCCAGCTGCAGGCAGGCGGACCAAAGCGGCGTCTTGTGGAAGGCTCCGTCTTGAAGAAGCGTGAGCCCTTCTCGTGCCTCATAAAGCAGGCCCAGCCAGCACAGGCGCCGAAGGACACCATATTGGAGATCGGATTTTAGCTCCCAGGCTTCCAGGGTCATTTCGGTATCGGACAGAGGTGCCATGTCTGGATAGAGGATCTTCACGGCCTCCAACGGCGTGCAGCCCTCTCTCGTCTTGATATTGAGAAGATTGAGGAACATGCGCCACCAACGTAACCGAGCTTGGACCTCTTCTTTGCGCTCGGTGGTGTGGACATAGGAATAGAGATAATCCGTGGCGACGCGATCGAAGAAGGCTTGCGGACTCATCAGGAACTCGCGGCCACGTCTGGTTGGCAGCAGCACATCCTTTTTCCGGCGAAGCAGCTTCAGATGGCGGGTCATGTCGCGCACGACCCAGAGCGGCGGCATGTCGCTTTCGTTCAGCACTTTATTCATGCTGTAGAGGTCTTCGGCTGTGAACCCTGGCCAGAGGAAGTTCACAGCGGCCCAATGAACGAATTTGCGGTTCATGGCGCCGGTTGCCGTCAATCCTATGCCACCTTCACCGTCAGCATAAGCAACAGCAAGAAGCATGCCGCGAATAAGTGGCGACAGCGCGGCGACATCGACGTCACCCTGCAACTTGATTTCCGGAAGCATCGTTGCGCTTTGATCCCTACTCGCCCCATGCGGTGCAAACGAGTATCAGCCGG
>NZ_JAEPVT010000001.1:84894-296089 GCF_027109195.1 Rhizobium sp. AG207R
AGCAAGAAGCATGCCGCGAATAAGTGGCGACAGCGCGGCGACATCGACGTCACCCTGCAACTTGATTTCCGGAAGCATCGTTGCGCTTTGATCCCTACTCGCCCCATGCGGTGCAAACGAGTATCAGCCGGCGATAGAAGAATTGCTACTGAGAAAGCTCACATGAGGATTTCGCCGTCAAGTTCAATCATAGTTTCATAGCTTGCCTTTTCGATTTTGTATCGAACCCATGGTCTGAGCCACCTTGCATGACGCGGCACGTTTCCGTCACCGGTTCAAACTCACATACGGTCGCCGTTTTGCCCGGCAGCACCATTATCCCGCTTTCGTAGCGGCAAGGCTCAGGAGAACGGGACCAATCTAAAGCGCGGCATTTAAAGCCCGACTTTGAGGCGGTTCGCTCACCTGGATCCGCCAGGAGTGATCAGTCCTGGAAGATTTGTGTATTCGGCAATCTTTTGGGGTCGTCAGGCGGTCTTCATGACAGCCCCCTCGATGACAACACCCGCAGTGACAAACTTCCACAGCGCGATAAGGAGTTTGCGCGCCAGGGCCACTATCGCGGCTTTCTTTAAGCGTCCACCATTCGACTGAACCCGATCCACAAACCAACGGCTAAGCGCTGATGCTGGCTGATTGCGTAGCCACAACCAAGACAGTTGGATCATCGTAGTGCGCAGCCGAGGGTTTCCTGCCTTTGAGACACCCTGTTCGTGGTCGATGGTCCCGCTCATCCATGGGGTTGGTGTCAAACCTGCATAGGCGGCAATCTGCCGCCGATTATCAAAATGCCGGGACAGGGCTTCGGTCCAAAGAACGGCGGCAAATTCAGCGCCAACACCCTTTAAGGACAGCAGCATCGCTGCGGGCGAGGTTGCCTCAACCGCTGGCTGCTCGTCCATCGATAGGAGAGAATTACGCTCGCTCTCCACTGCAGCGATCTGTTCCAGCAGCAACTCGAGACGGTCGAGTTCGCGATTGATTTGAGCCTTCAGGTGTTTCGGTAACTCGCGCCCATCTCCGGTCTGGAGTTCCTCCAGCCGCTGACGGCGATCCTTACGGAGCGGTTGATAGCCGCTGACGCCTTGAGCGAAGAGTAGCCCCTTCACGCGATTGACATGCCTGACCCGCTCAGCAATCAAAACTTTGCGTTCCCGGCAAATCCGACGCCGATCTTCGTCCTTCGGATCTGGCGCTCTGACCATCGCACAGACGCGAGGCTCGCCGCGCTTGAACGCAAGCAATGTGCGCGTCAGAGCCTCTCCATCGATCTTGTCGGTCTTCGCACGCCGACGTCGACGGGAAGTCGCGATCGAAGCTGCGTCGACGACGTAACTCTCGATGCCGTGAGTCTCCAGCACGCGGTGGATCCAGAAGCCGTCCAATCCTGCCTCTTGGATCGTCACGATGGGAAATAACTTCCCTGTTCTCAACCGCGCCTTCTGTTGTAGCTGCTCAAATCGATCCAGCAGCTCGGCTACATTGCCACCGGCCACTACGTGCTTCGACATCTTCTCGCCACTGCCCGGCGACAACGAAGTGATCAACCAGGTCGATCGGCTCAGTTCCAATGATACAAAAATTGCGCCAAGATCAATGCGGACAGCGGTCGGATGAATGGATGCAGGTTCCATAAACTGCTCCTCCTGAGCGAGTGTTTTGATGCAACCTCACTCTGCCAGAGCGGCGGCCGCTGTTCACTCCTCATGGGATCTAAAGCCGAAGGGGAGCTTCATTACCCGCCCCCGCTCCGCCCTTTCAACCCGGCCCAGCCGGTCGGACCGGGGGCTGATCGTCAGAACAAGAAGACCCTGTTGTCGCGTTTCTAACCGGCTGACCACGTCGCAGCCCTATCCAGCTTTGACATCAACGCTCCGCTTAATTAAGAGACCGGTTTTCAATTGCTTAGCGCATTAAGCACCGCGAAAATTGGATTGCTCGAAATATGTAACGACAATATCTATACGAGCCTTGTAAAGATATTGTCGTTACGCTATATGGGGGCAAAAGGAGTTTCCAATGCCGACCTCACATACAAGCAAAAGCCCGGACGCAAGCGTACCGCTGAATATGCGGATCAAGCCTGCGACCCGCAACTTGATCGATCGCGCCGCTGAGTTGCTTGGTAAGACGCGCACGGATTTCATGTTGGAGGCTTCCGAGCGGCGAGCAGAGGAAGTGCTGCTCGATCGCACTATCTTCACGGTAAGTCCCGAAATCTATGCTGAATATCTTGCTCGGCTCGATGCACCCACGCAGCCCAATGAGCGTTTAGCACGCACCATGTCGACCAAAGCACCGTGGGATGAGGCGTGACCCTCAGCGCACCGGCACCCCTGGCCGATCATCATCAGCTGGCCGAGTTTAATTCCGGGGTCCTTGAGTTGGACGACTGGTTGCGACGTCGCGCGCGTTCTAATCAAACGAGCGGCGCATCGCGGACCTTCGTCGTGTGCGAGGAGAGCCGCGTCATTGCCTATTACGCACTCGCCTCCGGCGCTGTCAAACAGCCGGAAGCGCCTGGCCGTTTTCGGCGCAATATGCCAGATCCAATTCCGGTCGCTGTGCTTGGTCGCCTCGCCATTGATCAGTCCTACCAGGGGCGTGGTCTCGGCAGGGCATTAGTGCGCGATGCGGGCCTGCGCCTGCTCAATGCCGCTGAAGTACTTGGCATCCGAGGCATGCTGGTTCATGCGATTTCAGATGACGCACGAGCCTTCTATGAGGCCGTGGGCTTTCTGTCTTCTCCGTCCGACCCCATGATGCTGATGGTCGGATTGCATGACCTCAATCAGGCGCTGAACCCTTAAGCGAAACTCATCAGTAATTTCGGTTGGATGCATTCTATCTCTGCTCTAAGTCGCTGTATTTTCGGAAAAGTGGTTATCATCGACGACTGATCGCGAAAAGGGCGGCCGAGGCAGAGCGCCCCAAACTGTGTCTAAGCTTCGACCGCGAACGGAGCAGCGCCAATCCAGCGCGGCGAGAATAATTCACTCGTCAATTCTCGAGCGACGACATCGTATCCGAGAGATGCATCTGGTGGCCCGCACGTGTCGGACAGTTTGACAGCATCGGACAGCCCGACGCTCATGATCGGCAAGCGAAGGGTCGTCCAGTCAAGAGCAGACCTTGGCCGGGATTCCGAAGCGTGAGGACGTCGATGTAAACTTCTTCGCGGGATTGAGTCTTGTCCGGTTGCGGAAAGATAGCATTGCCGCGCTTTATTCTCTTATCCCAGCAGTTCGGTGATAGCAAACGAGTTCGAAGGACCGTCTAAGTTCGAGTCAGGAATGCGAAATGCCGCTACAAATGTTCAACGATGAGCGACCATTTTTAGCGCCTGAGAGCCGGTTTTGTATTTGTCCATATCCGACTCTATGACGACAGCGCCGCGCGCGATCGATTTTGCGCAATAAAGTGCCGCGTCAGCGCCTTTGAGGGCAGCCTCGCAGCTTGTTTCGCCTCTCGAAACCTCGCTAATCCCAAACGAAGCGCCAATGGCGATTTCTTGGCCTAGCAGAAGCACTTTGGCTGAAAGAGATGTTGCCAATTGTTGACAGATTTCCGCAGCCTCTGCCGCAGAGAGGCCCGGCATCATGATAGCGAACTCGTCCCCGCCCAGCCGAAAAATCCTGTCCTGCGGGCGGACACCTGCTCGCAGCCGCGTGGCCACGACCTTTAGCAGCTCATCGCCCATAGCATGGCCGCAAGTATCGTTAACGGCCTTAAAGCCATCGAGATCGAGGCAAGCGATCATCAACGGCCCTTTTTTTGCCAAGGTGGAAAATTCCGCCTCCAGCAGTGAGCGGTTGGAAAGGCCCGTCAGGAAATCATGTGTTGCGGCATGCCGCATCTGCCGTTCCCGGTTCATCAGCATCTGGGCTGCTGTCTGCGTCATGTGGATCATCAGCGCGGCGCCGGCGACAAGAACCAACCCCACGGTCAAGATCAAAGGTAACGATTGCCAAACGAAGTCGGAAGCAGGCGTTGGCGGAAGCCAGGATAGAACTTCAATTTCACCCTGCGTTCCCACGGCGATTTCGGCACGAGCGCGATCGGGTGAGACTGTGGGAAGGGGACCGATTTGCGCGTTATTGAGCAGAAAGCGCTTACCGAAGAAATCTTGCAGGGTACCGCCGATCGGCATGGCTGTGATGAGCACGGGCGCGCGGTTGCCTTTGGGTTTGAAAGTCCCAAAATCCGGCTGGAACAGGCTGACAGTAAGCAGGACCGCCTCGTCTCCCATCACCTCAATTCGGCTCGTCGCCAACGGTGATGGAATGCCTGGTTTTGCCGGTCGTGGCTCGCGGGAGCGGATGGCTGTGAGAAGCTCGGAAGCATCCTTGACCATTGCCGCGGGACCACGCGCGAAAAACGGCTTGTCCTTTACGGTGTCATCCGTCCGTGAGTAGATGATCGCGTCATGGGAATCGAGGACCACCGCGGAACGTGTTCTCGATGTGCCGATCAAGGATGCCCCGATATTTCTGTCAGCCCACTTTTGATCAAAGGAATTATCTAGCTTTGCGATGGCCTCGTCCCAAATGGTCCAGGCTGTCAGGGAAAATTCGACATCGGAAATCCACAGGGAGATATTCCGTTCAACGAGCATCTCCTGGCTTCGTCGTGCCTCAGCATCGATCCGCTTCACGCCATAGTAGGGAAAGGTGGCCATTGCAGCGATGAATAAGGCTATGCCGACGATTGCTGGGCCGAGGAGCCGGATATGTAAGAAACGCATGTCTGCTCGTCGTCCCCAATGACTTGTGGATAGTGATGTCCACATTAGATCTCAGAGCTTACTGTGACGTTATCGCGCATAGACTTGAAGCGCATTTCCCGCGTCTCGTTTTCCTTGGGACAGCCCATATTTCGGGGGAGCTTCCACAACGACAGCCCAATGATACCGAACGGCACGGGAGCCTGTTACGACGTCAAAGGGTCTAGCGCAATGAGCCACGAAAGATGCAATTGAGACCATCCTCACCAAATTGCAAATCGCTGAGAACAAGCAGGTGGCTTCCGTGACGCAAGTCTCGCAGGAGCTCCCTTAGTATGTGCGCGTCCGGCCGAAAGAGCGCTGATAGTCCACCAGAGTTCGCATCTTATTGAACACGCAGCAAAAAGACTTTGCCTTGATTGCGCAAGCCTCGGATCAGGTGCGTCAGTTATGGAGGTCAGCAAGAAACATTCCCGTCTACAGCGGCGCTGTGAATACAAATGCGGTCGGTCAGTTCGTGGTTACTTCTATTCGTGGCATTGAGTGTCGAGCCGACGGACCATCCGAAAATCAGCTAGCCTTCCTACAAAGCGGGACAAGCAAGGCGCGACCAAGTCAATATCGAGGACGCTTTTCATGACGTCGATTATTTCCTCTCTGCCTGCCAATCTGATCCGTTCTCTTCCAACCGCCACGATTGCCTCGTTGAACACGAACGAGATTGGCGCACTTGGTACAGGCCAGATCAAGGCGCTAACCTCAGCCCAGCTCGCTGCATTGAGTACGCAGGATATTGCCGTTCTCACCAGTCAACAGATGAGCGCCATATCGGCGAGCGCCATTGTGGGCCTGGGGCTTGACCAACTGGCTGTTCTCTCATCGGCCCAGGTCCAGGGGGTTTCAACGACCACGCTGAAGGCTCTCACCAGCACGCAGGTCGCTGGGTTATCGACATTCCAGATCGCAGCCCTGTCGACTGGCCAGATCGCTGCTATGACCAGCACAGAGATTGGTGCTCTGTCATCCGAGGATATTGTCGCTCTTTCGAGCATTCAGATTGGATCCATCAATGCATCGGCCTTATCGCGGCTTTCCACCGATAATATCGCTTTGCTCTCGACCGGTGTGATCGCCAACCTGAAGACCACGCAGGTCGCGGCGCTGACATCCAGCCAGATCGCGGCATTGAAGACCGGTCAGGTTCATGTTCTGAGCTCTGCCCAGGTCGCGGCGTTGAGCCCGAAGCAAGTCGCGGCTCTGAGCACCGACGCCGTGGCGGTCCTTTCGACCACTCAAATTGCGGCGATGAAGACCGGTTCGATCGCGGCTCTCACCAGCGACCAGATCGCGGCGCTCTCGACATCCCAGATCGCGGCTCTGTCGACCGCGGAGATCGGCGCTCTGACCAGCACGGAGATCGGTACCCTGTCGTCCCAGGATATTACCGCTCTTTCGAGCAGCCAGATCGAAGCCATCAACGCGCACGCCCTATCGCAACTGTCCACCGATAACATCGCTTTGCTCTCGACCGGCGTCATCGCCAATCTGAAGACCACACAAATCGCGGCGCTGGCGTCCAGCCAGCTGGGTGTGCTGACGACCAGTCAAGTCCGAGTGTTGAGCTCCGCCCAGATCGCGGCGTTGAGCCCGAAGCAAGTCGCGGCTTTAAGCACCGATGCCGTGGCGGTGCTTTCGACGGTCCAGATCGCCGCGATGAAGACCGGCTCGATCGCGGCTCTCACCAGCGATCAGATCGCGGCGCTCGCGACGTCCCAGATCGCGGCTCTGTCGACCGCGGAGATCGGCGCTCTGACCAGCACGGAGATCGGTGCCCTGTCGTCGCAAGACATCGCGGCCTTGTCGAGCAACCAGATTGGATCCATCAATGCGCGCGCGCTCTCGCAGCTTTCCACTGATAACGTCGCGTTGCTATCGACCGGCGTCATCGCGAATTTGAAGACGGCACAGATCGCGGCGCTGGCGTCCGGCCAGCTGGGTGTGCTGACGACTGGCCAGGTTCATGTTCTGAGTTCTGCCCAGATCGCAGCGTTGAGCCCGAAGCAGGTCGCGGCTTTGAGCACTGACGCCGTGGCGGTCCTTTCGACCACTCAAATTGCCGCGATGAAGACTGGTTCGATCGCGGCTCTCACCAGCGATGAGATTGCGGCACTATCGACATCACAGGTCGCGGCTCTGTCGACCGGGCAGATTGGTGCGTTAATCAGCACGGAGATCGGTGTTCTATCGTCGCAAGACATCGCGGCCTTGTCGAGCGGCCAGATTGGATCCATCAGTGCGCATGCCCTTTCGCAACTGTCCACTGATAATATCGCATTGCTCTCGACCGGTGTGATCGCCAACCTGAAGACGGCGCAGATCGCGGCGCTGACATCCGGCCAGATCGCTGCATTGACGACCGGTCAGGTTCATGTTTTGAGTTCCGCCCATATTACAGCGTTGAACTCGAAGCAGGTCGCGGCTCTGAGCACCGACGCCGTGGCGGTGCTTTCGACCACTCAAATCGCCGCGATGAAGACCGGTTCGATCGCGGCTCTGACCAGCGACCAGATCGCGGTGCTGTCGACGTCTCAGATCGCGGCTCTATCGACCGCGGAGATCGGCGCTCTGACCAGCGTAGAGATCGGTGCTCTATCCTCCCAGGATATTGCCTCTCTTACGAGCAACCAAATTAGAGCGATTAGCGTTCGGGGTCTGCCGGGGCTTTCCGCCGATGATATCTCCCTGTTGTCCAGCAGCCAGCTGAACGCCATCACGACAACTCAAGAAAAAGCATTAAACTCGGACCAAGCTGCGGCCCTCATTGCCGCCTATACGGCTTTCAGTTGACCATGTCGCCTATGTGCGATGTCTGAAAATTGTCGGTACGGTGGGCCTTGGTCGCAGCCAAAGGCTGAAAGGCCTCGTTCGTCAGCTGAGCTCGGAAATGAGCTGTCGAGAAGCCGCGAAGTAACCGGTCTTTCGGCTTGGAGATCGCCTGCGAAGCAGGAGCATATGGAAGACGAATAGCATTTAAGATGAATCTCAGCTGGAATTCAACAGCTTGAAACTTAGCCTCAAAAACTCGTGCTACATGCGTTTGCTAAAGCCAAGCCGCCAGCACGCGTGTCGAATATACTCCGAATGCACATTCACCCCGCCAACCACCTAGGTTCCGGTTGGCTTGACCCACCCGTAAGTGGCATGTCGGCTTATTTTCCAAACGCGATGAATGAAAAGAAGGGCCGTTAGCTCAAGGGTTATGATCTGCACGAGCGTCTCGATCGCCTCGCCCTGTTCAATGGCCAGTTGCGCGCGTGAGACGTGCCAATTTGCTCTGTAACGCCGGCGAAATGTCTGGCTACATCCGCATCAGCTGCGGGCGGTCGATCACCTTCCCATCAGCCTAGCGATAATGCAAGTCTGGAGAAACCAGCGATAGGCAGTCGCGGATATCTCGACTGAGAAACGCTGCCCGCGCGGCGACATGACGCTCATCCAACTCATTCTCTATGCACAACGTCTGTGTCATGGTTTTTCAAGGAAGGCCGAAAGGCAGCGCCGATCGTGGTGAGTGTCCGTCGTCCAGACAATCGCCTTTCCAATCGCTGTGAATTGTAAGGTAGATCCGCGGATTGACAGTGAGCCCAGTTAACATGGCGGCTCAACCGCGTTTCCCGATCGTCGTTTCCAACAAAGCGCCATATGCATCGATCAGACGGTCCGCATCAATTTCGTTTTCTTGTGGTCCGAAGCTGAGATGGCTCACCATGAGATCGGAATAAATGGCTGTGGGACGATTGAGAAGCGCCGGTAGCTCGATCGTCAAGAGGCCTTCGTCATCGCTTTTGGGGAGCGCCATGTGAACCAGGTCCTTCCCGAGCCAGGCAATGAAATTGATCGACTGACGCTCGGTCCATTCGACCACCTTGGCGGGCAATGGCAGCCGCTTATCGTGAGTCTTTAGAAAATGATCATGCAGTTCGTTCGCCCGCATTCCACTCTGCCACAGACTTCCGCCGAATCCGCCCTGTGGCCATTCAAACTGGCCGAGATGTTCGGGAAGCGAGCCCGCGGCCTGTTGCCAATAGGCGCATACACCATTGTTCACGACATTGGCGGAGACGATGAAATAGTTGGGATTGCTCCGCCTGAACTCGATGAAATCATCAAGCTTGTCGATGTCGATATAGACAATGTCGTCGTCGCACTTCAGGAAGATCGTATCAGAATAGTTCTGCAGCCTGGTCGCGTAGTAATTATAGGCCTGAGAATATGGAGGTTTTTCCTCCGGATTGCCGAGAAACCGCTGCGTGCGCGAACGAGTGTCTCCTAGTTCCAGATTCGCGCCCCATCCTCCGCGTATCATGATGGATGCGCCTAACGAAAATCGTAAATCATTCCATTGCCCAACATTCACATGGTTGACATACAGTTGGACACCACGTTCACCACTCTTGAGAACGATTTGGTTGGGTATGCCAGGTGAGAGAATTCCGGGGGTCGTTCTGCTCCATATTTCCGATTCATTCGTACGCTCGAAAGTCAGCAATTCGCTTCGCGGCATTTTGCGTAAAGCCGTGTACTGATTGTCCCAGCCACCCACGACTATTTCATAGAAATGGTCTTTGTCGTCGTGCGGCAGGATCGCAATGTGAAGATCATTGCTGATCGCCGCGGTCGTGCGAAATGAAGTCTGGTCGGCAACCGTTCCAACCAGCTGATATCGCGCACCGCATTCCATGTAGCGTACCGGACCGAATTCCTGGGTGACCCACTCATGGTCGTGCTGCGAACGCGTGAAATCCCAGATATGCCATTCGTCGATTATACCGCGCGCCATCGCCTGCCGGATATAGTGGGTCAGAATTTCCATTCTCTTTTGCCTGCCGGCAAAGGTGACCAGGATAACGGGAGTCATGAAATCCTCAGAGATTTGAAACGAATGAGTCGCTTAAGGCTTTGGATTGACAGACGCGGGCCATAGGCGGCCGTCGGGTGAGATCGGTGCATAGTCGTGCCGCTCGGCCAGCTTTTCGATGTACCGCTGCCGATAAGCTACGTCGTCCTCAAACTCGACATTCTCCGAGACGATTTCCGCGCCGATCTCGTAATAGAGATCGAGATTGCGCAGATCGGGGATCGGCGTTTCGCCACGCTCACATTCACCCTGCATTTGCCAGAACAACCCCTCAAGACGCCGCGCCGTGGCCGGCATGTCACGTAGGACGCTCGTGTCTCGCTGGCGCTGCAATGAAGCCTTGATCACCGCCAGTCGATCTGGTTGCATCGCAAAGTCGACGGCCTTCCTCACATAATCTTCCGGTCCATGACAAATCAGGTCACCCACTCCCGCGGCGGAAACGATGCTATTGCAGAAGCGCGCAGCAAAGCCCTTGCCGGGGAAGGTCAGCACGGGTAGGCCCATGGTCAGGGCATCGGAGGCCGTCGAGTGTGCTCCATAGGGGAATGTGTCCAGGAAAAGGTCGGCCAGTCCAATTCGCGCGAGATGATCCGGATTGGCGGCCTTTGATGCGAATATAAGGCGCTCGGGCGCAACGCCGCTTCGCACGGCGGCCTGGCGCAGGCGTTGATTGACATCTTCCTCTCCTCCGAGCAGCCATAGAATGCTTTCAGGGACCGCCGCGAGGATCGTCATCCAGCGAGCAAAGCATGCTTGCGTGATTTTCTGCATGCCGTTGAAGCAGGCGAATATAAAGGCGTCCTCGGGCAATCCGACATCCGCACGGCTTGGTTTGGAGCTGATTAGCCGTTTGCGGTCGACTGGCTGATTGCAGCCGATCCGCAGCACCTTTTCCGTGAAATAGATTTCGTTTCCGGGTGGGATGATATGCTCGTCGGCGATGATATATTGATGATGAGGACTGCCCATCGTGCCGGGATAGCCGCAGAAATTGACGATCACGGGGGCGGGGCGCAAGGCGAAAATTTTCGTTCTCGCATGCTTCGTATATCCATTTACGTCAATCAGGATATCGATTTTATCCGTGATAATCCGTACAGCTGCATCCACGTCGCCTAGGCCGGAAATATCACGCCAGCAATCGACCGCATTCTTGATTCGGTCCTGCGTGGGATCGTTCGTTCGCTGCTCACCACAATAATAGGCGAAGATTTCGACACTGCTTTTGTCGTGCAGCTCCAGCACCTCGCTCAACGCAAAGCCGACGGCGTGATCCCGCAGATCCGACGAGACATAACCGACGCGCAAGCGCTGTCCGGTTCCGCACTTCATGCGCGGAAGCTGGCGCGGAAAATCTTTCAAGTCGGGCTGTCCGACGAGTTGCTTGTTGTAACGATAGGCCTTCGCGAGCTGAAACAGCGGATCGTCGGCATGACAGGAAAGTGTCAAGGGTGACATGGCGTCGAGCAATTGGCGCGTGGAGACATGTTCTGACACCACGAGAGTTGGCCACTTGCATTGACGCTGGCGCAGTGCCGTCCAATGCTGGGCGGATTCAGGCTTATCCGGCCGCAGCTCGATAGCTTGCCATAGCGCCATCTCTGCTTCCTCGAAACGACCCGCGTTCTCAAGCACCCGGCCAACATGCTGCAGCATCATCAGACGATGATTGGTTCGTTCGGCACTGATTTCGTTGGTCGCCTCCAGATAACTGCGCCACTGTTGGATGGCCTGGCCCGTCAGGCCGCAGTCTTCAAGCGCACGACCAAGGTTTACATGTGCTTGCCCGAAGCGAGGCTCGATCTTGAGACAGGTGCGCAGGGCGTTGATGGCGCCGGCGACATCCCCGATCTGTCGCAGGGCGACCGAGTAATTGAAATAGATAATGTGGAGTAGGGGATGCGTGTCGTTGAATGCTATCCACGTCTTGTAGAGCTCGGTTGTCAGAGCCGTCTTGCCGCTCGCGCTCAAGGCTTCGACGGCCTGTAAGAGCTCGGGCAGTGGTAGCTGTTGGCTGCGAGCCTTGTTCTGCAGCTCCGCAAGCGGAGAGGGAGCACTCGTGGCAAATGCATTGTTGATGAGCATGGACATCCCGTGACAAACGATGTTTCGGCCCGTCCTCGCGCTAAAGGACATCGCCATTGCACCCGTCTATCGATTCTAGCTTGCTTTGGGCTTGTCAGTGTCCCCTGAGGCTATAGTATTAATATCAACTTCCGGTAAATTCTTGCCTGCATATTGAGTAATCATAAGTTGTTTATATCGTGGTTCTGGTGTAATTACTCTCGTGGATTCGTGTTTCTTAAGGATGTACCATTTTCTCAAGTTAATGACTTTAATTCATCTTATTTTATTTGCCTAAATAAGATACGCCTCATAATAATATAAATCAGAATAGCTGATCCGATCTATTTTCTATATAATAGCATTTATGTCGCGACCGCTAACAACTTCAGGTTATGATATATTGATATAGAATACTTACTATTTTTCCAAAAAGTACTTAAAGGTGTTCGCGATGAAAAGAATATCTCAGGTTGTTTTCCGTATAGTTCGGCAAAAATAATGGTTCGTTAACCTGAAATTAAAGACGCTCCGTTAGTCCTGTCCTTAAGACACGAGCTGATGGCGCAATATCAGCCTGTGCTGAAGTCCGGTTTTGATCGAGCGGCTTAGCGGTAGCGGGACGCTTGAAAGGCAGGCGTTGGAATCAGGATCATTGCGGATCCTGCATGCATGAAGCCCTCCCAACGCTTCGGCTCCTGAGAGCCATGTTTCTCACAACACTCTTTCCGTTCGGCGGGATGCCAGGTCGCAAGGGCTGCCACAACGCCCGGCCATGTCGGTGTCACGGTTTCGACGCGTCACGCGTCTGAAGCCGGGTCAAGAGATGGCGCGCGCGTTTCATCCTGTCGACGTTTGAGAAATGACGTCTGCTAAAGGTTAACATTAGGGGCCCCCACACCAATGACCTCAATCATTTCTTCTTTGACCGTCAATCAAATCAAAGCTCTTTCCACCACTGTAATCGCGTCCTTGACGACCAACGATGTGGCCGCGTTGAGCACCACGCAAATCAAAGCGCTGTCTTCCACTCAGATCAAAGCGCTGCAGACCGCCGACATCGCGGCCCTGACGACCGACCAGATGAGCGCCGTATCCGCGAGCGCGATCAAGGGCCTCAGCCTCGGCCAGCTGGCGGTGCTCGACACGACAAAGATTGAAAATCTCAGCACCGAACAGGTTGCCGCCCTCGGCGCGGATCAGATCGGCGCGTTCGGCTCGTCACAGGCCGGAGCCTTGACCACCTCGCAGGTCCGCGTTTTGAGCTCGGCCCAAATCGCTTCCTTGTCGACGGATGATATCGCCAGCTTCTCGACGGACGATATCGCCGCCATCACGACAGCCGCGTTGGCGGGCTTGTCGACGGCCAATGTCGCCGCGCTCTCGTCTGATCAGGCTGCCGTGCTGACGACGGCACAAGTTGCCGCGTTGAAAACGACTCAGGTTAACGCCCTGACGTCGACCCAAATTGGCGCTTTGAGTTCTTCGCAGGTCGCTACCCTCAGCTCGACACAGGTCGCTGCTTTGACCACCGGCAATGTTGCCGGTCTCTCGACCGCACAGGTTGCGGCACTCAGCGCCAAGTCGGTTGTCGGGCTGACCACCGCCCAGATCGGCGCCCTCGGCTCCGACAACATCGCCGCGCTGACGACGGCACAGGTAGCAGCCCTGAACTCTGCGCAGATCGGCGCTCTTAGCAGCGCCGAAATCACCGGTCTTTCAACCGCCGACATTGCTGCGATCAACACCACGGCGCTCGGCGGTCTATCGACCGCGAATGTGGCAATCCTTTCCTCCGATCAGACTGCTGCCTTGAGAAATGAGCAGGTCGCCGCGCTTAAGACGATCCAGATCCATGCTCTTTCGTCCACGCAGGTCGGTGCCCTCACCACCGCTCAGGTCGCCACGCTCAGCTCGATACAGGTTGCCGCGTTGACCACCGACAATGTCGCGGGCCTTTCGACCGCGCAGATTGGGGCGCTGACATCGAAGTCCGTGACCGGTCTTTCGACTGCCCAGGTCGGCGCCCTCAGCTCCACGCAGGTCGAGGCGCTTAGCCCCGTGCTGATCAGCTCCTTGAATTCAGCCCAGATTGGCGCCCTGTCAACGGATGATATTGCCAGCTTCTCGACCGCTGACGTCGCCGCGATCACGACGGCGGCACTTGCCGGTCTGTCGGCCACCAACATCGCGGTGCTCTCATCCGACCAGGCGGCTGCGCTGACCACGGCGCAGGTTGCGGCATTGAAGACGACGCAGGTGCATGCGCTTACCTCGACCCAGGTGGGTGCCTTGAGCACTTCGCAGATCGGCAACTTTAGCGCGGCTCAGCTCGGAGCACTGACGACCGACAATGTCGCGGGCCTTTCGACGACGCAAATCGGCGCCCTCACCTCCAAGTCAGTCACCGGACTTTCGACCGCGCAAGTCGGCGCATTGGGCTCGGCTCAGGTCGAGGCCCTCAGCCCCGCCCTTGTCGGCGCGCTGAATTCTGCGCAGATCGGTGCGCTGTCGACGGTTGATATTGCCAGCTTCTCGACCGCCGACGTCGCGGCCATTACAACTGCCGCTCTTGCAGGTCTGTCGACCGCCAACATCGCGGCGCTCTCTTCCGACCAGGCAGCGGCGCTGACCACGGCGCAGGTGGCTGCCCTGAAGACCACGCAGGTCAACGCACTCACCTCGACCCAGGTCGGTGCGCTGAGTGCGTTGCAAGTTGGCACTCTGAGTGCGGCTCAGTTGACCGCCTTGACCACGGACAATGTTGCCGGACTATCGACCACACAGGTCGCGGCGCTCTCCGCCAAGTCGGTGACCGGTCTGACCACGGCACAGGTTGGCGCCCTTGGTTCTGACAATGTCGCGGCGCTGACGACCGCCCAGGTCGGCGCGTTGAACTCTACTCAGATCGGTGCGTTGAGCAGCGCGGAAATTGCCGGTCTTTCGACCGCTGACATTGCGGCCATCAACACGACAGCTCTCGGTGGGCTGTCGACGGCCAATGTCGCCAGCCTGTCGTCCGATCAGGCCGCGGCTCTGAGAACCGAGCAGGTCGCAGCGCTCAAGACCGCTCAGGTCCATGCCCTGACATCCACCCAACTTGGCGCTCTGAACACCGCGCAGGTGGGCGTGCTCAGTGCAACGCAAGTGACAGCGTTGACCACCGACAATGTCGCGGGTCTTTCGACCGCTCAGGCGGTGGCGCTCTCGGCCAAGTCGGTCACCGGTCTCACGACGGCGCAGGTCGGTGCTCTTGGTTCGGCCAATGTCGCGGCCCTTACGACGGCCCAGATTGGCGCCCTGAATTCCACGCAGATCGGCGCGCTCAGCAGTACCGAAATCGCCGGCTTGTCGACCGCCGATATCGCGGCAATCAACACAACGGCGCTTTCGGGCCTTTCGGAGGCGAACGTTGCGGCACTCTCGTCCGATCAGGCGGCTGCCCTGACGACCGCTCAAGTCTCTGTCTTGAAGACCAGCCAGGTTCACGCTCTCACTTCGACTCAGGTCGGTGCTCTGAGTGCCACTCAGGTCGGAATGCTAAATGCGGCTCAGCTCGGCGCAATGACGACCGACAATGTCGCTGGCCTTTCGACCACTCAGGTTGCGGCGCTTTCCGCCAAATCGGTCGCGGGCCTTACCACGGCTCAGGTTGGCGCGCTCGGTTCGGACAATGTCGCGGCGCTTACGACCGCTCAAGTCGGCGCCCTGAACTCGACCCAAATTGGCGCCTTGAGCAGCGCGGAAATCGCAGGACTTTCGACCGCTGACATTGCCGCGATCAACACCGCGGCCATCGGAGGCCTTTCGACCGCCAACGTCGCGGCTCTGTCGTCAGATCAGGCGGCAGCCCTGACAACGGCACAGATGGCGGCACTCAAGACCACACAGGTCCATTCTCTGACCTCCACCCAGGTCGGCGCGCTGAGCGCCTCCCAGGTTGGTACTCTAAGCGCGGCGCAGGTCAGTGCGCTGACGACCGATAACGTCGCTGGCCTTTCTACGGCACAGATCGGCGCTCTTACGTCGAAGTCCGTGACCGGCCTTACGAGCGCCCAGGTCGGTGTGCTGAACTCGACGCAAGTCGCGGCGTTAAGCCCCGCTCTGGTCGGCGCATTGAACTCTGCCCAGATCGGTGCCCTTTCGACCGATGATATCGCCAGCTTCTCGACCGCCGACATCGCCGCGATCAGCACCGCGGCTCTTGCCGGACTGTCGACGGCTAACGTCGCGGCATTGTCCTCCGATCAGGCGGCTGCGCTGACGACGGGTCAGGTGGCTGCCCTCAAAACCACGCAGGTCAATGCACTGACCTCGACCCAGGTTGGTGCCCTCAGCACCTCGCAGGTCGGGACCCTCAGCGCAACCCAGGTTGCTTCGTTGACGACCGGCAACATCGCCGGACTGTCGACCACCCAGGTCGCGGCGCTTTCCTCCAAGTCGGTGACCGGCCTCACAACGGCTCAGGTTGGTGCTCTCGGCTCTGACAATGTTGCTGCATTGACGACGGCTCAGGTCGGCGCCCTGAACTCTACCCAGATCGGTGCCTTGAGCAGCGGGGAACTTTCCGGTCTGTCGACGGCTGATATCAGCGCCATTAGCACGGCAGCACTCGGTGGGCTTTCGGAAGCCAATGTCGCGGCTCTGTCGTCCGACCAGGCGGCTGCCTTGAGCACGGCCCAGGTAGCCGCCCTGAAAACGAGCCAGGTCCATGCACTTACCTCCACCCAGGTCGGTGCGCTGAGCGCCTCCCAGGTTGGTACTCTAAGCGCGGCGCAGGTCAGTGCGCTGACGACCGATAACGTCGCTGGCCTTTCTACGGCACAGATCGGCGCTCTTACGTCGAAGTCCGTGACCGGTCTTTCGACCGCTCAGGTCGGCGTGTTGAACTCGACGCAAGTCGCGGCGTTAAGCCCCGCTCTGGTCGGCGCATTGAACTCTGCCCAGATCGGTGCCCTTTCGTCCGATGATATCGCCAGCTTCTCGACCGCCGACATCGCCGCGATCAGCACCGCGGCTCTTGCCGGACTGTCGACGGCTAACGTCGCGGCACTGTCCTCCGATCAGGCGGCTGCGCTGACGACGGGTCAGGTGGCTGCCCTCAAAACCACGCAGATCAGCGCTCTCACCTCGACGCAGGTTGGTGTTCTGAATGCATCGCAGGTGGGTACGCTCAGCTCGGCCCAACTCGGCGCGCTGACCACCGATAATGTCGCCGGCCTCTCGACCACCCAGGTCGCTGCACTAAGCGCAAAGTCGGTCACCGGTCTTTCCACGGCCCAGGTTGCCGCTCTGGGCTCGGAGAATGTCGGCGCTCTCACCACGTCCCAGGTCAGCGCCCTCAGCTCAGCGCAGATCGGTGCCTTGAGTAGCGCCGAAGTTTCCGGCCTGTCCACCGCTGATATTGCCGCAATCAACACAGCAGCACTCGGTGGATTGTCGGAGGCCAATATTGCCGCTCTCTCGTCCGACCAGGCCGCCGCCTTGACCACGGCACAGGTGGCAAGCCTGAAGACCAACCAGGTGCACGCTCTTACCTCGACGCAGGTCGGTGCTCTAAGCGCCTCTCAGGTGGGAACACTCAGCGCCGCTCAAGTCGGCGCGCTGACCACCGATAACGTTGCTGGCCTCTCGTCCACCCAGGTCGCGGCGCTGAGCTCAAAGTCGGTAGCCGGTCTCACCACGGCTCAAGTCGGCGCTCTCGGCTCGGCCAATGTCGGTGCTCTCACGACGGCTCAGGTCGGTGCGTTCAACTCGGCTCAGATCGGAGCCTTGAGTAGCAGCGAACTCGCCGGCCTGTCGACCGCCGATATCGCCGCAATCAACACCGTTGCTCTGGGGGGCCTGTCGACCTCGAATGTGGCGGCGCTGTCATCCGATCAGGCGGCGGCCCTGACGACGGCTCAGGTTGCTGCCCTGAAGACAACGCAGGTCAATGCACTCACTTCGACGCAGGTTGGCGCTTTGGATACCGCGCAGATCGCCACGCTCAGCTCGGCCCAGCTCGGCGCCCTTACCACCGACAATATAGCTGGCCTTACGACCACCCAGGTCGGTGCTCTTGCGACAAAGTCGGTGATTGGCCTGACCACGGCTCAGGTCGGTGCTCTCGGCTCTGACAATGTTGCTGCATTGACGACTGCTCAGGTCGGTGTGCTCAACTCGGCGCAAATCGGTGCTCTGAGCAGTGCGGAGGTCTCCGGTCTGTCGACGGCTGATATCGCCGCCATCAACACGACAGCACTCGGCGGCCTGTCGGAAGCCAGTGTTGCGGCTCTCTCGTCCGACCAGGTCGCCGCCTTGACCACGGCACAAGTGGCGAGCTTGAAGACCAGCCAGGTCCATGCTCTCACCTCGACACAGGTCAGCGCTCTAAGTGTCTCGCAAGTGGGAACGCTCAGCGCCGCTCAAGTGGGGGCGCTGACCACCGACAACGTGGCGGGTCTCTCGACCACGCAGGTGGGTGCTCTCGCGGCAAAGTCCGTGGCCGGTCTTACCACGGCTCAGGTCGGTGCGCTGAGCACGGACCAGGTTGGTGCTCTGACCTCCGCCCAGGCCGCCGCCTTGACCTCAAGCCAGGTCGGTGCTCTGTCAACGGCTGATATTGCGGCGTTCTCGACCGCGGATATTGCGGCTATCAGCACGACTGCCGTCGCCGGTCTCTCCACGGCGGACATCGGCAGCTTCTCGAGTGATCAGGTGCAAGCGGTCACGTCGACCCAGATCGCGGCAATGAACAACGATCAGGTGGCGGCCATTATTGCGGCTTATCATGCTAGCTGAAGTCTATCGTCAAGAGCTGCTTACATTTAAACAGCGAATGTAACAAACTGCTCACGGCGCCTTTCGGGCGCCGTGAATTTTTTGTAGGGAGTGACGTCCTTGTCGACTCTCCAGCCGTCATGTCGTCGACCAGCTCATTGAACGCGGTGCTAAGATTCGTGTGTATCTGCGCAAATTCGCTCCAGCCGATGAAATGGTCGACTTTTGGAATCCCTGCAACGCTCCGTTCGTGTCAATACCGGACCAGGCTTCGGTCCTGGCAGCCCTGGGCATCAAACAGCAGATACGGCTGAATTGAATCGAGATCTCGTCGCCTTTCGCGAGCTCACAGAAGTGTTTTGGTTGGAGTTGCTCATTTTCGGAGATTATTTCAAGACGGGAGACGCTAGATTGTCGGACTTCATCGTCCGCAGGTGACGCAAGGATAGATAGCGAAGCGATATGTGGATTTCAAAAAGTAAGAAGCTTGCCTTGCACTCGGTCACTCCGCGGGAAGAAAGCCCGAAGAAAAAGCTGACCGGCCGTGCTCCTGATGTGACCGACATCGAGTTCACTCCACAGGAGCTTTTCGGAGCAATGGCCCGGTGCTCACATCTTCATCCGGTAAATCCAGAGGTCGTGACCTTTGAAAGCGAGGGTAGCCGGCAACTTATTTCGATGCATGTCGACGATTATGCAGAGGATTTCTTCCTTCTCCCTTCGATGAAACGTCTAAAAGATTCTTCGCGTTCGCATCTCGTCGACGTGGACATAGGAATAGAGATAATCCGTGGCGACGCGATCGAAGAAGGCTTGCGGATTCATCAGGAACTCGCGGCCACGTCTGGTTGGCAGCAGCACATCCTTTTTCCGGCGAAGCAGCTTCAGATGGCGGGTCATGTCCCGCACGACCCAGAGCGGCGGCATGTCGCTTTCGTTCAGCACTTTGTTCATGCTGTAGAGGTCTTGGGCCGTAAAGTCGGGCCAGAGGAAGTTCACAGCGGCCCAATGCACGAACCTGCGGTTCATGGCGCCGGTCGCCGTCAATCCTATGCCACCCTCACCGTCAGCATAGGCAACCGCAAGAAGCATGCCGCGAATAAGTGGCGACAGCGCGGCGACATCGACGTCACCCTGCAACTTGATTTCCGGAAGCATCGTTGCGCTTTGATCCCTACTCGCCCCATGCGGTGCAAACGAGTATCAGCCGGCGATAGAAGAATTGCTACTGAGAAAGCTCACATGAGGATTTCGCCGTCAAGTTCAATCATAGTTTCATAGCTTGCCTTTTCGATTTTGTATCGAACCCATGGTCTGAGCCACCTTGCATGACGCGGCACGTTTCCGTCACCGGTTCAAACTCACATACGGTCGCCGTTTTGCCCGGCAGCACCATTATCCCGCTTTCGTAGCGGCAAGGCTCAGGAGAACGGGACCAATCTAAAGCGCGGCATTTAAAGCCCGACTTTGAGGCGGTTCGCTCACCTGGATCCGCCAGGAGTGATCAGTCCTGGAAGATTTGTGTATTCGGCAATCTTTTGGGGTCGTCAGGCGGTCTTCATGACAGCCCCCTCGATGACAACACCCGCAGTGACAAACTTCCACAGCGCGATAAGGAGTTTGCGCGCCAGGGCCACTATCGCGGCTTTCTTTAAGCGTCCACCATTCGACTGAACCCGATCCACAAACCAACGGCTAAGCGCTGATGCTGGCTGATTGCGTAGCCACAACCAAGACAGTTGGATCATCGTAGTGCGCAGCCGAGGGTTTCCTGCCTTTGAGACACCCTGTTCGTGGTCGATGGTCCCGCTCATCCATGGGGTTGGTGTCAAACCTGCATAGGCGGCAATCTGCCGCCGATTATCAAAATGCCGGGACAGGGCTTCGGTCCAAAGAACGGCGGCAAATTCAGCGCCAACACCCTTTAAGGACAGCAGCATCGCTGCGGGCGAGGTTGCCTCAACCGCTGGCTGCTCGTCCATCGATAGGAGAGAATTACGCTCGCTCTCCACTGCAGCGATCTGTTCCAGCAGCAACTCGAGACGGTCGAGTTCGCGATTGATTTGAGCCTTCAGGTGTTTCGGTAACTCGCGCCCATCTCCGGTCTGGAGTTCCTCCAGCCGCTGACGGCGATCCTTACGGAGCGGTTGATAGCCGCTGACGCCTTGAGCGAAGAGTAGCCCCTTCACGCGATTGACATGCCTGACCCGCTCAGCAATCAAAACTTTGCGTTCCCGGCAAATCCGACGCCGATCTTCGTCCTTCGGATCTGGCGCTCTGACCATCGCACAGACGCGAGGCTCGCCGCGCTTGAACGCAAGCAATGTGCGCGTCAGAGCCTCTCCATCGATCTTGTCGGTCTTCGCACGCCGACGTCGACGGGAAGTCGCGATCGAAGCTGCGTCGACGACGTAACTCTCGATGCCGTGAGTCTCCAGCACGCGGTGGATCCAGAAGCCGTCCAATCCTGCCTCTTGGATCGTCACGATGGGAAATAACTTCCCTGTTCTCAACCGCGCCTTCTGTTGTAGCTGCTCAAATCGATCCAGCAGCTCGGCTACATTGCCACCGGCCACTACGTGCTTCGACATCTTCTCGCCACTGCCCGGCGACAACGAAGTGATCAACCAGGTCGATCGGCTCAGTTCCAATGATACAAAAATTGCGCCAAGATCAATGCGGACAGCGGTCGGATGAATGGATGCAGGTTCCATAAACTGCTCCTCCTGAGCGAGTGTTTTGATGCAACCTCACTCTGCCAGAGCGGCGGCCGCTGTTCACTCCTCATGGGATCTAAAGCCGAAGGGGAGCTTCATTACCCGCCCCCGCTCCGCCCTTTCAACCCGGCCCAGCCGGTCGGACCGGGGGCTGATCGTCAGAACAAGAAGACCCTGTTGTCGCGTTTCTAACCGGCTGACCACGTCGCAGCCCTATCCAGCTTTGACACGGATGCCTAAGTCATTGATAATGTAGGATCCGACACGAAAATAAGGTTCGAATCCCTCAAGCGCAACAAGATGAATGATAGGACCTTATACGTTCCAACCCTTAAATTAGCTCGGGGGAGGTGTTTTGCTTCACGGCAACTGTCTATGGCGGATCGCTCGGAGCTCGGCAAGGAATCCAGTCGCAATTTCGATTGCTTCGGAGGCATCGCCAGGGGCGACATCCAATCCATGGGTGGCGCGGTTCATGATCTGCAGGGCGCTCCGAAACCGATCTGCGGCTTGGGGAAGCATGTCAAGTCGCTGCAATTCCGCTAGCATTGGTCCAAGAGCAAGCGGACGCTCGGCTTCCGTCTGATCCGTCAAAAGCAGTCGGATTTCCCGCTCAACCTCGATGCGTAGCTTCACAAGCGCCATCAACGGGAATTCGCGTGCAAATTCCGCTTCTGTCGGTAGCTCTGTCTGCAACGGCTCGGGAAGGGCGGCAGAGAGCCGGTATTCGGCAACCCCCATCGGTTTTGTTGAGTCTCGAAGCGCGTATTCGACAATCACCTCATTCTTCCCCTTGCACAGGATGATACCTATGCTCGGAGCATCGGACTCGTGACGGAGCTGGTCATCGACCGCGGAGAGATAAAAGTTCATTTTCCCGGCAAATTCGGGCTTAAAGTCCTCGATCTTCAATTCGACGACGACGAAGCAACGCAACCGCAAGTGATAGAACAGAAGGTCCAGATAGTAGTCCTGGCCACCAACCTCGAGTGGATGCTGGCTACCGACGAACGCAAAGCCTTTACCGAGTTCAAGGATTAGAGAACGTAGGTGCTCGAGCAATCCCTGCTCGAGTTCTCGCTCCGACATCGCAGGACCGAGAGTGAGAAAATCAAAACTATACGGATCTTTGATCAGTTCCTGGGCGAGTTCAGACTGCGGCGCGGGCAGTGTTCGAGCGAAATTGGTCAGAGCCTTTCCCTGCCGGCGATGAAGCCCGCTTTCAATCTGATGCACGAGGATGTTGCGACTCCATCCATGATCTACCGCCTGGCGGGCGTACCAGAGACGCTCTTCGGCGTCTTTCAGCATCTCGATGAGCTTGACGTTATGGCCCCAGGGCAAATGTGCAACAAGCTGTTGCACGATTTCCTCGTTTGGGAATGCCTCAGCAAAGGCACGCATATATTTGAGGTTTCGCGGCGAAAGGCCAGTCATTTCTGGAAAATCGCGCCTGAGGTCTGCTGCCAGCCGATCAATCACGCGGGTTCCCCAACCTTCCGCTGTCTGACGGGCCAGGATGTCGCGGCCAATGCTCCAATAGAGCATAATCAGTTCTCGGTTAACGGCAACAGCAGCCCTTAAGCGAGCCGCTCGGATTCTTTCCTTGAGCTCTGCGAGTAGGATACGTAACTACCGTCTGGTGCAGGGATAAGCGTCGCCATATCGTGAGTCTTTACCAGCTGCCGCCCCAAAAAGCTTCAATTCATTTCAACAGGGGCCGAGCGATTTATAAATTGGTGGAAAGACAATAGATTTCCGTAAAAAGATGGAGTTCCGGTTCGAATCTCATCAAGAGCGAGACATTGGACAGGAGGGCAATGCCTGTCGAATGGGCTATCCTAGCAGTTCTTCATCACCTGTGGCTTTGCGTTGCCGAGTATTTTCTACGCGGTATGCGAATTGTGCTCTAGTCAGTCCAAGCATACGAGCGGCGGCGGAAAGATTTCCATGCGCCCGATCCAAGGCCGCGGTGTATAGTGCCTGTTCAAGAGTACTGAGTGAAAATCCTTCGGATTCTAACAATTGATTGGGATCGGTCGGCGTTCCCCTGTATTCGTGGCTGTTGCTGCTCCCCGAACTGATAGCGAAGCGTGTCAGTTGAGCTTCGATCTGTGCAGCGGAAATCGTTGTATTGTTGGTCTTTGTGTCGAGCACGGCGACAAGTACGTTACGCATCTGGCGCAGGTTTCCTGGCCAGAGTTCTGCCTCGATCAACTCCTCGGCCGCCGCTTCGAAGCGGAGAGGCTCGAGGCTCATTCGATCCGCAAGCACCGGCAACATCGAGCGCGCCAACGCCACTCGCTCGCCTTCCCTTTCGCTTAATGTCGGCATGCGAACGGTTATCGGGGAGAGAACGGAAAAAAGTTCTTTTAGAGAGCCTTGCTCCTTCGTTGCAAAGCATTGGTCAGCGACCGCGACGACGCGCGGTCCACCAGTCGCGATGCCTTCCTCGATTGCGCGGGCGAAGTGGTGCTGGACGTCGTGGGGTATAGTTTCCACAGCGTCGATGACGATCATCTCGCGATGGGATGTTCGTCGGGTTGCCTTCATCGGCCGTGCGACCTCGGCGCAAAGCGCAAGGTCGACCTGCACCCCAACCAAGCGTCGCAGATCGGTCGCAGACGCAGCAGACCTGCGGTGCAGATAGCGCGCCGCTATACCGCGTCCCGTCCCCGGTGCACCCGTTAGCAGCACGGGCAGGGTTGTGGCCGCGAGGCGGTCGAGTTTGTCGCGGACCGGCATCAGGATCAGGTTGTCGAGGCTGGAGAAGGACGTGTCGGTGGCGCGCGCGGCGCTGCCCCGCGAGGCGGGAGCGGGGCTGATGTCGTCGGCAACATCGATACGTTCGCGGAAAAGCGTCACTTCTGGATCATTGAGGCCCCAGCCATCGGCTGGTTTTCCGACCACTCGGCAATGGCTGTGGCCCTGCGCGGCACATTCGATCTCCTTGTACACGATCAGCGTGTCAAAGAACTCGCTGGCATAACCCGAGGCGTAGCCAAGCTGCGTCCAGCAGACGGATTCGGATGCCAGTCGCGTCTTACTGAACTCGGCGGCTTCGACGCTGTCGCGCCAAAGGAATTCGGCAGAAAATCGCTTCTTGCGGAAGTCGTAGGAGTTGAAGACAGTCTCTACGCGCACCACGCCGCTAAAAGTGTGTAGCCGCGTTCCGGCCGTGAATGCGTCACCTATGTCCAGATTTGGCCAGCCGGCGCGCACGAAGCGTGCGTCCGAGCGGCCGGACATGAAGCCCAGGCGCAAAAGGAAGACGCGCGCCTCTTTCTCGCCGAGCAACCGCACAAGTTCCCGCCTCAGATCGGAAAGGGCGGACGCGCGCTGCATGACGATGCGTGCGCCATTCAGCTGGATCGTTCCGTCATTGGGATTGAAGACCAAGCTGGAGAGAAGCTGCCGGACGGTTGGATTGCCGCCTCGATCCAGCATCCTAGAAGATTCGACCAATCCCTGCATCAAGACCTCTTCCGCGCAGCGAGCCGTTTGGCGATCCTTTCTCGGACGCCGATTTATCATTTCATCAAGTCGCTTCATCTTTTCAGTAAGCGATTGCCTTGGCAAGCCACGTATGTGGGAGCGCGCATCCCAAAAAATACCGTTGTATTTCAACATATTGGAGTTTGGTCGAGAAACTTCTTTCATTCCCCCGCCTGCGTGTTTGACAGGCGGTCGGGAGTTCTCGTCCTAATGAACCAGTTCTGCTGCGTCGGGGAGGGCAAGGCAGAATGGAGGAAGTTCGGGCCGAGGCTCCGGCATGCCATCCTCGACGGCACGGGAGGAAAGATGACGAGCTTGCAGGATATGTTCGACGTTCGTGGCAAATCGGTCATCGTGACCGGCGGCGCGAGCGGCATAGGGCGGGCCTATGCGGAAGTGATGGCGGATAACGGTGCTCGTGTCTGCATCTTCGATATGGATGGCGAAAATCTCGACCGTGTCGTGGCGGAAATCGCCCGACATGGAGCTGACGTTTGCGGTCTGGAGATCGATGTCTCGGATCGGCCGGCCATGGCGGCGGCTTTCGACGCGGTAGCAGAGCGTCAGGGACGGATCGACATCGTCTTTGCAAATGCGGGCATCGATGCTGGGCCTGGCTTCCTGTCGACGACAGGTGAGCGGCTCCAAGGCGGCGCCATCGATGTTCTCGACGATCATCACTGGGATCGGGTGATCGAGGTCAATCTCTCTTCGGTCTACACAACCGTCAAGCATGCGGCCCGGCACATGAAAGCGACGGGGGGCGGTCGTATCATCGTGACCTCCTCGATCGCTGCCCAGATCAATGAGGCGATCGTTGGCACGCCCTACATGCCAGCCAAGGCCGGCGTAGACCATTTCGTGCGCCAGATGGCGATGGAATTGGGCCAATTCGGCATTCTCATCAATTGCATCTCGCCTGGTCCCTTCATGACCAATATCGCCGGCGGCAGGCTGCGGATACCGGCGGATCGCAAGGCCTTCGAACAGCAATCGCTGATCGGGCGGATTGGCGATCCCGAGGACATCAAGGGGCTTGCTCTCTATCTCGCGTCGCCGTGCTCGTCCTACGTCACGGGCAGCCAGATTGTCATTGACGGAGGTTCGATGCACCGCATCAAGTAAATGAACTTCGCCGGATGCGGGAGGAGGAAATCGCAGCCGGCGAATGAGCTTCAGAGGGAGGATAAAATAATGGAATCGAAAAGCAGTTTGTCGATGCCTTCTCGCCGCACGGTGCTGAAGGGAATAGGCGCCGGCCTTGCCGCCTCGGCGCTCGGTGCGCCGACGATTGCCCGCGCGCAATCGGCCGGCACGATCAAGGTCGGCTTCATCACGCCGGCGACCGGGCCCCTTGCCCTTTTCGGTGAGACCGACGGCTGGGCTCTGGAAAAGGTCAAGGCGCAGCTCAAGAATGGTCTGGAGACGGCGGCCGGCCACTACGATGTCGAATTCCTGATCCGCGACAGTCAGTCGGACCCCAACAAGTCGGCGGAAGTCGCCGGCGATCTCATTCTCAATGAGGGCGTTCACCTGCTGCTGCCGGCGTCTACGACCGATACGGTAAGCCCTGCTGCCGATCAGGCCGAACTCAACGAATGCCCCTGCATTTCGACAGGCGCGCCTTGGCAGGCGGTCATCTTCCCGCGTGGAGGCAAGGACAAGCCGTTCAAATGGACCTATCACTTCTTCTGGGGCCTGGACGAAGCGCTGAACACCTATGTCGGCCTCTGGAACACGCTGGACAGCAACCGCAAGGTCGGCATGCTGTTTCCGCAGAACGCCGATGGTGAGACATGGGGCAACATGGATTATGGCCTGCCTGCACCCACCAAGAAAGCCGGCTTCGAGATCGTCGTTCCCGGCTTCTTCCAGCCGCGCACCAACGATTTTTCGGCGCAGATCACGGCTTTCAAGCAAGCCGACTGCGATATCATCGGCGGTATTGCCTATCCGGCCGATCTGAAGACCTTCGTCAACCAGTGCGCCCAGCAGGGCTATAAGCCGAAGGCGATCACGGTCGCGGCTGCATTGCTCTTCGCCTCGGGCGTGGAAGCCATGGGCTCGCTCGGGGAGGGCATGTCTTCGGAAGTTTGGTGGACCCCCGCCTTTCCCTTCAAGTCGACGCTGACCGGTCAGGTGAGCCGCGATCTTGCCGACCAGTGGGAAGCGGAAAAGAAGAAGCAGTGGACGCAGCCACTCGGCTACAGCCATGCCATCCTCGAAGTGGCGATCGACCTTCTCAAGCGCTCCAAGAACCCACTCGACCGCACCGCCAATCTCGAGGCGGTTGTCGCCACCAACACGCAAACGTTGATCGGGCCAGTCAATTTTGCCAAGGGACCGCATCAGAACGTGGCGACCTCGCCGATTTTCGGCGGGCAATGGGTCAAGGGCGACAAATGGCCGTATGATCTGAAGATCGTCGACAATACCGTCAACAAGCTCTTCCAGCCGGAGCGCAAGATCGTGCCGCTGCCCTGGCGGACTGCCTGAACAAGGCGTGAAGCCAAGGCAAAGCGAGATACCGCCCCTGCTTGATGCGATCGGGCCGGGACGGATCGGACGGAGGATCGAAGGGCGCGCCCAAACGCGCCGCCGGCATTAAAAGGCCGGGGTGGAGGAGCATGGAAAACGGCGTACTACTCGAGGCACGCGACCTCAGCAAATCGTTCGGGGCTCTCAAGGTCCTGCACGAGGTGAGTTTTGCGGTCGGCGCTGGCGAGGTTCTGGGCATTGTCGGCCCGAATGGTGCCGGCAAGACAACCCTATTCAACCTGATCAGCGGCGACATGCGTGTCGATGGCGGTGAGTTGGTCTTTGACGGCCAGAAACTCGTTGGTCAGCCGCCCTATCGCCGCTGCAAAATCGGCATTGGCCGGACCTACCAGATCCCGCGTCCCTATGTCGGTATGACGACCTTCGAAAACCTCCTCGTCGCCGCGTTTTTCGGCAGCGGCACCAAGGATGCCGAGAGCTATCAGCGCTGCGCAGAGATCCTCAAGGCCTGCGAGTTGTCCGACAAGGCGAACCGTTCCGCCGGCTCGCTGACGCTGCTCGATCGTAAGCGGCTGGAACTGGCGCGTGCGCTTGCCTCGTCGCCAAAGCTCCTGTTGCTCGACGAAATTGCCGGTGGGCTTACCGATGAGGAGGGTAGGGCGCTCGTCTCGCTTATCCGCCGCATCCGCGACAGCGGGGTCACTATTGTCTGGATCGAACATGTGCTGCACGCGCTGCTCGCCGTCGCCGACCGCATGCTGGTGCTGAATTTCGGGGAGAAGATCGCAGAAGGTGTGCCGGCCGAAGTCATCCAAAGTCCGGAGGTGCGAAGGGTCTATATGGGGGTCGAGGCATGAGCGCAGCACTGCTTTCCACACATGGACTGGTCGCCCGCTACGGCGATTTTCAGGCTCTTTACGGTATCGACTTCGAGATTGCCGCGGGCGAGGTCGTCGCCCTGATCGGGGCAAACGGTGCCGGCAAGTCGACGCTTCTGAAATCGATCATGGGCCTTCTGAGCGTTGCGCCGGGCATGGTGCAGCTCGAGGGACGGCCGGTCGGCGGCGCCAAGCCGCACCGGATGGTGGCCGATGGCGTGGCGATCGTGCCCGAGGGCCGTCGCCTCTTTGTCGGCATGTCTGTCATCGACAATCTGCGCGTCGCTATCGACCATGCCGGCAAATCCGCCGCCAATGGCTGGACGCTGGAGCGCCTGTTCGCGCTCTTTCCGGTCCTGAAGGAAAAGCAGGCCGTGCCTGTGCAGTCCCTGTCCGGTGGACAGCAGCAGATGGTGGCGATTGGCAGGGCGCTGCTCAGCCAGCCGCGCGTACTTCTATGCGACGAAATCAGCCTGGGCCTCGCGCCGAAGGTGGTGAAGGAAATCTACCAGGCGCTGCCGTCGATCTGTGAAACAGGTACGGCGATCGTGTTGGTGGAGCAGGACGTCGGGCTCGCCCGCTCCTCGTCGAACCGGCTCTACTGCATGCTCGAAGGCCGCGTCAGCCTTACCGGCCGATCAGCTGATATCTCGCGCGAAGCGATTGGCGAAGCGTATTTCGGAGGGGCCCATGCTGTGGCTTGACGGCCTTGTCCAGGGCATTCTTCTCGGCGGTCTCTATGCCCAATATGCGCTCGGCATGGCGCTGATGTTCGGCGTCATGCGCGTCGTCAACATCACCCATGGCGACCTGGTGATCCTCCTGGCGCTGATCGGCATCAGCCTGGCTACCACATTCTCGCTCGGCCCGTGGTCGGTGCTGGTGATCCTCGTGGTGCTTGGGGCCATCATCGGCGTCATCCTGCAGCGACTCATCCTCAACCGCGTCGTCGGCGCCGATCCGCTTCCCTCGCTGATCGCCACCTTCGGGCTCTCCATCGCCCTGCAGAACGCCATGCTGCAGATATGGTCGGCCGACACCCGCTCGCTAGGCGGCGGCGACATCGTGCATGCCTCCTTCCAACTCGGGCCGCTCTTCGTCGGCGTCTTGCCAGTGATCGTGCTTCTGACGGCTACCGTGCTGACCGGCGGCCTCGATGTCGCGTTGCGCTCGACACGCTTTGGCCGTGCCCTGCGCGCAGCTTCGGCCGATGTGGAAGCCGCGGCGCTGACAGGTGTCAACCCGAAGACGGTCTATACCGGGGCAACGGCAATCGCTGTCGCGATCCTCGGATTTGCCGCGGTCTTCCAGTCGTTGCGTTCGACCGTGGCGCCTGCCGACGGGGCCTTCCAGCTGATCTACGCCTTCGAGGCTGTCATCATCGGCGGCATGGGGTCGATCTGGGGTGCCTTCCTCGGAGCGATGGCGCTCGGGGTCAGCCAGTCGGTGGGATTCCGCATCGACCCCGGCTTCGGCATCCTCGCCGGCCACCTCGTTTTTCTGATCATCCTCGCCCTGCGTCCCCAGGGCTT
Organism: Rhizobium sp. AG207R; assembly: GCF_027109195.1. NCBI lineage: Bacteria > Pseudomonadati > Pseudomonadota > Alphaproteobacteria > Hyphomicrobiales > Rhizobiaceae > Rhizobium > Rhizobium sp. AG207R. The sequence goes on from NZ_JAEPVT010000001.1 coordinate 114,486, forward strand.
CCTAGGAAGGGGTTGAGCCGTGACCAATGCCTTCGCCGCCCGCTTGACCGATGCCGTCCCGCGGCCCGCCGTGCGCGTACAGCGCCAGACGCGCTCGAGCCTGATTGCACTCGTTATCAGCGTCGCGCTGCTCGCGGCTGTCGCTTCGATGCCGCTCTGGGCAAGCCAGGGCCTCATCCGCGATGTCGTTGAACTATGCTGCTACATCACCGTCGCGCAGATGTGGAACCTGCTCGCCGGTTATGGTGGCCTCGTCTCCGTCGGCCAGCAGGCCTTCGTCGGTACGGCCGCTTATGCAATGTTCATCATGGCGCAGCTTTGGGGCTTAAGCCCCTTCCTTGCCGTGCCTTTGTCGGTCATCGCACCGGCGATACTGGCGGCACTTACCTATGGCCTGCTGCATCGGCTCGATGGCCCATATTTCGCTATCGGCACCTGGGTGGTGGCGGAAGTCATGCGCCTTGCCACGTCCGTCTTCAGCTATGTCAATGCCGGCGCCGGCATGAGCCTGCGTGTCATGTCCAGCTATACGCCCACTGAACGCGCAATCGGCATTTCGGTACTGGCGGCGCTGATGCTGCTTGTCGCCGTCGGCGGCAGCTATCTGCTATTGCGTTCGCGCTATGGCTTGGCGCTGGTCGCCGTGCGAGACAATCCGATTGCCGCGGCAAGCCAGGGCGTCAATGTGGGCCTCCTGAAATTCCTGATCTGGGTTGCCGCCGCCATCGGCACTGGCCTTGCCGGTGCCATCTACTTCATGGCGCAGCTGCGCATAACGCCACCGGCTGCCTATAGCCCCACCTGGGCGAATGTGGCGATCTTCATCGTCATGGTGGGCGGGCTCGGCTCGCTCGAAGGGGTGCTGATCGGCGCGCTTGTCTATTTTGTCGCCGACCGCCTGTTCGGACAGTACGGCGCCACCTATCTCGTCGTCCTCGGGCTACTCACCCTCGTCATGGCGCTTTTTGCCCGCGGCGGTCTCTGGGGATTGATCCAGAAGGCGACAAACGCCTCCTGGTTCCCGACGAGGCGCACGCTTCTGGAGGACCCGCGATGAGGGCGGCACTGTTCGAGGCAGTCGGACGACCCCTGGATGTCAAAACGATCGAAACGCCGCAGCCCGGCGCTGACGAGCTATTGCTCCGCGTTGCCGCCTGCGGCATTTGCGGTTCCGACCTGCACATGACGGAAGATCCCGAAACCTTCGCGCTCAAAAGAGGCGGCGTCCTCGGCCATGAAATTTCTAGCGAAGTGGTGACCTGCGGCGCTGAGGTCGCGAATTTCAAAACCGGCGACCGGGTTGCCGTCGCACCGATGCGCGGCTGCGGCCACTGCGACAGCTGCTCGCGCGGCGAACCCGCGTGGTGCGCCGAGATGCGGCTGATCGGCGGCGGCTATGCCGAATTCGTCACCGTCGCTGCCCGTCAGTGCCGCCGGTTGCCGGACGATTTGCCGACCGAGGAGGGGGCTCTGGCCGAACCGGTTGCAGTCGGCCTGCATGCGGTCATGCGTTCGGGGCTGAAGCCGGGCAACCGCGTGCTGATTCTCGGTGCAGGCCCCATCGGTCTTCTTGTCGCCTTCTGGGCGAGGCGGCTGGGGGCGGCCCATGTCGTCATCGCCGATCTGAACCGCCACCAAGCAGAGCGTGCCGCCGAAATCGGCGCCACCGGCTTCGCACTCTCCGGGGAGGGTCTGGCAGAGGAGTTTCGCGCATTGACCGGTGGCGTACCGGACATCGTCTTTGAATGCGTCGGCAAACGCGGGTTGATCGATGCTGCCTGCCGGCTGGTACGCGTGCATGGCACGGTGGTCGCGGTTGGCCTCTGCGTCGGCGGCGACACATGGGACCCGTTCGCGGCGATTTCCAAGGAAATACAGGTGATCTTCGCCGTGTTCTTCACCATGGCGGAGTTCGACATGGCGCTGCAGGCGCTCAGTCCTGGCCGCCATCGGCCGCAGGCGCTGGTGACCGGCCGGATCGGTCTTGCCGCCGTGCCAGAGGCATTCGAAGCGCTCAAGCGACGCACCACGCAATGCAAGGTGCTGATTACGCCCGCGGTCGGCTGAAACGGCATAGGAGGAGGTTTGGAATGAATTTCGAAACGGTGCATTACGACATCGAAGGTGTTGCGACCGCTGTACGCGTCATCGGCAAAGGCCCGGCCGTGCTCGCGCTGCATGGCGCCGCCACCATCGAAGGCACGGAATGGGCGCGGGGTCTCGCCGATCGCTTCCGCGTCTACTTGCCCTATCATCCCGGCTTCGGCGACAGCGGCGAAGCGCCAGATATTACCGGCATGCAGGATATCATTGTCCACAACCTGCATCTGGTCGCCGCCCTTGGCCTCGATCGGCCGCATCTCGTCGGCCACTCCATGGGCGGTTGGATGGCTGCCGAAATGGCCGTCGTCGCAGGCGAGCGTTTCGGCAGGCTGGTGCTGAATGCGCCGGCTGGCCTCAACGATCCAGATCATCCTGGCGCCGACCTGCCGGCGATCGCGCCCGAGGCGCTACCCGGCTATCTCGCGCATAATATCGACGTTGCCTTGCGCTATTTTCCGGGCGGAGCCGAATGCCCGCCGCTCGACGCCTTCCTTGCCGCCCGCGAAAAGGAGGCGCAGGCGCTCGGCAACATCGTCAAGGCCCACGGCATGGGCCATCCCAATCTCCGCCGCTGGCTTTCCCGCATCCCGAACGAGACACTGATCGTCTGGGGCGAGAAGGACCGAATGCTGCCCGCGTCGCAGGCGCCGCTCTGGGAAAAACGCATTCCAAACGCCCACACCTTCATGGTGCCGGATGTCGGCCATTTCGCCATGCAGGAGGACCCGCGCGTGGTGACCGCCATCGGCGATTTCCTCGCCGGCTGAGACAGCTTGCCGCGAGAACACACCAGATTGTCAGGAGGAACAGATGAACGCACCTTTGAAACATGGCGCCGGGTATTGGGGCACCAAGACAAACTTCGCCAGCCTTCTCGAGCATATCAGCAAGATCGGCCCGATTCTTGAAGAGAATGCCGTGGCTACCGAAAAGCTCGGTAGGCTGAATGAGCCTACTTTCGAGGCGCTGAAGCCGCTTCGTATGTCGCACATCTTCGCGACCGAAGAACTCGGCGGCGCACAGCTTTCGCCGACACAAGGCCTGCAGTTGATCGAGGCCATCACCTACCACAGCGGCGCTGCCGGCTGGGTGTCGATGGTGCATGCCTGCATCGGGGCGATGTCCGCCGCCTTCCTGCCCGACACCGCGATCTCACGGCTCTTCGGCGGTGGCACCGACAACCGCTTTTCGGGTCAGGGCACACCGACCGGCATGCTGAAGAAGGTCGATGGCGGCTATTTGTTGAACGGCAAATGGTCCTATGCAAGCGGTATTCACCACGCCACGTTCACCCATACCGCCGCCCTGCTCGACGACGGCAACGGCCATCCGGCCAAGGATGAGAATGGTAACGTCGTGGTGCTGTGCGCCCACGCGCCGGTCGGCGAGCATGGACTGCTCGGCAATTGGAACGTGCTCGGCCTGCAGGGAACCGGCAGCATCGACTACGACGCCAAGGATGTCTTCATCGCCGACGACATGGTTTTCCCGATCATGACCGCCGAGCCGCAGCGCCAGAAGGAATTCTTCAGCCTCGGCGTCGTCGGGCTGGCTGCCATCGGCCATTCGGGCTGGGCGATCGGCGCATCCCGCCGCATGCTCGATGAAATGGCCAAGTTCGCCGTGACCAAAACCGGTCGCGCCGGCATGCTCGGCGAGAGCGATAAATTCTGGTTCGATTACGGCCGTGCGGAAGCTCGCGCGCGCGCCGCCCGCGCCTTCTTGTTTGAGGTCTGGCGCGACGTGGAGGCCTCGATCGAGGCGGGGAACCGGGTATCTACGCGGCAGATCACCCTCGTGCATCTCGCCAAGTCGGAAGTGCACGAGGCGGGCGTCGATGCCTGCCACTTCGTCTACCGCGCAGCCGGTGGTGCGTCGCTGCGCGACGGCGTGATGCAGCGCACTTACCGCGAGATGCTGGTGGCGGCCAACCATTTCACGATCAACACCAACATTGTCGGTGCCGCCGGCCGCGAGATCGGCGGGCTGTGGAGCGATCGCGTCTGGCAGTTCTACGACCTGGTGGAGAAGAAATGATGGCGCAGTCCGGAAAGCAGGAGCGTGAAGCTCCGGCGACGGTCGCTGCCGGCGTGACGGAGGCTTTCATGATGGCCTTCCGCCACCATCCGGCGGGCGTTGCCATCATCACCGCCGATCCGGGTGACGGGCCGGTGGCCCTGACGGTAAGCTCGCTAATCTCAATCAGTGCCTCGCCGCCGATGGTGGCTTTCTCGCTGTCGGATAATTCCTCCAGCGCGCACGCCGTGCGTCGGGCGCAGACGGTGGTCGTGCATTTCGTGCGACGCAGCGATAGGGAGCTTGCCCGGCTCTGCGCCACCAGCGGCAGGGATCGTTTCGGGCCTGATGTGCGCTGGGCGCGGTTCGAAAGCGGCGAACCTTATTATCCGGATGTCGGCCTCTGGTTCCGGGCAGCGGTTCGCGGACTGTTTCCGCTCCCCGGCGCCTGTCTGGTCTCAGCCGAACTCCTTGAGGCCTCTCCTGGGGCGCACGAGGAGCGCCGGGATGACGCCTTGGTCTATGCCAACCGCGCCTGGCACGGACTGCGCCCGATGGCCGATGCCGGCTTGGCGCCGTTGTTCCTATGGCCGGACGATTCTGCAACATTTTGAAGAACGTCATGAGCCGTCACAGGCTCCAGATCACCGCCTGCTCATGGCGCTTGATCAGGTGCCTGAGGTTTTCGAAGCTCTTGCGAATATGGGCGCAGAAGGCCTCGACTGCCGGGACACGGATTTCCTCGGTGCGCCGCAGGAGACCGAGCGCGCGCTCGGGATGAGGAATATTGACCGGCAGTGCCGTGATCGACTTGTCATTGCGATAGGCGAAAACGACGCTGTGCGGCAGGATGGTGAGCGCATCGCTCGCCTTCAGATAGTTGATTGCGCTCACCAGCGAGCCGCCGGAATAGCGGATCTTCGCCTCGGTGGCGCCGAGCGAGAGGACGAGACTGTGCAGATCGGCAAACAGCGGGCTGCCGGTGGGCGGGGCAATCCATGGATAGTCGAGGAGTTCCGCAGGCGCGAGCTTGTGCCTCAGGAGAAGGGGGTGGGTTACACGGCAGGCGACGACATTGCGGCCAGGAAGCAGTTCCTGGAAGCGCATCCCGGAGCCCTCGTCCAGCACGTCGATCGGGCAAATGGCGAGGTCGATGCGATCGGCGTCGATCGCCGCCCGCAGATCCGGCAGGTAGCCGTAGCTCTGCTCGATGCGCACGTCCGGTGTGGCATTCTGGAACTCGGCGATCATGCCGGAGATCAGCGCATCCATGAAGAAGGGCGTGCCGCCGACGCGCACTACGCCCGTCCGTCCGTGTCGGAAGCCGTCGACAAGCGACGAGGCCTTGCGCGCAGCCACCAGCATGGCTTGACCGTGGTCGGCGAGCGCCCTGCCCAGCGGGGTCGGCTGCAACGGCCGGCGGCCCTTGACGAACAACGGTTCGCCGAGCCGCTTTTCCAGCATGCCAAGGGTACGCGACACCGCCGGCTGCGTGAGCCCCAGCAGGGCCGCTCCCTCCGTGACGCCACCGGCCTGTACGACGGCGGCAAGCTGTATCAGGTGTCGTTCATCCATCTTCATAGCAATAAGGTATATTAAACTGCAGAAAAATCATCAACTGCTACGTTTGGAGCTGGTAACGTACGGTTGAGGAGGTGCCATGGTGATCATGTCTTTTACAGAAGCGGATTCGGCTGCGCTTGTGGCAGAGCGACTGGCGCAGTGCGCCGGACCGCTGCCGGCCTTCCTCACCGCGCTGGTCGGACATATCCATCAGGCCATTAAGGAAACGCGGCCGACCCATGCGGATTGGCGACACGCCATCGAATTTCTGACCGAAGTCGGTCACGTAAGTGACCACAAACGGCAGGAATGGGTGTTGCTCTCCGATCTTTTCGGCGTGACGGCGCTGGTGGAGGAGATCAACACCCGCCGCCCGAAGGGCGCTACGCCCAACACCGTGCGCGGCCCGTTCTATCGCGCCGATGCACCCCGGCTTGTGTCGGGCGCGGATATATCGCTCGACGGCATTGGCGACCCGTTGCTGGTCAATGCCCGCGTGACCGATCTCGATGGAAATCCCGTCGTCGGCGCGAAGGTCGAGACATGGCAGGCCAATGCGGAAGGGTTTTACGAGAACCAGCAGCCGGATCTCCAGCCGGAGTTCAATCTGCGTGGCGTTTTCAGCACTGATATAGATGGCGGCTTTTCCTATAGGACGGTTCGACCGGGCGGTTATGCCGTGCCCTGCGACGGACCGGTCGGACGGACGCTGCATGCGATCGGCTATCCGCTGCGCCGCCCGGCGCATCTCCATTTTACGATCACGGCACCCGGCTTCGAGACGATCAGTACCCACGTCTATGATGGGCGCGATCCGCATCTGTCACAGGACGCATTGTTCGGCGTCAAACAGGAACTGGTCGGCACCTTCCTGCCGGTTGGCGGCATTGAAGGCCCGACGCCGGTCAAAGGCAATTGCTGGTCGCTCGATTTCACCTTCATAATGGTGCGGGCGCGAGAGGAGCGCAGGTCGGCATGACACTCGATTTTTCCTATCAGCCGCATTCGACACGCGTCGTCTTTGCTTCCGGAGCGAGCGCCGGCGTCGCCCAATGGATCGAGACGCTGGGCTGCCGCCGCGCGCTGGTGCTGACGACGCCGCAGCAGGCAGCCGACGGCGAGGCGCTGGCCGCGCGGATTGGCGCGCTTGCAGTCGGCACGTTTGCAGGCGCCACGATGCACACCCCGGTCGATGTCACCGAGAAGGCCTTGGCGCGCGCGGCCGCACTTCAGGCCGATTGCGTCGTCTCGCTTGGCGGCGGCTCGACCACCGGTCTTGGCAAGGCGATGGCCTACCGTACCGACATTCATCAGATCGTCATCCCGACCACCTATGCCGGTTCGGAAATAACGCCGATCCTCGGTCAGACGGAAGGCGGCATCAAGACGACGGTTCGCAGCCCGAAGATCGTGCCGGAGGTGGTCATCTATGACCCCGACCTGACGCTTGGCCTGCCTGTTGCCATGAGCGTCACCAGCGGCCTCAACGCCATCGCGCATGCCGCCGAAGGTCTTTATGCCGATGATCGCAACCCCATTACCACCATAATTGCGATCGAGGGCATGCGCGCATTTGCCGAAGCGCTACCCGTGATCGTCAAGACGCCGCGCGATGCCGAGGCGCGGGAAAAGGCACTCTACGGCGCTTGGCTCTGCGGCACCGTGCTTGGGCAGATTTCGATGTCGCTGCATCACAAGATCTGCCACACGCTGGGCGGCAGTTTCGACACGCCGCATGCGGAGACGCATGCGATCATGCTGCCGCACACGATCGGCTTCAATGCCGCCGCAGTGCCGGAGCTGCTTGCGCCGATCGGGAGCATTTTCGGCGGCACGCCGGGCCAGGGGCTCTACGATTTCGCCAGATCCGTCGGCTCGCCGCTGGCGCTGAAGGATTTCGGCCTCACCGAGAGCGATCTCGACCGCGCCGCCGAAATCGCGACACGCAACCCTTATGCCAATCCGCGGCCGATCAACCGAGCCTCGATCCGCGCGCTGCTTCAGGACGCCTGGGCGGGAGAACGCCCACCACTCTAAAACGCTTGTGTTTACTTTGGGAGGAGGAAACCAAAATGTTTACGAGACGTGACCTGCTGAAAACCGCGGCGGCGACCGGCGCGCTCGCGGCGACATCCAGCCTTGCCATGCCCGCGATCGCCAAGGGAGCGGCGATCAAGCTCGGTTATGTCAGCCCGCAGACCGGTCCGCTTGCCGCTTTCGCCGAGGCCGACAAGTTCATCCTCGATGGCTTCCTGGCCAAGACGAAGGCCGCCGGGCTCAATTACGAAATTGTAGTCAAGGACAGCCAGTCCAACCCGAACCGCGCCGCCGAAGTCGCCAAGGAGCTGATCGTCAAGGACGAGGTCAATCTCGTGCTCGTCGCATCGACGCCGGAAACCACCAATCCGGTCGCCACTACCTGCGAGGCGGAAGAGATGCCCTGCATCTCGACGGCCGCGCCCTGGCAGCCCTGGTTCATCGGTCAGCAGGCCAATCCAGGCGACCCCTCATCATGGAAGCCCTTCAACAGCACTTTTCATTTCTTCTGGGGCCTGGAGGATGTGATCGCTGTCTACACCAACATGTGGCAGCAGCTGGAAACCAACAAGAAGGTGGGCGGCCTCTTCCCGAACGACGGGGACGGCAATGCCTGGGGCGATAAAGTGGTCGGTTTCCCGCCGGTTCTCGAAAAAGGCGGCTACACCCTTGCCGATCCCGGTCGCTACCAGAACCTGACCGATGATTTTTCCGCGCAGATCAATGCCTTCAAGTCGGGCAACTGCGAGGTCATCACAGGCGTCATGATCCCGCCTGATTTCACCACCTTCTGGAACCAGGCCAAGCAGCAGGGTTTCCATCCGAAGATCGCCTCCATCGGCAAAGCCATCCTATTCCCGCAAGCTCTTGAGGCTTTGGGCAAGAGTGGTCACAACCTGTCCTGCGAGGTCTGGTGGTCGGCCAGCCATCCGTTCAAATCTTCGCTGACGGGAGAGAGCGCCGCGGAACTTGCCGCAGGCTTCACCAAAGCCACAGGTCGGCCCTGGACGCAGCCGATCGGCTTCGTTCACGCGCTCTTCGAGCTGGCCGCGGATGTCATGAAGCGGGCGGACCCGACGGACGGCGCGGCAGTGATCAAGGCGATCGCGGCAACCAAGCTGGACACGATCGTTGGCCCGGTCGCCTGGGACGGTGCTAATGTCCCGCCTTTTGCCGCGAAGAACGTGGCCAAAACACCGCTCGTTGGTGGCCAGTGGAGATTGAAGGACGGCGGCGGCTACGATCTTGTCATCACCGACAACAGGACCGCTCTCAATATTCCCACAGGCGGCAAGATGGAGCCGATCGCCTCGGCGTGATGCCTTGACCGGGTTCGGCCCGGAGGCGGTCATGCGCCGGATTCGGCGAAGGACGAAACGGACACCAATCAGGAAGACGATGGTCATACTTGCCCTCGAAAACGTTTCGAAGAGCTTCGGCGCCCTGAAGGTCGCGGATGGAGTGTCGTTTGCACTGGAGAGCGGAGAGGCGCTCGGCATCATCGGGCCAAACGGTGCGGGAAAATCCTCCCTGTTCAATCTCATCAGCGGCAATCTGCGCGTCGATGAGGGGCGGATTATCTATCGCGACGAAGACGTGACGTGCCAGCCGCCGATGGCGCGATGCCTGGTAGGGATCGGCCGCACATTCCAGATCCCGCAGCCCTTCCAGCAGCTAACCGTTTTCGAAAACCTTCTGGTCGCTGCCGCCTACGGATCGCGAAAGACGGAGCGGGAGGTGTCGGAGCGCTGCGCGGATATTCTGGTAAACACCGGGCTGATCGCGCGCGCCAACCAAGTTGCCGGCAGTCTCGGCCTACTCCAGCGCAAACGCCTCGAACTTGCTCGGGCGCTGGCGACAGAACCCAAGGTGCTGCTGCTGGACGAGATCGCCGGCGGCCTGACGGAGGGCGAGTGTGGGGAGCTGGTGGAGACGATCCGGACGATCCACGGAGCCGGTGTCGCCATCATCTGGGTCGAGCACGTGCTGCATGCCCTCAACTCCGTAGTGAGCCGTCTTCTCGTCCTAAATTTCGGCAAGGTGGTCGGCCTCGGCAGGCCGGCCGAAATCATGGAATCGCAGGCGGTCCGCCAGATCTATCTCGGGATTGACGTCTGATGGCTCTTCTTGAAACACGGGGCCTCACGGCTTTCTACGGCGACTTCCAGGCGCTCTTCGGGGTCGACATCACGCTTGATGCCGGTGAGACTTTGGCGATCATCGGCGCAAACGGCGCCGGCAAATCCACGCTGATGCGCTCGATTTCGGGCATGCTCGCCAACGAGCCCGACCAGATCAGTTTCGATGGCAGGCCGATCGGCGCACTGCCGGCGCCAGAGGTCATGGCGCTCGGTGTCGCCATGGTGCCGGAAGGTCGCAGGCTCTTCCCGTCGCTCACGGTGGAGGAAAATCTGCTGATCGGCAAATATGGGCGCAGCGTCAAAGGGGCGTGGACGCTTGAGACAATATACGAGCTCTTTCCGGTCTTGAAGGAGAGGCGCGGCAATTCCGGCACCGCGCTATCGGGCGGCCAGCAGCAGATGGTCGCGATCGGCCGGGCGCTGATGTCCAATCCGAGGGTGTTGCTCTGCGACGAAATCAGCCTGGGCCTGGCACCGGTGGTGATCCGCGATATCTACGCAGCCTTTCCCAAAATCCGCGCCGAGGGCGCAGCCATCGTGATTGTCGAACAGGATATCGGCCAGGCACTCAAGGTGGCAGACCGTCTCTATTGCATGATGGAGGGACGCGTGACGCTGACCGGAACGCCGGACGCAATTAGCCGCACCGACATCCATTCTGCCTATTTCGGAGCGCATACGGGATGAACTGGTTCGACACGATCATACAAGGCATTCTGCTTGGCGGTCTGTACGCGCTGTTCGCGGCCGGCCTGAGCCTCGTTTTCGGCATCATGCGGCTGGTCAATCTCGCGCATGGCGATCTTATCGTCCTAGCCGCCTTCCTGCTTCTGGTGCTGGTCAGCGCGCTCGGGCTCAATCCCTTCGTTGCGGCTCTCGTCGCCGTTCCGGTGATGTATGTGGTCGGCTGGGCCCTGCAGTTCCTCGTGCTCAATCGCACCATCGGAGACGACATCCTGCCGCCGCTGCTTGTCACCTTCGGCCTTTCGGTCGTTATCCAGAACGCGCTGTTGGAAGGCTTTTCCGCCGATAGCCGCCGCGTTTCGGTGGGCGCGCTGGAAACCGCGTCTCTCAAATTCGGTCCGGTCAGTGTCGGCACTATGCCGCTCCTGACTTTTCTGGCGGCGGTTGCCGTTATCGTCGGACTGAACCTCGTCTTCTACAAGACGAGCCTTGGCCGCGCCTTCCGCGCCACCTCCGACGATCGCGCCACGGCGGGCCTCATGGGCATCCGCTCCGACCGCATCTTCGCGACCGCGACGGGGCTCGCAATGGTGGTAGTAACGATTGCGGCCCTCTTTCTCGGCACGCGCGCCAATTTCGACCCAACCATGGGTCCGGCGCGGCTGATCTACGCCTTCGAGGCGGTCATCATCGGCGGGCTCGGCTCCTTCTGGGGTACGCTCGCCGGCGGCGTGATCATCGGCGTCGCGCAAACGATGGGCGCAGCCGTCAACCCCGAATGGCAGATCCTTGCGGGCCATGTTGCGTTTCTTCTCGTGCTGTTGGTCCGCCCGCGCGGGCTTTTTCCAAGGGCGGTGGACTGACATGGTGTATGACAGGCTTTCCTCCGATTCCGCTTCGCCCGCGCCGCCGCCCAGCTGGACCGTATCGACGCGCAACCGCGCCTCGTCGTTTGCGGTGATTCTCGTCGTTGCGATGGTCGCAGCAGGCGTTGCCGCTCCCTTTTTCGTGCCACGCGCCGCACTTCAGGACCTGTTCTTCATCCTGACGATGTTGACGCTCGCGCAATGCTGGAACCTGCTTGCCGGCTATGCCGGGCTCGTTTCGGTCGGCCAGCAGGCCTTCGTCGGCTTCGGGGCCTACGTCATGTCCGCTGCCGTCATCCTCAGCGGGCTCAATCCTGTTGTCGCGATCGTGCTCGGCGGGCTTGCCGCCATGATGCTTTCCGTGCCGACGGCCTTTTTCGTCTTCCGGTTACACGGTGCCTATTTCGCGATCGGTACCTGGGTTATCGCCGAGGTAACGCGGCTGTCCCTGGCGCAATGGAAGGCGCTCGGCGGCGGCACGGGAACATCGCTGCCTTCCGGTATCACGCGCGATTTGCCGGGTGCCCGCTTTGCTGCCGAATGGCTCGGCGTGCGGCCGGCCCAGGCCGCGGATATGGTGTGCTATTGGCTGGCGCTTTTGCTGGCGTTTGCCGCCATCGGCTTTGCCTATCGGCTATTGCGTTCCAAGCAGGGATTGGGGCTTGCCGCCGTGCGTGACAACCGCGAGGCGGCAAGATCGGTCGGCATCGATCCAAACCGCATTAAATTTGCCGTCTATCTCGCCACTGCCTTCGTCACGGGCCTGACCGGCGCGCTCATCTACCTGCAAAAGGCACGCATCTCGCCGGACGCCGCCTTTTCGGTCACCGACTGGACCGCCTATGTGATCTTCATCGTCGTCATTGGCGGCATCGGTACGATCGAGGGACCGATCGTCGGCGTCATCGTCTTCTTCATTCTGCAGAAGCTCTTTGCCGATTACGGCTCTTGGTATCTGCTCGTTCTCGGCCTTCTCGGCATTGCCGTCATGCTGTTTGCCCCGCGCGGATTGTGGGGCCTCTTTGCCGAGCGCACCGGACTTCAACTTTTTCCCGTTCGCCGCATCCTTGCCGGTGGACCATTGACCAAGACTATCAAGGGAGGGCCGCATGGCTGACATCAATACCGACGTTTTGATCATAGGGACGGGCCCTGCCGGCTCGGGCTCAGCGGCACTGCTTGCCAGCTACGGCGTCGAGACTATGGTCATCAACCGCTACCGCTGGCTGGCCAACACGCCGCGCGCGCATATCACCAACCAGCGCACGATGGAGGTTTTGCGCGATCTTGGAAGGGATGTCGAGGACGAGGCCTATCTCTTTGCCACCGGGCAGGATTTGATGGGTCAGAACGTCTTTTGCACCTCGCTTGCCGGCGAAGAGATCGGGCGTATGCGCAGTTGGGGAACGCATCCGGTCAGCCGGGCCGAGCATCAGCTGTCGTCCCCCTCGCACATGAACGATCTGCCCCAGACCTTCATGGAGCCGTTGCTTTTCAAGACGGCATGTTCGCGCGGCGCGCAGGCGCGGATGTCGACCGAATATATTCGCCACAAGCAGGACGCCGACGGCGTAACGACGACCTGCCGCGACAGGCTCACAGGCGCGGAGCTCACGGTCCGGTCCAAATACCTGATTGGCGCCGACGGCGGCAATTCCAAGGTGGCTGAAGATGCAGGGCTCAGCTTCGAGGGCCGTATGGGCGTCGGCGGATCGATGAATATTCTCTTTAAAGCCGATCTTTCGAAATACGTCGCCCATCGTCCCTCGGTGCTCTACTGGGTCGTCCAGCCGGGCGCTGACGTCGGCGGCATCGGCATGGGCCTGGTGCGCATGGTTCGACCATGGAATGAATGGCTGATCGTCTGGGGATACGACATCAACCAGCCGGCGCCGGATGTAGACACGGCCTTCGCCACCAAGGTGGTGCGCGACCTCGTCGGGGACCACGAGCTGGCGGTGGAAATCCAGTCGGTTTCGACCTGGACCGTCAATAATCTCTATGCAACGACGATGCAGAACGGCCGGGTCTTCTGCATGGGTGATGCCACCCATCGGCATCCGCCGTCGAACGGACTGGGTTCCAATACGTCGATCCAGGATGCTTTCAATCTCGCGTGGAAACTCAGTTATGTGTTGAAAGGCAAGGCTGGTCCCGCTTTGCTCGACAGCTACCAGCGCGAGCGCGCGCCGATCGCCAAGCAGATCGTGACCAGAGCCAACAAGTCGATCGAGGAGTTCGGGCCGATCTTCAAGGCGCTTGGCCTACTCGATTCCATCGACCCCGTGAAAATGCAGCAGAACATGGATTCACGCTGCGACGATACGCCGGCAGCCGAAACACAGCGCGCTGCCATCCGTCAGGCGATCGCAGCCAAGGTCTATGAATTCGATGCCCACGGCGTCGAAATGAACCAGCGTTATCGCTCGGATGCCGTTCTCGCCGACGGTGAGCCCGAGCCGGCCTTTGAGAAAGATGCGGAGTTGCACTACCAGCCGACTACCTGGCCGGGTGCGCGGCTGCCGCATGCCTGGATCTTTGCCGATGACGGCGCCAAGGCTTCGACGCTCGATCTTTGCGGTAAGGGCCGCTTTACGGTGCTCACCGGCATTGGCGGCCGCGGTTGGGTCGAGGCTGCAAAGCTGCTCGGCCGTGAGCTTGGCCTTGACATCGAGGCACATATCATCGGGCCGCGCCAGCGTTGGCAGGATCTGACCGGCGACTGGGCCAATCTGCGCGAGGTCCGTGACAGCGGCGTCGTGCTTGTTCGACCCGACCAACATGTCTGCTGGCGCCGCGAAACCATCGCCCGGGATCCCATGGCGGAGCTTCGTCGTGCACTGTCCTTTGTTCTAGCTTTGTGAGATTTCGCTATGGAAACGCATGAAAAGGGATTTTTCACGGAGGAGAACTCCGTCGAGGTCGTCACCGGGCGCAATGCCAATGCGCGTGATCCGCGGCTGAAGCAGGTGATCGAGGTCATCACGCGCAAGCTGCACGAGGCGGTCAAGGAAATCGAGCCGACGCAGGATGAATGGTTCAAGGCGATCATGTACCTGACCCAGACCGGTCATCTCTGCAACGAGTGGCGGCAGGAATTCATCCTGCTTTCGGACGTGCTCGGCGTGTCGATGCTTGTCGATGCGATCAACAACCGCAAACCGTCGGGTGCGTCGGAATCGACCGTGCTTGGACCATTCCATGTCGCGGACGCGCCCGAATTGCCGATGGGGGCCAATATCTGCCTCGATCAGAAAGGCGAGGATATGGTCATTCATGGCCGCATTCTCGATATCGACGGCCGACCCGTTGCCAATGCCGTGCTCGACGTCTGGCAGGCCAACGATGAAGGTTTCTACGACGTGCAGCAGAAGGGCATTCAGCCCGATTTCAATCTGCGCGGCGTGTTCCGCACCGGCGCGGACGGCCGCTACTGGTTCCGGGCGGTCAAGCCGAAGTTCTATCCGATCCCCGATGACGGCACGGTCGGCAAGCTCCTGGCGGGACTCGGCCGCCATCCCTATCGCCCGGCCCACCTGCATTTCATCCTCAAGGCCGAGGGGTTCGAGACGCTGACGACACATATATTCGACCCCCACGATCCCTATATCAACTCCGACGCCGTCTTCGGCGTCAAGGAAAGCCTGCTGGCCGAATTCAAACGCGTCGACGATGCGGCGCGGGCTCACGAGCTGGAGTTTCCGGGCTGGTTCTGGGAGGTCGAATACGATTTCGTGCTGGCACCCTCGAAACCGGGCTAGGCTTTGCCGGCGACGCGAAAAGGCCGGAGCGCGACAACCTGTGCTTCGGCCTCACGCAGCCGATTGCGGCGACGGCCGCTCGGGCCGGACCCTTTCATTCACGCTCGGCCATGAAAGGGCCGTGGGCCCAGCGGATTTCCTGCTCGTGCTTTTCGACCGACCGGCGCAGCTCGGAGAATTCGCGTCGCAGATGTCCAATAAGCTTGCGGGCGGCCGGATTTGAATAGGGCTTCGTTCTCGTCATAATCCCGAGCGCGCGCTGCGGCTGCGGGATGTCAAGCGGAATGACGCTAATCCTGTTTTCACGCCGGAACGAGTGAGCGACGGAAAGCGGCAGGATTGCCAGGGCGTCCGTTCCGACCAGATAGTTCAAGACGCTCATCAGGGAGCCTCCGGCGTAACGGATCGAAACTTCCTCAATTCCCAGCGTGAGCAGAATATTGTGCAGGTCCAGTACCAGCGGCGAGCCGGGCAGAGGAGCGACCCATGGATAATTGAGGATGTCCTCCGTCGCCAGATTGCGTTTGCGCATCAGCGGATGGCCCGCACCGCAGGCCAGCACGTTTCGCGCAGGCAGCAGTGGTTCGAACTGCTGGTCAGCGCGAAGGTCGGTGGAGCCCGTCGGTGTAACCGCGACATCGATCTGGCCGGATTCGAGCTCGCTTACAAGGTCGGAATAGTTGCCGTAAGACTGGTGCACCATGATCCCCGGTTCATCGTGCTGGAACGAGGCGATCATGGGCGAGACAACCGCATCCATGAAGAAAGGAACGCCGCCGATCCGCACGCGGCCGAACGAACCCGACTTGAAGCTGCGGATGATTTCCATCGCCTTGCGCGAGGACGCGAGAATAGCCTTGCCTTGCAGGCCAAGCTGTTCGCCAAGGGGCGTCGGCTGCATCGGCCGGCGCCCGGAAACGAACAGCGGCTCACCTACACGCTTTTCGAGGATGGAGATGGTCCGCGACACGGCCGACTGTGTCATGCCAAGCATGGCAGCGGCTTCCGTCACGCCTCCGGTTTCGATGACGGCGGCAAGCTGAACAAGGTGATGTTCCACAATCTTCATAGCAAAATGCTATAGTATTTATGAACAATCTCATCAACAGTCGTTTTAGATCGGCTATATTTTGCAAGTGTTGAGTGATTGGCAAGCGGCTGAGATCCTGATTGCCAATCGACGGGGAGAAAGCGGAGGAGGGCCGCGCCCCGGGACGATCGATTGTTTCACGGGAGGAGAACGATGGCACTTGTCAGCGGCTATCATCATTTGACCCTTTGCACCGATGGCGTGCAAGAGGATTACGATTTTTATACCAAAGCGCTCGGCCTTTATTCGGTCAAACGCACCGTGCTGTTCGACGGCACCATCCCCGTCTATCACCTCTATTACGGATCCCGCAGCGGCGAGGCTTCGACGATCATCACGACCTTTCCGTTCCGTAAGCCCGCCGTTTTTGGCCGACGTGGAACGAACCAGTCGAAGATCATCCAGCAGGCGATCCCTGCCGGCGCGTCCGGCTATTGGGTCGAGCGGCTCAATGCCCGTGGTATCGAGGCTAAGAAAATATCGCGCTTCGGTATCGCGCGCGTGGCCTTCAAACACCCTTGCGGCATTCCGCATGAACTTGTCGAAAGCCCTGCAGACAACCGGCCGCCCATCGTCAACGAGGCGCAAGGCGTTACGGCGGAGCATGGTATCAAGGGCATTTACGGCGCGGCGATTGCCGTGTTCGATCGCACCGCCATGGATGACTTCCTGACAGTTGGCCTGTCGATGAAAAAGGAGGCTGACAGCAATGAGGGACTGATGTTCTCCGTCCCGAACGCAAACGGTCCCAACAGCATGGTCGAAATCCTGCATGAAGCAAATAGCCCGCAGGGCACTTGGACGCTTGCTGGCGGTACCATTCATCATCTGGCGCTGAACACTGGCGACGAACAGAACCAGCTGCAGCTGAAGGCGCATCTGGAGGGTTTGGGGTTCACGGACGTTTCCGACCAGAAGGATCGTAACTATTTCAAGTCCTGCTACGTCCGCTCACCGGGCGGCGCGCTGTTTGAGATTGCCTGGTCGGTCGAGGGCGGTTGGGCGCTTGACGAGCCGGCCGACCGTATCGGCACCACGCTGGTCTTCCCGCCGTGGTTCGAGAACCGTCGCGAAGAGCTGATCGCCGGCCTGGAACCGGCGAACTTCTGAGCCGGGGCAATGGCGATGCATCATGAATCTCTCCTGCTCGGCGCTACGCCCGAGGAGGCCCAAGTCCACTGCATCTTCATCCATGGGCGTACCCAGTCGCCCGAAGACATGCACCAGCAGGTGATCGCCAGGCTCAAAGCATCGGGCGTGGCCTTTATTCTACCGCGCGCCACCGGCAAGAGCTGGTACGGAGCGCGGGCGACGGAGCGGCTGACATCGACAACGCGGAAGGAACTGGAAGACTCCCTGGCTTATCTACGTGGCATCACAGGCGACCTGACTTATCGCCGTCATGGGACGCCGCTGGTGATCGGAGGCTTCAGTCAGGGTGCGTGCCTGGCTTTGGAATATGCGATGAAATATGGACCATGGCGGGGTGCCATGGTCAATCTTACTGGTTGCCGTGTTGGCACCTCGGAGTGCGACAGACCCTTTGCGGACCTTGATCGCATGCCGGTTTATCTAACCGGGTCCGACAAGGATCCTTGGATACCAGTCGGGGCCTTTGCCGAAGCTGCCGAAAGTCTTGCCCGAGCACGGGCGAGCTTACGTTGCGAGGTCTTGCCCGATCGTGCCCATGAGGTGTCGGCCCAGGAAATTGGCGAGTTCGACAATTTGCTCTCGCAGATGCCGGCGGTGATCGCGTAGCACTGTAATATGCACTGCTCCTTTGAAAAATTATGATGATGTTCGCGAGGAATGTGCAAGCGGAGGATATTTAGACTCCGCCAACAAACGGACAAACCTTCAATTGAGCACCGTGCTGGAGCTACCCTTCCCGGTCTTGCCGCGTGGTAGCACACCAGGGTTTGGCCGCGTCGGCATTCCGGCAACGTTAGAGCAGGACATCAGAACGAAACCATCCTGATCAACCGCTCTCCTCAACCAGCATTTCTGACCATTGACGGGTACCGCGACTTCATCGAAATACTAGACATGTTCTTCGTCGGCACCATCGGCGGATAGTCTCATAAGAAACGACGACCCCGTGATCGAGCAGCGTTTCCGCGACGGCGTTCAGGCTCAGATTAAAACGGAAGCAGAGCCAGACAGAATAGGCAACGATTTCGGTCGGTTGGCGGGCGGTGGTCCTGTGGGCCGGCTTATTCAGGCATCGCTTCATGGATAGGGATTTGCGGTTCGATACTCTTCAAGAGCAAAAGTAGGAGGGACTGAAGGCAGAGGCATTTCAGGGCTATCGGCTAACTTAGCAGTAAGAAGAAGCAAGCTGCGCCATCTGAGATCACTTCCAACGATTGGCCGGATCGTTGTCGCTTGCGGGAGACGACTAAGGGGATTTCTACCGGTGCCAGGCTAAATGCCCTGCGTATCGCTTGACGATCCTTGTAGGCAGGGTAGCGATCAAGGGGACTCCCTGAACGGCGGTCAGCACAGTGGAAATTTCGACGCGTCAGGGGAAGACTTTCGACGTGCGTCATTCCCAGATCACGGTTTAGTAATTTCCAATCCTGATGACGTTGACTTCCAATTATCATGGTGCAAATTTCCAACTGTCAGAGATTCGGAGAAAGCATGTACGAACGTCTCGTCGCGCACCGGGTGGAGGAAGCCCTTTCAGATACCCCGGTGGTCCTGATCGTAGGACCGCGCCGGGCAGGCAAAACCACACTTGTCCGGAAAATCGGGGAGGCCGGTCGGACCTATATTACTCTCGACGATCAGACGACGCTCGATGCCGCGCAATCCGATCCGACCGGTTTCATTCGCAGCCTCGATCGCGCCATAATCGATGAGGTCCAGCGCGCGCCCGATCTGCTGCTTGCGATCAAAAAGACGGTGGACGAGGGCTATCGTCCCGGGCGCTTCCTCCTGACTGGCTCGGCCAATGTGCTCACCTTGCCGCGAGTTGCCGACAGTCTAGCGGGACGGATGGAAACCATTCGAATGCTGCCACTTGCTCGCGCTGAAATAAAAAGTCAGACGCCGACGTTCCTCGAACGACTATTTGAGGGGACGCTTCAGGGAAACCGAGAGGCGATTGTCGGCGACGACCTCATCCAACTCGTGCTGTTAGGAGGTTTTCCCGAGGCGATTAGCCGCGAGAGCGAACGGCGACGACAAGATTGGGCTCGGTCCTATCTGACATCTGTTCTGACCCGCGATCTTAGAGACATCGCCGAGATCGAGAAGCTGACCGAGCTGCCGAAATTTGTTCGACTGCTGGCGGAGCATTCGGGGCAGTTGGTCAACTATTCGCAGTTCGGCTCCAGCATCCATGTCAGCCACAAGACGGGGCAGCGCTATGTGGCGCTGTTGGAGCAGGTCTACCTCGTCTCGACATTGCAGCCTTGGTACACAAACGCGCTGAAGCGGATCGCCAAGACGCCTAAGCTACATTTTCTCGATTCCGGCCTTCTCGCAGCGGTGCGCGGGTTGACGTTCGATCGGACAAAGGCGGACCGCAGCGTATTTGGCGCGCTTCTGGAAAGCTTCGTGTTTGCCGAAATCCTGAAGCTCTCGGATGCGTCCGACTTACGCCTGACGCCATATCATTTTCGCGATCAACAGATGCATGAGGTGGACATCGTCCTAGAACGCGATGATGGCATGATCGTGGGGATCGAGGTTAAGGCCTCAGCGACGGTGAAATCCGGTGACTTCGCCGGACTGCGGACCCTGGCCGAAGCGTGCAAGGACCGGTTCGCCTACGGTGTAGTGCTGTACGATAGCACCGATTTCGTTCCCTTCGGCGACAGGTTGGCCGCAGCGCCATTGTCCGCCTTATGGGGCTGATGATCATCCGACAATCTGCAAATCATCGCGCACAAGGCACAGCCTGTCCATCAAACCTGTTTTGAGATGGACCTGTTGCCGTAAGGGGTGCTAAAGCAAGCCAAAGCAGATCTGATTTCCGACAATCGCCACGTAGGCGGTGAATACTGCCCAAACTGGAAGACTTGGCAGCGCTAGAATCAGGCTGGTTAATAGGATCGTATCCACAATAGCGTCGCCTCAGCAAAGAGAAATGATACACGTCGCCGCGGGTTCGAATCTAATCAAGAGCATAAATACACTCCGTTTTTTTGCGTGAGTAGTAAACGGGTGCGTGCGTTTGTGAACGCCAACAGCAGCCGTTCCTGGGATTTTCGGTTGGCGGACCATAAACATCCGCCGACGACACAATGCGTGAGGGTTGCAGCGCTAAGTCGCCTGACTCTGTTGCTGCGCCGCAAAATTATTCCCTGACCACAATCAGTGTCGGCAAAATCTGCTTTGTCTACGGCTTCATGGACAATAATCTCGTGCGAAATTAACAGGGGACGTCTATGAGAAAATACTTTGCAGGCATCGTCGCACTCGCGGCATTGACTTTCGCTAGCAGCGTCAGCGCCGAAACGATCAAGGTGGGCGTCGTCCCAGGAGTGTATGCCGACTCCATCGAGGCACTGGTTCCTGAAGCGAAGGCGAAGGGGCTCGACATCCAGGTTGTCGAATTCACCGACTGGACGACGCCGAACATAGCCCTGCAGTCGGGCGATATCGACGTGAACTATTTCCAGCATCAGCCGTTTCTGGACAACGCCATCAAGGAGCGTGGATACGACTTCAAGAGCGCCGGTATCGGCGTGCTCGCCAACATCGGCCTTTATTCCCTCAAGCATAAGAGCTTCGACGAGATCCCGGACAAGGGCACCGTTGCGATCGCCAACGACCCCGTGAACCAGGGACGCGGCCTTCTTCTCCTGCAGAAGGCGGGCCTTCTGAAGCTCAAGGATGGCGTCGGATTCAAGGGGACGCTTGACGACATCATCGACAATCCGAAGCACCTCACGTTCAACGAGGTCGAAGGGCCGCAGCTCTCCCGCGTGACCGCAGACGTCGATCTCGCGCAGGGCTACCCGCACTTCATCGTCGCATCGAAGGCGTTCAATCCGAGCTCGGGATTGCTCTATTCCGGCGTTGACGACAAGCAGTTCGCAATCGTCTTCGCAGTGCAGTCGGCGAAGGTCGACGATGCCGGGATCAAGGAACTGGTCGATCTCTATCAGAAATCGGACGCCGTGAGGGGCGCGATCGACAAGGCGTTCGCCTCGGACCCCAAGCTCTATACGCTGCCATGGGTACATTGAACGCAACGGTACGACGCAAGTCCGAAGCAGAAGGCGACAAGCCGCAGGCTCCGGCAATCGCAACAGTCCCGGTGGAGCACGCTCTTCCGGGACAAAATGTCGGCACAGTATCGTTCACTGATGTCGAGAAGCGCTACAAGTCGTCGGCAGGCGAGGTGCACGCGCTTCGCGGTATTTCCGTCGATGTGCCTGCCGGATCGATCTACGGCATCATCGGTCGGAGCGGCGCAGGCAAATCGAGCCTTCTTCGCACGATCAACCGCCTGGAACGGCCGACTGGCGGACGTGTGACGGTGGACGGCGTCGATGTCTCGTCGCTCGACGAAAACGGGCTTGTTGGGCTTCGCCGCAGGATCGGAATGATCTTCCAGCACTTCAACCTCCTGTCGTCGAAGTCCGTCTGGGGCAATGTCGCGTTCCCACTGATCGTCGCGGGCGTTCCGAAGCGCCAAATCGAAGAGCGTGTCGCGGAGGTTCTGTCGCTCGTCGGGCTCGAGGGCAAGGAAAAGACCTACCCGTCGCGGCTGTCGGGCGGACAGAAGCAACGGGTCGGCATCGCGCGGGCACTCGTTCACCGGCCGGAGATCCTGCTCTGCGACGAGGCCACGTCCGCACTTGATCCGGAAACGACTCTTTCGATACTTGCGCTTCTCAAGGACATCAACCGCCGGCTCAATCTGACGATCATTCTCATCACGCACGAGATGAGCGTCATTCGTGAGATCTGTGACCAGGTTTTGGTCCTCGACGAGGGAAGCGTTGCGGAAACCGGCCCTGTCTGGCAGGTCTTTGGAAATCCGACCCATCCGGCAACCCGGGCATTGCTCCAACCATTGAACCGCGACATCCCTGAAGACGTCCAAGTCGACTTCGCGGTCAGCCGGATCGAGAGACAAGGCGAACGATCATGGAACTGTCTTACACTGGACTGGGCGGCTTGGAGCCAGACGTCGCAGCGATCGCCAATGCACTGGGTACGTCGACGCGGGTCCTGCAGAGTTCGCTCGACCGCATTCAGGGACATGTGAGTGGTCGCCTGCTCATTTCCATCAACGGGGCGACAACGACGGTGCCCAAGGGTCTCGAAAATCTCGCTCATCAAGTCAGGATACTCGGCTATGTCGGCGATGATGTATGAGCGCCTGTGGCAGGCGTTGCTCGACACGATTGTGATGGTCGGTGTCTCCTCGCTGATCGCATTTGCGGCAGGCATTCCGCTTGCAGTGTTTCTGGTACTTGCCCAGCCCGGCGGGCTGATCGAGGCTCCGAAAACCCAGCGCGTTCTGGCAGCGATCATCAACGGCTTTCGCGCCACGCCGTTCATCGTGCTACTCGTCGCGCTGCTGCCGCTCACCCGGCTGATCACGGGGACGACATCATCTGCTCGCCCACGGCCTTTACCTTTCCGCCGCCGGCGGTTTTGATGTAATAGAGCACGTTCGGCGTATCGTGCATGGCGGCGTCCACTCGACCGGTCTGAAGTTCCATGTAGGCGTTGTCGACATTGGGGAACTGGCGCAGTTCCGTGTCCTTGAAGTTCGCCTTGGCGTAGTCGGCGGCAGAGGTGCCGGTCTTGATTGCGAGCGTCTTGCCTTTCAGGTCGGCTGGGCCGACAATTTTGCTGTCTGCAGGTACCATCAGCAGGAAACCGCTATCGTAATAGCCGTCGGAGAAATCGATGACCTTCTTGCGCTCGTCCTTGATGGTGATGCCGGCGAGGCCAACATCGACCTGCTTGGTCTGGAGTGCAGGGATGATACCGTTGAAGTCCATCGGCTGAAGCGTGTAGGTCACGCCGATATCCTTGGCGACCGCATCCCACAGGTCGATATCGAAGCCTACATATTTGTCGCCTTGTTTGAATTCGAACGGCACGAAGGCGGTATCGGTGGCCACGACGAGGTCTTTCGCCTGAGCGGCACCCTGTACGCAAATGTAGAACGCTTTATTGATCTTGTCGCATTGAAAATTTGCGTGGCGATTTCGCGTGGAAATCAGCCTCTGCCCCAATTTTGTGCCTTCGTCGTACCCATCACCTCCGTAGGTAGACAAAGATCATGGCGAAAAAACCATATGGCAGAATGACTTAGGATGCACGGGAAGCACGTGCGGACGAACCCTCGTCAAGCCGATTGATTAAACACGATGCGATCTGCTGAAATATGAAACACATGAACCGCATGATGCAAAATCGCAACATCTGTTTCAAAACTCAAGAAAAGCTCAATTGTCCCTGATGTTTCGGAAGGGTTTCGGGGGGCTTGGCTCCCAGCCCGCCGAGGGCGAACAGCCTTGCTATGACCGGTTTCGCTGTCCTGCAGCGCGAGGCATGAAAAATCCAAATAATGGGCGCAACTGGTGCTCCGCCATCAGCGCGTGACGATCGCCGCCGCCAGTTGCCGTGATGAGGATCGGTTTCGACTTGAGCTCATGGGGGGCGATGAGATCGATCAGATGCTTGAACAGGCCAGGATATGTACCCTTATAGGTTGGAGCACCGACGATCAAAATATCGGCGTCGACAATCTCCTCGATGACATGCTGTGCCTTGTCATCGAGTTCTTTGCGCCAGAAGAGAAGTACCGAGCGATGGCCCGACATCAATCATGTCGTAAGTCACCCTATCAAAGCCGTAGCGATCGCTTGCGCGTCCGGCGACATGCTGCACGAGCGCTGTGGTTTTGGAAGGCCGACTAAAGCTTCCAGATATCGCGGCGATCCTAGGGGTTCCCATATCTTTCCTTTCTGTCGGTTTGCGGGGCCGCATGCCCGCTCAGTGCTGCCCTTTCGGTAATGACGGGATAGAATTCGCCAATATCTCGCGTGCCTGGGGAATGGCCATCGATCGCAAGCCTCGCTGCTGCCCGCTGGAAGGCTGCGTTGATAGGTGCTGCGACGCCGTGAATTCTTCCTAGCCGGACGATTTCGCCGTTCAGATAATCGACCTCGCTTGAGGTGCCGCGGGTGAAGCTTTGCCAGGTCGATTGCTGGCCGGGCTTGATGCCGCTCTCTGGCGCGACGCGCCAGGACGAGATGTCGATCGTCCACTCCGAGGGGGCTGCCGGATCGTAACCGGCAGCAATGAGAACGGCGCGTGCCTCTTGGGCCAACCTGGCTGCGGCCTCTGAGCGAAGCTCGGGAGAACCTGCGAAAAGCTCGACCGCATTGGTAACGTTATGTTCGAGCTTGGCTGCCTTCCATCGCCGGATGTCGGGGCGTGCTTCGGCGAGGTAGCCCGCCTTTGCAAGATCGGCGACGATCGACACGGCCGTGTCGTCGAGCCCTTCGGGATAGCGGCCAAGGGCGACGATGCCGACATTTGGCTCGCCTCCGACGACGACCTCGCCGGTGACGGTGTAGCACGCCGGAATGCGGATACTGGCCGCATAGACACGATCGAAGCGCCGCAGCGCGATATCTTCCGCGGCGAGCCCGTTTTGCAATGTTACGAGAGGCAGTTCCGATGCAGAGCCTTTACCCTCGACCTGCCGCCAGGCCCAGAATTTCGTGGCCGACTCGACATCCTGTGCCTTGACCGCAAGGACAAGAATATCACCCGGGCGAAGCGTTGGCGGCGAAGCTGTGTCGGCGGTCTTGAGCCGGAGCACACTGTGTGCGCCCGCCCGTCGATACGAGAGACCGTGAGCGGCGATATGGGCAATCTGGGCGCCGCGTCCAACGAGCACATAGGGAATGCCATGCGTTTCGAACTCGGCAGCAAGGCTCGCGCCGACCGCGCCGGCACCGATGATGATGTAGCGTGTCATGATCAGGCCGTCTTCAATACGGTGAGACTGGCCGGAGGCGCCAATGGCGCGTCCCTTTCGCTCTTCCAACGTTCGAAGGCGGCGCGCCCGAGAATGGAAATGGATGTGTCTTCCTGCGGCGCATGGACGAGCACCGACTGAATGTCCCGGAAATGGCGTTCCAGTCCCAGTTCGTTCCCGAGGCCGGGATTACCAATGCCGCGCACGGCGATCTGTACCGCGTCGCGCAGCTGCCGGCCCGCAAGCAGCCGGGCCCGTATGTGCTTTTCGGCCTCGGCTTGCTTGTCCTTCAGGGCATCGAAAATGATCTGCCGGGCGCCGGAGACGAGGAGGTCGATTTCACCGGAAAGCGTCACGAAGCGTTCGGTACGAGCGATCGGATGGCCGAGGTTTGTTGGAACACGCTCGTGGGCAAAACGGATGAACGCCTCCTGTGCCGCTTCGGCCACCCCCAGATAGAGCGCGGTCAGCGCCAACGTGATTGCTGCGTGGGCACGGTTGTCCTGCTGGGCAACGGATGGATCGACGAGATCGATGACATTTTCCAGCGGGATTTCCACATCGGTATATTCGACATCGTGAGAGCCGGAGGCACGCATGCCAAGGCTGTTCCAGTTCTCGATCACGCGAATGCCCGGAAGCTTGTTCGGAACGACGAATGTTCCCACCTGGGCGGGTGTTTCATCGGTGTGTGCCCAGACCAGGAAATGGGTCAGTCCGTGCGCGCCGGTGACGAAGCGCTTGCGGCCGGTGATCGACCAGCCGGTGGCGGTACGGCGAGCGACCGTCGCCGGCAGGCCGCCACGGGCGGGTGAGCCGAGCTCGGGCTCGACACGCGCCGCGTTGAGAAGCAGCGGACGCTGCTTGGCCTGCGCGAGCAGGCTCGTATAGAGATCCTCCGGCCAATGGCTTTTTGTTGCCTGGCCGAGATGGCTAAAGATCGTCATTGCGCTGATGAGCGCGACCGACGGATCACCCCGCCCGAGCGCCGCAAGGATCGTCGCGACCTCGTATAGGGTTGCGCCGGCGCCACCATATCTCTCCGCGACGGTGCTTTCGAGCAGGCCGCTTTGATGAACCGCGCGGATACCGACCCATGGGAAGTCCCCGGTCCGGTCCGCCTCCGGGGCAGCGTCCGCAAGAGCACGCGTTGTCGCCTTCAGCAGGCCTGGATCGAAAGGCGTGTCATGGGCGATCATCAAGCCGCGGCCTTTTTCTTTGCGTCTTCCCGTTCGCGTATGCCCTCACGCACCAGCGGCAGGATGTGGCGGCCGTAGTCGACGGCGTCGTTGAAGTTGTCGTAGCCGCGGATAGAGATCAGGTCGGCGCCGAGATCGATATAGTCGAGGATCGAATCGGCGATCGTGCGCGGCGATCCGACAAGCGCGGTAGTTGCCCCGGAGGCATTGGTCGCAGTAACCGTCGGATACCATAGGGCGCGATCATGGACGTCGCCGCGTGCGGCAATGTCGAGAAGCCGCTGCGATCCGACATTGGCGGGGCGAGGGGCGGTGGGCGGCGCGCGATGAAGGCCCTTTTCCCGGTTTTCCTTAAGGCGATCGAGGACCCGGTGAGCTTTTTCCCAAGCCAGTTCGTCGGTCTCCGCGACGATCGGACGGAAGGTCACCCAGATTCGAGGCCGGTCGGTCCTACCGGCCTTTGCCGCCTCGGCATAGATCCGCTCGATCTGCTGCTTGGTTTCCGCCAGAGGCTCGCCCCACAGTCCGAAGATGTCGCAGAGAGAGCCGCCAATGCGGTAGGCGGCGTCCGATGATCCGCCGAGCGAGATCGGGATCAGTCCGTGCGTCGGGCGAACGGCACTGCGGAATTGCTTGAATTGGTAGTATTTGCCGTCGAAATCAAAGGGCTCCGTTGAGCTCCATGCAAGCCGCAGGATACGGATATATTCCTCCTGCCGCTCGTAGCGCTGCTCCTTGTCGAGGAAGTCGCCCTCGCGCGCCTGTTCCTCGTCGCTGCCGCCGGCTATGAAGTGGACGACCACGCGCCCGCCGCTCAACTGGTCAAGTGTGGCAAGCGATTTGGCCGCGACCGTCGGATAGATGGTATTAGGCCTGAGCGCGACGATGATCTTGATGTTCTTCGTATGCGCAAGGACGGTGGCGCCAATGGTGAATGGGTCGAAGGAGGAGGACGAGTAGGGGATCAGCGTATAGTTGAAGCCGTAGTCATCGAGCGCGCGTGCATAGCGCTCGAGATAGCTGGGATCCACCGGAGCGTCCGGGATGGGATTGAGATCGTTCGAGGCGTTGGGAAAGCTAACGCTGATGAATTCCGCGGACATGGGAGCTCCTCTGATTGTCGAATGTTGGACAAAAGTTAGGCGGCAGCTAAGAAGTAAGGAAGACAGGTCTTTCTATTTCCATTGAAACTATAGAAAATATTCCCTAATCGCTCCCGCGGAAGATCTGGCCGGGCGGCGGCCTTACCAGTCGGGCGACCAACCGAGGCTTGGAGCGACGGTTTCAGTAAGATCGGTGAGCAGCCGGATGTTCTCGGCAAGGTCGAAGGCAGGCGGCAGAAAGAGGACGACTTCGTCGGCCGCGGCAAGGCCGGGATCACTGAGCACCGCTTCCATGACCTGGTCCGGCGTGCCGTGGAAGACCGGTGAGATCTGGCTTCCTGGCGGCTGATTGGTCCGCGAGCTCGGCTCAAGCGCGCCCTTCGGCCGCGATGCCGCAATGCCTTGGGTGCGACGCTCGAGATCATAGGCGGCGTATTTTTCGCGAAGGTCCGGCGTGGTGCCGACCAGGATTGACGCTGCCACAGCAACAGGCGGCGGCTCGCTTGTCCGTTCCCTCCGCCAGGTGGCTCGGAAAGCCTCGATGCAGCGCGCCTGATAATCTGCGAAGCTCTCACCTTCGGCGTGATCATGCTGTACGGTTCCCGCTATCAGCCCGATGCCGAGTTCGGCGGCTTGTATCGCCGATCCAAGGCTGGCGGAGCCCTGTCTGATGCGCGAGCGAAGGGTCGGACTATGCGGCGTCACCCTCAGTTGGCTGCCCTCCGCGGCACCCTGGCCGGGTCCTGTGATGGTGTGCAGAACTTCGCCTGCGATCGCGGAAAGAAAACGGGCCTGACGGCGCTTGGCTTCCGTCCGGGCATCGGTATCGACCGTGCCGAAGACGGCATCGAAGGCGGCGTTGGAGCCGGTCGAGATCGCCAGTTCCAGCCGGCCGCCGATCAGGAGATCTGTCGTGCCTGCGGCTTCCGCCAGCAGGATGGGGTCCTGATAGCGCATCGGAATGACGGCCGAACCGAGGACGATATGGCTGGTGTGTTGGCCGGCTGCGGCAAAGAAGGGGAGCGGTGAGGACAGATAATGGTCGAAATGGCGCTGATAGGCCCAGCCCGACTGGTAGCCCAGACGTTCGGCCGCCTTGAAAAGTTCGATGCCCTCCCGCAAGCCGTGGGCAGGCCCGGTCTCGTCGTTGAACGAGACGCGCGTGTTGAAGCCAAGCCGCTTCTTCGGACGGAATGACGCGGACGGCGCCGCGGCGGGGGCGATGACGGTCATGCAATCTTTTCCTTGTCGAAGATCGGCCGGTGCTGCGGGGGTTGGGTGCGTGTGAAACGTGCGGCACCCGAAGGGATCGATTCCAACAGCGAGCGCGTATAGGCCTGGCGGGGGGTGTCGAAGATCTCACCCACGGTGCCATGCTCGACGATGCGTCCGCGCTGCATGACCGAGACCGTGTGGGCAAGCTGGCGCACGAGCGCCAGATCATGCGACACGAAAATATAGGTAAGGCCGAGCTTGACCTGCAGCGACAGCAGTACCTCGACAATATCGGCCTGAACGCTGACGTCGAGCGCGGAGGTAGGCTCGTCAAGCACGATCACGTCAGGTTTCAGGACAAGCGAGCGGGCAATGGCGACGCGCTGGCGCTGGCCGCCAGACAAGGCGGCGGGCTTGCGGGACAGGAGATGCTCTCCCAGCCCGACGTTTGCGAACGCCCTGCGCACCGCAAGTGCCCGCTCCTGATGGGTCCCGATCTTGAAGCGGTCCAGCGGCTCGCGCACGAGCCTCTCGACGTTCCAGGTCGGATCAAGCGATGTGAAGGGGTTCTGGTAGACGAGCTGCAGGTGCCGCCAGACAGAGCGCAGCTGTTCGGGTGATCGACCGTTGACCTGTTCGCCGCCAACAGTGATCTTCCCGGCGTCGGGCTGCTCAAGCCCGAGCAGAAGCCGGATCGCCGTTGTCTTTCCGGATCCGGATTCACCGACCAGCGCATGCGTCGTTCCCGCCTGAACGTCGAACGAGACGTCGTTGACGGCGGTCAGCACCTTGCCGTCGACGGTGAAGGTCTTCGTTACGCCGCTGACCTCGATCTTCGGTGTCCTTTCACGCGGGGCGCCAAGATGCCGGAAACCGGGCTCTCGCAACGGCCGGTACCGGTTCGGGTTGAGTGCCGGCACGTCGCCGTGAAGTTTTCTGGCGTAAGAGGAGGAAGGCGCGGAGAATATCGTAGCGGTACTGCCAGCCTCCTGGACGATGCCGTCCTTGAGGACCACGATGGAATCCGCGCGCTCGGCTGCGATCGCCAGGTCGTGGGTGATCAGGAGAAGACTGATCTGCAGTTCCTCCTGCAACTTCGACAACAGGTCGAGAATCCGCTTTTGGATCGTCACATCGAGCGCGGAGGTCGGCTCGTCTGCGACCAGCAGCGACGGCCGCGGCAGAACGGCGAGCCCGATCAGCACGCGCTGGAGCATGCCGCCGGAAAGTTGATGCGGATAGGAGTCGTAGACGCGCTGGGGATTGTCGAGCCCGACCTGTGCGAATGTCTCAAGAACGAGTGCCTTGCGAAGCACCTTGTCCGTTTCGTCGAGCAGTGCGGCCGCTTCCATCGCCTGCGCGCCGATGGTGCGGACCGGGTTCAAGGAGTTGCCGGGGTCCTGCGGCACGAAACCGATCCTGCGTCCCCTGAATGGACGGAAGCGGCGCTCCGGAAGCCCCAGAAGCTCCTGGCCCTCGAATTCGACGCGGCCCGTGGCATGTCCCGCTGCGGGAAGCAGTCGCAGGACGGCGCGGGCGATGGTCGATTTTCCCGATCCGGATTCGCCGATCAGCGCGAGACCTTTGCCGCGTCCAAGCTCGAAGCCGACATTGCTGACGACCCTATGGGTACTGTAGGCGACCGACAATCCTTCGGCCCGCAGCAGCGGGGTCGATGGGCGGTTTGAAAGCATGGTCAGTCTGTCTTGCGGAGCCATCGGCTGATCCTGTTTACAGAGAGGACGGTTGCGATCGTGACGAGGGCCGGGGCATAAACCAGCCAGGGCCATTTGAGGTAATCCTTGCCGATCGAGATCAGCAGACCCCAGTCGGAGGCCGGCGGCGGATCGCCGTAGCCAAGGAAGGCGAGGCTGGCGATCACCAGGATGGAATCGCCAAACTGCAGGACGGCAAGCGGCAGCACCGATCGCGATGCGTTCGGAAGCACGTGACGCCACAGAATGTGCCAGCGCGAGCCACCGAGGAGGAAGGACGATTCGACGAATGTGGCCTGTCGGGTCTTGATGACTTCGGAGCGCATCACCCGGGCAAACAGCGCAACGGCTGAGATGCCGGTCGCGATTGCCGCATTGGTCGTGTCGAAACCGATTGCGGTGACGACGATGACCGCCAGCAGGAATTTGGGGATGGCCAGCAACACATCGACGAGCCGGGCAAAGACCGTGTCCACCCAGCCGCCGAAGAAGCCGGCCAGCAGTCCGATAATTCCGCCGGCGACGACGCCGATGACGACTGCAATCAGTGCGCTCGCCACCGAAGAAGCCGTGCCATAGACGACGCGTGTATAGAGGTCGCGGCCGAGATGGTCAGTACCGAACCAGTGTGCCGCACTTGGGCCGAGCAGCTTTTGAGCGGGAGTGCCGTTCACCGGATCGTAATGGGTAAACAGGCTGGGCGCCAAAGACCAGCCGATCGCCAGAGCAACGACCAGAAACGAAAGGATGACGACGGGCGGCACGCGCAGGCCCGTCAGACGGCTGAGCGCGGTCGTGCGGGGGGTGGAGGAAACAGAGGCAAGTGTCATGGGGTCAGCCCCTTGGAGATGGGGAGAGAGCTGTCGTCGGCAGTCGTCGGACGGCGGTCTTGCCCGCCGAGAAGTTTGACGCGCGGATCGAGCAGCGGATAGGTAAGGTCGGCGATCAGGTTGACGACCACGAAGACCACTGCGGCGAGCGAGACGACGGCTTGCAGGACCGGCAGGTCCTGCGTGCTGACCGACCGCTGCACCAGGCTGCCGAGCCCGTTTCGGCCAAACACCGTCTCGGTTATCAGCGAGCCCCCGAGCAATTCGCCGATCGTCAAAGCGACGACCGTGATGACCGGAAGCGATGAGGGCTTGAGCAGGTGCATGACGAAGAGACGCATCTGGCCGAGCCCGCGTCCACGTGCGACGGCGGCATAATCCTGGCTGGATTCATGGTCGAGATTGGCAATCAGGACTTCGGCGATCTGTGCCGAGATCGGAATGCCGAGGGCGATCGCCGCGAAAAGCGTTGCCCAGAAACTGTCGGGCTGGATGACGCGAAAGACGCCGAGCTGAAAGCCGAAGAGATGGATCAGCACCAGGCCGATCACGAAGTTCGGAACCGACAGGAACAGGGACGGGAAGCCGCGGAGCAGTCCCTGGCCAAGCCGCCGGGGCAGAAATTGCGTGCCGTAGGCGATGATTGCCGCCAGGAACAGCGCAACCGCGAGCCCCGCCGAGGCAAGCACGAGTGTCGACGGCAGAACCTCCGCGATCAGCGTTGCCACCGGCCGGTTAGTTCGCATCGACAGACCAAGATCGCCAGTCATGAAGCCGGAAAAGGCGTTCCAGAGCTGCACGGGGACCGGCTTGTCCAATCCCTGCGCGGCGATGATCTCCTTGATCTCATCCGGGGTGAAGCCGTTCTGCGGGTTGTTCAGGACGTTGGTAATCGGATCGCCGGGCAGGATGCTGACGACGACAAAGGTGAAGACATAAGACAACAGGATCACGACGATCGCTTGCAGGAGCCGCTTTCCGGCATACACGAAATAGGCTTTTCTCATGCCCATCACCTCTGTGTCTGTTGAACGGCCGGACTATTCGCTTTTCGTGGCGGTGTAGTAGCTGGCATAGGCGACGCCGTTGTAGACCGCTCCCTTGAGCTTAGGCGACTGCACATAGATGCGCTGGACGATCTGTGTCCGCGGAATGAAATAACCCTGGTCGAGGACGTATGTCTGCAACTCATCGAGCAGCGGTTTGCGGGCTTCGATGGAGCCGGCGCCGGCGATCTTGTCGCGCAGGTCGTTGAGGGTCTTGTCGCTCTCGTCGAGCGCGAACCAGTTCTCGCCATTGTTGGCATTCGTCAGGATGCTGGCGACGGTGCCGGCGTCGATGAAGGAGCGCGTCACCTCATATGCCGGTACGCCCGCGCCGCCATACTTTACCTTCTGCCCGAAGGTGACGACGTCATAGGCACGGATATCGACCTTCCAGCCGATCTTGCCGAGCTGCTGGGCAATCAGTTCGTCGATCGATTTCGATGTCGCGAGGTAGGGGTTGGAATTCAACGTCAGCGACAGCGGCTTGCCATCCTTGACGCGAATGCCGTCCGTTCCCTTCTTCCAGCCTGCCTCGTCGAGAAGCTTCTCTGCCTTTTCAGGATTGTAGGCAAGCAGCGGGCTCTGGTCGGTCGCACCCGGAACGTTGCTCTGGATGAACGACGTCGCAAGCTTCCAGTCGGGCGTATAGACCGTGTCGATGATCTCCTGGCGATTGATGCCAGCCTGAAGTGCTTGGCGAACCCTCACGTCGTCATAGGGCGCAAGCTTGGTGTTGATCGCCCAGCCGTTGACGAAGCCGAGATAGCGAGGCGTCGCTACCGTGAGGCCTTCCGACTTGAGAGACTCGAGCTCCTGCGGCGATGCGTTGTAGGCAACGTCGGCCTGCCCGGACTGGACGGCCGCGACGCGCAGCGACGGTTCCGAGACGAGCTTGTAGGTGATCGTATCGAGATGGGCGGGACCGGTCTGGCCGACCGCGGCAGGACCCCAGTTGTAATCCTTGCGCTTGGCAAGCTTGACGTAGTCGCCTTCCTTCCAGGACTCGACGACATAAGGCCCGCTGCCGGAGGTCCTGCTCAGGTCCGCTTGGGCGCTTGCCGGCGAGGCGATGGTCTTCGGGGAGATGAGGATAGAGCCGTGATAGCCGAGTGTCGGGATGAAGCCGAGGGTCGGCTTCTTGAAGAAAACCTTCACGGTCGTCGCATCGACGGCTTCGGCATGATCATAGGTCTTGGGGAACAGGCCGATCGGGTTGATGCCCTCGCTCTTGCGTCCGGCATACCAGATGTCGAGATTGGCAACGACGGCTGCTGCATCGAGCGGGCTCCCGTCGGAGAAGGTCACGCCGGTCTTCAGATGCAGGGTGAATTCCGTCGCATTGTCATTCTGCTCCCAGCGCTCGGCGATCCACGGGCTTACCTTGCCGTCGGCATCGACATAAAGAAGCTTGTCGGTGACATGGCCCCAGATATGGCCCTGAAAGCTTGAGATCGCGCTGTTGTTGGGAATCCAGGTGTCGCCCAGCGAATCGATCAGGAAGACGACATCTCCGCCATCATGCGCGCCGTCCTCAGCCAATGCCGGGGTTACATTCGCTGTTGCGACCAGGGCGGCAAATGCCAGCGCAGAGGTGGCGGTCAGCAGACGACGCCGGGAAAGAAGAAGGCGAGGAGAACGGTCGTTCATGAAGCAGTCCTGTTTGGTTGCCGGGCTAATGACGAACAGGAGCCTATGTGAGCGGATCGGTTTCGAGAAAGACTGGTTGTTCTTTTTCCATCAAATTTGTAGATTATTTTGTCAGCGCGATCTGAAGCACGAGGATCAGGATTTCCGCCGGTCGAGTGCCGGGCGAGTGGGATTGCGTGACGACGGTCTATCCGACGATAAACGTCATTCCATCGAGAATGCGTACGGGCGGCGGTTCACCGGTAAAGCGCTCGACATCGACCTTCGTCAGCTGGCCCGTCGAGCCTTGGGAAAGCTGCGATGTGCCGGCGTCACGGGTGAGGATGTTCGGATTTCCATGAACGCACATGGCCATCGCAGCTTCAGCGTTATCGGGCTCGAACCATGCGCCGGTGGCAAGCTGCATGACACCCGGTCTTACATCCCTACTGATGACAGCGGCGGCGAGGCAACTGCCGCGGGCGTTGAACAGCCTGACGATATCGCGGTCCGAAATGCCACGCTCTGCGGCATCGGCAGGGTGGATGCGCAGCGGTTCCCGGCCGCCGATCTTGGTGGAACGGCTGAAGTCACCATAGTCCAGCTGGCTGTGAAGGCGCGAGTGGGGCTGGTTGCAGACGAGATAAAGAGGATAGGGACCTTCCGCCGCCTCCGTCTTCGGGTCCGGTCCATACCAACGTGGATGGCCGCGGCAATCGTCATAACCAAAGCTCTCGATTGTTTCGGAGAAAATTTCGATCTTGCCCGATGGCGTCGGCAACGGATGGGCGTTCGGATCGGCCCGGAATGCGCGCGCAGGCCCGCCGTCGTCGGGTCTTACCGGTAGCAGCAGCTCTCCCTTTTCCCAGAACGTTTCGAAGTCCGGCGCCGGATGACCGGCTGCGACGAGGGCTGTTCGCGTGGTCTCGAAGAGGAAAGCGAGCCACTCACGGCTTGACCGGTTTTCGGTGAATTCAGCGCGCTTGCCGAGGCGCTCTGCAATATCAGCGAATATCTCGTAGTCGGAGCGTGCTTCGCCGACCGGTTCAATCAGCTTCTTCATCGCGATCATCATCGGATCGCGGTCGGCCGCACCGATATCGTCGCGCTCGAGCGTCGTGGTTGCGGGCAGGACGATATCGGCGTGGCGTGCAGACGACGTCCAGGCCGTCTCGTGCACGATAATCGTCTCCGGCTTCTTGAACGCCTGGCGAAGCCTGTTGAGATCCTGATGGTGGTGGAACGGATTGCCGCCGGCCCAATAGACGAGGCGGATGTCAGGATAATGCAGGGCCTGACCATTGTAATGGAACGGTTCGCCCGGGTTCAGAAGCATGTCGGCGATCCGTGCGACGGGAATGAAATCCGGCACCGGATTGTGAAACTGCTTGAGCGTCGGCAGGGGCACGGCATGCTGGCTTTTGCCGATATTGCCGAGCGCACCAAGCGAATAGGAAAAGCCGCCGCCATCCAGGCCGATCTGGCCGAGCATGGCCGCCAGTACGATCCCCATCCAGACCGGCTGCTCGCCGTAATCGGCGCGCTGCAGCGAATGGCTGACGGTGATCAGCGTTCGGGCATTCGCCATGCTGCGCGCCAAATCCACGATCGTCTCGGCGGCGATACCGCAGATGCCGGCTGCCCATTGCGGGCTCTTCTCGATGCCATCCTCGCGTCCCAGCAGATAGGCCTCAAGGCGTGGATAGCCTGTCGTATAGCGGTCGAGAAATTCCCGATCGTGCCGTCCCTCGCTGATGAGCACGAAGGCGATCGCCAGCATGAGCGCGACATCCGTTCCCGGGATGACCGGCAGCCATTCGGCCTCGAGATCACCTGCAATGTCATCCTTGAGCGGGCTGATGAGGACGAAACGCGCGCCGCGCGCACGGGCGCTGCTCAGCGCCGGGCGTACGACGTGCCGGCTGATGCCGCCGCCGTGGACATCGGTATTCTTCACCGCCATGCCGCCGAAGGCGACGATCAGCTCGCTGCTGCGCTCTATCGCTTCCCAGGTAACGCTCTTTCGGTCGAAGGTATCGTAAGGACCGAGCACATGCGGAATGATGACCATCGCCGCGCCCGAACTGTAGGTATTGACCGATCTGACATATCCGCCGAGCACGTTGAGGAAGCGGTGGATCTGGCTTTGCGCATGATGAAACCGCCCTGCGCTGGACCAGCCGTACGAGCCGCCGAAAATGGCCTGCGGTCCGGCTTCGGCGTGAACACGGCGAAGCTCGTTGGCGACAAGATCGAGCGCTTCGGGCCAGCTGACCTCGACATAACCGTCGCTCCCACGTTTTCCGGCATTATCAGGCCGGCCTTCAAGCCAGCCGCGCCTGACGGCCGGGCGCCGGATGCGGGCGGGGCTATGAGCGATTGCGGACAGGTTGCCGAGCAGGGGCGATGGATGCGGGTCGGCGGGATGGGGACGGATTTCGAGGACGTCGCCCCGGTACCGTCCGTAGAATGCGCCCCAATGAGAGCTGTGGGGTTTGAAGCCGTCCATCGCAGCGTCTCCCGTGAACGAGGGTGGAAAGATCGGCAATCCTCACCCAGGCAGGATCTTGCCGGGGTTCATGATGCCCTCGGATCGCCGGCGTGGGATGGATTCGCCACGGCCATGCTGGTCACGCAACGCGTGCGAGGTCGATAAGCGGTTATCGAATCTTGCTGTAGTTGGACCGATAGCTCGGGGGATAGGATGCCCATCTTTCACGTCCTTTTCCGTGCTGACCGTGACAGCCGGAATCGCGCTATGCCGTCACGATCAGGCATCGATGCGGGTTGGCCGGTACCAAGTCTCACAGACGCGCCGTCAGACGGCGATCTTCTCGCCATTCAGGTGGCGCTCAAGGAAGGGCAGGCTATCCTGCCCCCAGTAGAGCTCATTTTCGTAGCGAAACGTCGGGAGACCGAAGACGCCGGCGGCCCTGGCGATCTCGATGTTGGATCGCCAGATCGACTGGATGGCCTCGGTCTTCGCGCGTTCTTCCAGCTTCGCACCGTTGAAGCCGACGGAATGGGCGATCGCCTGACGCACCTCGCTCCGGCCGATATCCGCCGCTTCGGCCCAGAATGCCGTCTGCAGCGCGCGGGTTAGTTTTAGCCAATCCAAACGATCCTCGATGGCCGCAATGACCATGAAGCCCGCGGGAGTCGGGTCCGAAAGGGCGGCGCGATTTTCGAAATTGAGCGTCTTGCCGCGCAAAGCCGCCCAGCGTTTCAGGTCTTTCATCCAGTAGGCGCGCCGAACCTCGGGCCTGTTGCGGGAATAGATACCGCCGTTCTCTTCGATTACGGAAATGACGTGCGGGCGGATCAACATGTCGTGCGCTTGTGCAAGATCTGTAAACGCATCGAGGCCGATGAAGGACCAGGGCGAGCCGATGCCGAAGAAATAGTCAATTACCTTTGTCATGCTATGCCTTTTCAGCGTTTTTGATCGAAGAAACCGCGACGTCAAATACAAAAAGCGCGCAGTCTCTGGCGGTCAGAACAGCCTGGGGATCGCGGCCGACGGCGACTGTCGCGAGTGCTCCCTCGTAGAGAAGGCAAAGATGGGCGGCCGGCTGGACTGCTTCTACGCCTGCTCTCGTCATGAGCGAGGCAAACAAATGACGCACCGTTGCTTTGTGGTTGCGCGCGACGGCAACGACGCGTTCTGAATCGCCATGCTCGGCGACCGCAAGCGCAAATGCGCACCCTCGAAATTCAGGGCTATCTGCTTTTTCATGCAGACGCTCGAAGATCAGGTTGAGCTGATCTCGCGGATTTGCTGCCTCGGCGAAGACGGCGTCCAAAGAGCGGATTACCCGCTCATGGCGATCCTTAAGATAGGCCGCGACGAGATGATCCTTGGATGGAAAATGCCGGTAGAGCGTTGCCTTGGCGACCTTGGTCTCATCGATGATGCGATCGATGCCCACAGCGCGGATACCCTCTCGATAGAAAAGCGCGCCGGCAGACGCAAGAATGTGATCTGAAATGGAGGCTTTCATGGAATTGCTACGGGGCCTTCTCGAAACAGCGCGCTGACATGCGAGTGCAGCGAGGGAGATTTCTATGCCCTCCGACCATTAAGAGAAAGACAGGTCATTCCGCTTGAATGGGTCGCTGGAAATATTTTTGCTCCGACACATGGCGTTGGTGCATGGCTCAAGGAGTGGCCGGATTCCAGTCCATGATCCCGTGGCTATGTCGTAGGCGGCTTGCACCGGACAGATTTCGGGCGTTCGGATGCCAGCATCCGGTTAAGCACGGTGCAGCCAATGGCGACTTCCGTCTGCTGCGTGCGGAAGGATCGTGGCCGCAGTCGATGCCCGACAATCGCGGTCTCAACCAGCGAACGCTTGCCGTGGCAGGTCGCAGCTTGCCATTTCATCCGTCCGCCCGTGTTGATCGCCGCGATGTGCCGGTCTCGTTGACTGGCGGTTTCTGTATCGGAGCAGTTGATCGCATTGTTGCGCGGCGGAATGACGACGACAGCATCGGCGCCGTGCTTGATGACGTCGTTGTAGGTCGGCTTCCCACCATAGGCACCATCGGGCGTGATTTGGCGGATCGGAGTGTCGATTTGGCCGAGCAGCGGTTCGACTTGCGAGCCGTTGCCGGTGTCTTGGTCGGTCATGACGTGGGCGATGATCTCGCCGCTGTCGGCATCCAGTGCAAGGTGCAGTTTGCGCCAGGTCCGTCGGGAGTTGGTGTCGTGCTTTTCCTCCAGCCACTGGCCAGCGCCGTAGACCTCGGCCCCGGTGCTGTCAATGAGGACGTGAACGGGCTCATTTCTCGAAACCGGGCGGCTTTGCCGCCGATCAGACGATCGCCACAAACTTGCCCTCCGGCTCAGCGTGGCATGATGGGGAACGGCGAGATCTAGCCCCGTCAATTGCAGCACCGAAGTCAGCGAACCTTCCATCTGGCGCAGCCGCAAGCTGAATACGAGGGCCAAGGTCAGGGCAGTCTCAATCGGCAGGCACGAGTAGCGTGGCTGGCCGCCACGCATTGTTCTCTTCGGCGCCGGCCGGGATGACAGCGCCGCTGGCGTCATCCAAAGCGTCAGGCTGCCGCGCCGGCGTGGATCGGCCTCCTATTCCGACCAATTGGTCAACTTGAATTTCATCTTGCCAATATGGTGACGGCGGGCGGAATGGTGTTTGTAGGGCATGGACGAAAATCATGGCGTCCGTTGGCGATCCCGCCCGCCTATCGGCAAACCATTGGAATTTGATCCATGCACCAACGCTCATCGTCAGCGAATAGCGCTGACGATGTCCATGAAGCGCTTGACGCGGGCGGGCTCGACCTTGTTCCAAGTATTGCCCTCATATTTGAAATGCGTGCCGATGACGACGCCGCTGGCGCAGGAGAGGATGTCGGTGACATTGTCCTTGTTGACGCCTGTATTGGCGAAAACGGGAACATCCCTCACGGCTTCGCAGACCTTGCGCAAGCCGGACTGATCGACCGGCTGCCCGGTCAGCGGACCGGACACAAGGATGGCGTCGGCCAGCGATGAGAAGACCGCGCTCTTTGCGCGCAGTTCGATCGGGCGCTGGTCGAGCGAATGGGCGAATTCGGCATTGATGTTGAACAGCATCTTCATGTCGGTGCGGCCGAGCTTGGCGCGCAGCCGCGCCGGCGTCGCGCAATCCGGGGCCCAGATACCCATGTCGGAGGCGAAGACGCCGGTGAAGATCTCGCGCACGAAGCTTGCGCCGGTGGCGGCACCGATGGCGACGCTTGCCGTCGGATCCCAGAGATAATTGACGCCGAAGGGAATCTTGAGTTCCGCCTTCGCAGCCTGGACGATCGCCGTCATTGCAGCGATACCCTCCGGCGGTGCCTTCAACTCGTAAGGCCTGTCATTCTCGTTGCCAAACATGATGGCATCGACGCCGCCTTCCTGCAGCGCGCGAATATCTTCCATCACGTCGTCGATGAGTTTCGAGACGCCGCCTTTCGGATCATAATTCGGCGAACCGGGCAATGCGCCGATATGCGCCATGGCAATGATGACCTTCTTCTTGTCACCAAAAAATTCAAAAACCATCGAAAGCTCCGAAATTGGGCGTTAGGGAAAGCGGGTTTTCACAAACCGGATGCTTCAGGAGGATGCGCCGGCGACCATCACTTCAACCCTGGCGGCTTCAAGCGCTTTTGCCAGTTCTGGCGGCGGCGATGCATTGGTGATCAGCATGTCGAATTGTGACAGCGGGGCGATATGAACGAGCGACATGCAATCGAATTTCGATGCGTCGCAGAGAACGACCTTCTTCGTCGAGCGGCGGAGATAGACGCGCTTCATCTCCGTATCATCGAAGGAATAATCATAAATACCGTCTGACGTCAGTCCGGAAACGCCGACAAAGGCGATGTCGAACCAAAGTGCTTCGAACTGGGAAATCGCCGTTGCATTGGAGATCGACAATTCATCGTTTCTCATGCGTCCGCCAGGCAAGTAGACTTCCGCCAGGCCTTCCCCAAGCTGGGTGGCGTTGCGCACGCTGTTGGTGAAAAACTTTACATGCTGCTGGCCGGCGAGCAACCGGGCAAGCAGGAATGTTGTCGTGCCGACATCCAGCGCGATGGTGCGAAGTCCTGAGGCGACCCGCGCTGCCGCTTCCGCAATCAGCCGTTTCGGCAATGCGTTCTTGGCAAGGCGAGCCTGAAAGGTCGGCTCGTTGAGGCGCGAGGTGGTTGCTGAAAGGCCGGGTTCGACAATTGTGGTAAGGTCGGTGCTGACTGCTCCGCCATGGGTGCGGGCAAGCCGTCCTTCCTTCTCCAGTTCCGTCAGGTCGCGCCGCACGGTCATTTCAGACACGCCGAGCTGTGCGGCAATTTCCGTTACGGATACGGCGCCCGTTTCGGCCAGCGCATCCAAAATGAAGGAACGGCGCGTGCGCGCGAGAACTTTCGTTTTTTCGACGGTCAGCGTTTCGGCGTCATGGCCTGTGATCATTGGTCTGTCTTTCATTTAGATAAGCTGAGCGGGTGTTTGCGTTCGCATGCTACCGAAGCTCAGCCTTCCCATTACATAACCAGTGCTTAGCTCAGAAAGCGAACAAATTCAAACATAAATTTCGATTGATTTGTAAGTTTTTGTTGTTATATGATCGCGGTGTTGTTTTGGTCGGAGATATGGCTCGTGGGACATCCGAAGTTTGCGGAACTCGACGGTTTGAAGGCGATCGTTACCGGCGGCGGCAATGGAATAGGCCGTGCAATCGCGCAGGCGCTGGCAAAACAGGGTGTCAAGATCACCATTTGCGACATCAATCTGGAGGCGGCGAACACAGTCGCACAATCGATTGCCGGCCATGCGCTGGAGATTGATGTTCGTTCGCGTTCCTCCGTGGAAAAGACGTTCGAACGAGCCGCGGATCTCATGGGCGGCTACGATATACTGATTGCCAATGCCGGGGTCTCTACGATGCAGCATGCGCTGGAGATCACCGACGAGGAGTGGGACTTCAACTTCGACGTCAACACGCGCGGCATCTTCCTGACGAACCAGATCGCTGCGCGCCGCTTCGTGTCGCAGGGCCAGGGTGTGATTGTCAACACGGCCTCGCTTGCCGCGAAGGTCGGCGCGCCGCTTCTGGCGCATTACTCTGCCAGCAAGTTCGCCGTTCTCGGCTGGACACAGGCGCTTGCCCGCGAACTGGCCTCGAAAGGCATCCGCGTCAATGCCGTCTGCCCGGGCTTCGTCAAGACCGGCATGCAGGAGCGCGAGATCGATTGGGAAGCCAAATTGCGCGGCGTCAGCCCCGAGCGCGTCGTTGAAGACTATATCGCCCAGACGCCGCTCGGGCGGCTGGAAACACCCGAA
The DNA here is from genome assembly GCF_027109195.1 of Rhizobium sp. AG207R. Taxonomy (NCBI): domain Bacteria; kingdom Pseudomonadati; phylum Pseudomonadota; class Alphaproteobacteria; order Hyphomicrobiales; family Rhizobiaceae; genus Rhizobium; species Rhizobium sp. AG207R. The sequence goes on from NZ_JAEPVT010000001.1 coordinate 156,280, forward strand.
GATGTCGCCGATGTCGTCGTTTTCCTCTGCTCGAATTCCGCCCGTTTCATGACCGGTCAGGGCGTCAATGTCACCGGCGGCGTCTATATGACCTGACAGGCCAGCCGACCGCCCAAGCCGCATCATATCGGAGAGAGCATGGCATCCATCGTCTTTGAGGGAGTGGAAAAGCGTTATCCGGACGGATATGCGGCAATCCAGCACCTCGATCTCACCATCGAGGATGGTGAGTTTCTGGTTCTAGTCGGCCCAAGCGGCTGTGGTAAGTCGACCGCGCTGCGAATGATTGCGGGTCTCGAGGATATCACTTCGGGTCGCCTGTTGGTTGGCGATACGCTCGCCAACGGCCTTGCGCCCCGTGACCGCGACATCGCGATGGTCTTTCAATCCTACGCGCTTTATCCGCATATGACCGTTGCCGAGAATATCGGCTTCGGCCTTTCCGTGCGCGGCGTCGACAAGACGGAAATCGATCGCAAGGTCAGGGAAACGGCCAAGCTTCTCGAACTCGACGCCTATCTCGGCCGCAAGCCGGGGCAGCTTTCCGGCGGTCAGCGACAGCGCGTGGCGATGGGCCGGGCGCTGGTGCGCGCGCCCAAGGCGTTTCTGATGGACGAACCTTTGAGCAATCTCGACGCACGGCTGCGCGGCCAGATGCGGGCCGAAATCGCCCGGCTGCAGAAGTTGAGCGGCATTACCACCGTCTATGTCACGCATGACCAGATCGAGGCGATGACCATGGGTGACCGCGTCGCCGTGATGCGCGCCGGCGTTTTGCAGCAGCTCGGCACGCCGCGCGCGCTTTACGACACGCCCGCCAATCTCTTCGTTGCCGGTTTCATCGGCACGCCGTCGATGAACTTCCTGAAAGCCACGCTGGCGGGCAGTGAGGGCGGTCTGGCTGCTGCCGCCGGAGGGTTCACTCTGCCGGTGCCAGAGCCTGTCATTGCCGCGCGTCCGGCGCTTGCGCGTCATGTCGGCAAGGAGATCATTGTCGGCGTTCGGGCCGAGGCGTTGAGCACCGCGGATGCTGTTGATCCGAGTTTCGGGCGCATGGAAGGAACGGTTGCCTTCATGGAGGATTTCGGCGCCACGAAACTTATCCATCTCGAGATTGGCGGGGCCGGCAAGCTGGAGGAGGTGACGGCGGAGGCAGACGAAGTTTCGCTTTCCGGCCCTCGATTGCGTGCCTCCGTGCCGGCAACACTTCCGCTTCGCGTTGGCGAGACGATCGCCCTGTCGGTCAACCCGGCAGAACTGCATTTCTTCGACGCAGCGACTGAAAACGCGATCCGCGACTGAAAGGTTCTTTCGCCATGCCCGTGTTCATCGGCATCGATATCGGGACGACCTCGACGATCGCGGTAGCGATGTCGGAAACCGGAAAACCGTTGGCCTCGGCCTCGCGCCCCTCGCATTTGTCCTCGCCGCATCCCGGTTTTGCCGAGGCCGACCCTGGGCAATGGTGGGCGAACACGCAGGTCGTGGTGCGGGACATGATCACGCGCTTGCCTGAGGGATGCGAACTCGCCGGCGTCTGCGTCACCGGAATGTTGCCGGCTGTGGTGCTGCTCGATCGCCAGCGCCGCGTCCTGCGTGCGAGCATCCAGCAGAGCGATGCGCGTTGCGGGGCGGAAGTCGAAGCCATGAAAGCGGCGTTGGACGAGGCGCGCTTCCTCAGCCGCACCGGCCAGGGCCTGACCCAGCAATTGGTCGCCCCGAAACTGCAATGGCTCAAGGCGCATGAGCCGGATGTCTATGGCCGGATCGCCCATGTCCTCGGCTCCTATGATTTCATCAACATGCACCTGACCGGGCGCCTGACGGTCGAGCGCAACTGGGCGCTCGAAGCGGGATTCATCGATCTTGACGATCACCGGATTGCGGACGACCTCGTGGTGCTGTCGGGACTTCGCCCCGGCGCCCTGCCGGAGCTCGTCGCATCGCATGAGGTCATCGGCGCGGTGACGGCAGACGCGGCGCAACTGACCGGCCTGCCGGAAGGCCTGCCCGTCTTCGGCGGAGCCGCCGACCATATCGCCTCCGCGCTAGCGGCTGGCCTGACGCAGGCCGGCGATGTCCTCCTCAAATTTGGTGGGGCAGGCGATATCATCGCCATTGCCGGCAGGCCGGAGCCAGATCGTCAACTTTTTCTGGATTACCATCTCGTCCCCGGCCTTTATGCGCCGAACGGCTGCATGGCCTCCTCCGGCTCGCTTCTCAGATGGCTTGCCGCCCTCATCGGTGGCTCGGAAGGTGACGATGTTTTAAAGCAGCTCGACCAGGAAGCGGCGGCCGTGCCTGCCGGCGCGGACGGCGTGCGTGCACTGCCTTATTTTCTCGGCGAGAAGACGCCGATTCATGACCCGCTGGCGCGCGGTACGTTCACCGGCCTCAGTCTCGGTCATACGCGCGGCCATATATGGCGCGCGGCGTTGGAGGCGATTGCCTGCGGCTTCCGCCATCATCTCGATGTTCTTTCGGAAACGGGGCGCCCGGCAACACGGCTGATCGCCTCCGACGGGGGAAGCCGAAGCCGTATCTGGATGCAGATCGTCGCCGATATCTGCGGCCAGCCGATCCATGTCTTGTCGGATGCCTTCGGCTCGTCGATTGGTGCGGCCTGGGTGACGGCGGCCGGATCAGGCGTGGCGGCATGGGGGGATGTCGCGGCCTCCGTGCGCTTTGGCGCGGTGCTGCAGCCTTCGCCCGAAGGTGTCGCCGCCGGCGACCGGATCTATGCCGACTACCGCGATCTCTACCGGTCGCTGAAACCCTTCTTCGCGCGTGGAGACTAGCCATGATCAAGGCAATCGCCTGGGATGTCGACGGGACGCTGATCGACAGCGAACCGGTTCACCACAAGGCGCTAATGGCCGTTTCGGAGCGCTATGGCGTCAACATTGCTGCCGATGATACGCGTTTCATCGGGGTGGCGATGAGCGATGTCTGGACGACGCTCGCACCGCTCTATCCGCTGGGACTTGGCCCGGAGACTTGGATCGCCGAGATTGTCGAAGCCTATATTGAGCGGACCGCCGAATTGCAACCGATTGCTGGCGCGCGGGAGACGGTGCTTGCGCTAGCCGAGTCCGGGCTTGTTCAATGCGCGGTTTCCAATTCGTCTCGCCGCATCGTCGAGGCCAATCTTAAGGCTATGGGGCTCGACCGCGCGATGGCCTTTGCGATCGGGCGCGAGGATGTAGTGCACGGCAAGCCCGATCCCGAGCCCTATCGGCTTGCCAGCGGGCGTCTTGGCCTTGATGCTTCGCACATGCTGGCCGTCGAGGATAGCGTCGTGGGCGCGGCCTCGGCGCGGGCGGCGGGCATGCCGGTGCTGCGCTATGGCGCGGATTTCACCGACTTCGCGGCGATCCTCGACCTGGTTGAGGAGCGGAGGCTTCGCGCATGATGAATTTCTGGCCCTGTAATCCGCCTGAACGCGCCGCAAAGGCGGCGCTCGTCGTGATTGACATGCAGGTCGATTTCTGCGCGCCGGGCGGGTGGGTCGATCAGTTGGGCGAGGATGTCAACAATACGCGCTCCATCATCCCGGCCGTTGCCGAGGCCCTGACAATCGCGCGGGCCGCGGGCCTAGCCGTCTTCCACACCCGAGAGGGCCATAAGCCGGACCTGTCGGATCTACCGGCCAACAAGCAATGGCGCACCCGCATCCATGGGCTCGGCATCGGCGATGAAGGTGCTTCCGGGCGCATCCTCGTGCGCGGCGAACCCGGCTTCGAAATCGTTCCCGAGCTTGCGCCGCTCGCTGGCGAAATGGTGATCGACAAGCCGGGCAAGTCGGGTTTCCACGCGACCGATTTCGATGCGCGGCTGACGGCTCTAGGCATCACCCATCTCATCGTCATCGGCGTCACCTCCGATTGCTGTGTGCAATCGACCTTCAGAGACGGCTTCGAGCGCGGTTATGAATGCGTCATTCTCGAAGACTGCACGGCAGCGGTCGAAACGGCCAATCACGAAGCGACGATGGATATCTTGAAAGCCTTCGGCGGCCGCTGGGGGACAGTGTCCGATCTCGCGAGCTTCCGCGCCGCCGTGGAGGCGCTTCATGGCTGACAACTTCCCCGGCGTTGCCGCCGCCCCGTATTCCTGGCCCTTCGACGGGCAATGGAGCGCTGCCGACAGCGCGCTTCTCATCCTGGGGTTCCAGAACGGTACGATCGCCGCACTCGGTGCGGAGCCGGAGGCTGCTGTTGCGGCAAAGCTGATCGCATGCGCCCGGGAAGCCGGCCTGCCGGTGATTGCGAGCCGGCGCGGCCGCAGCGAGACGCTTTCCCCGGCTGCTGCCCGGCGCGCCGCCATGGGCGATCCCGTCTTTGCGCCCGGGACGTCGGAATGGCAGCTTTCCGACATGCTCGGCCTGCAGGTGGAGGCTTTGATCTTCGACCATCCGGGCGACAATGCCTTCTATTCGACTGGGCTCGAAGCCTGGTTGCGGCGGCGCGGCATCCGCAATCTGGTGCTGGCGGGTGTTCCAACCGAGGGCCTGCTGCACGCGACCCAACGTGCTGCCAATGACATGGGCTTCGAATGCATCGCCGTTTCCGATGCGTGCAAGGGAACGACGGATGCACGTCATGCCGGGCAATTGCGCATCACCGTCTTCGGCAACGGGCTTTTTGGCACCGTGACGTGCTCGGATCAACTGCTCTCGGCGCTGAGGGCGCCCATCCCGACCTGAAGAGGATCGACATGTCTGATTTTCACTGGCCGGCCGAGACCGGCAGCCTCGACTTCCATACGCTGACAGCTGCCTATGCGTCCGGTCAACTCAAGCCTTCCACGGTCGTCAACGCCATCTATGACCGGATCGAGGCGCGGGGTGACGACCATGTATGGATCTATCTTGTCTCCCGCGCCGACGCACTGAGAGCGGCAGAGGAATTGGAGAATGCCGGCTATGACGGCCGTCCTCTCTGGGGGATTCCTTTTTCGATCAAGGATTGCAACGACGTTATCGGCCTACCGACGACGAATGCGCTGAAAGAGGGGACCTATATAGCCGAAAGCACCGGTCAGGCCGTGACTCGCCTTTTCGACAATGGCGCGATCCTGATCGGCAAGACCAACATGGACCAGTTCGGCATCGGCCTTGTCGGCATGCGCACGCCGTATGGTGCGTGTTCGTCGGTGTTCAACGATGATTATATTTCCGGTGGTTCCAGTTCCGGTTCTGGTGTTTCCGTGGCGGCAGGGCTTTCCAGCTTCTCGATCGCCAATGACGCCGCCGGCTCCGGCCGCGTGCCGGCGGGCTTCAACAATATCGTCGGGATCAAGCCGACGCCGGGCATTGTCAGCAATGCCTGCGTATCGGGCGGCGGCTGCGTGAAGACGATCGAGACCGTGTCCGTCTTCGCGCTGACGGTGGAGGATGGCATGGCGGTCATGCGCGTCATCACCGGCTACGATCCGACCTATCCCTTTTCCAAGCCCGAGGCCGATCATGTCGCGCTCGACATGCGGCCGGCCCCGCCGAAGTTCCGCTTCGGCATTCCTGCCGGCGCGGCGCTTCGCTTCTTCGGCGATAGCGAGGCGGAGCGGCTGTTCCAGGAAGCCGTCAAGCGGCTGGATGCCATGGGTGGCGTGGCGGTCGAGGTCGATTTCGCCGCATTCGAGGAAACCCAGCGTATTCTCTACGAAGGCCCGTGGATTTCGGAGCGTGCGCTCAGCCTCGATAAGGTGCTGGCCCAGCATGGCGACGCGATCCATCCGGTCACAAAGACGATTCTCGAAAACAGCGGGCAATATTCATCCGTTGATACATTCCGCGCCATTCACCGCATCGCCGAGTTGAAATGCGCGACACGCCCAATCTGGGACGACATCGAAGTGCTTTTGGTGCCGACGACGCCGACGATCTATCGCAAAAGCGAGATTCTCGCCGATCCGATCGCGCTCAACGCGCGCCTCGGTATCTATACCAATTTCGTCAATCTGATGGGGCTTTGCGGGATCGCCGTGCCGAACGGTTTCCGCGTCGACGGGTTGCCCTCGGGTGTCACCTTCCTCGCTCCCGGCATGGCTGAAGCAAAAGCGGCGGCGATCGCGGCTGAATTCCATCATCGCGCCGGCATCGGGCTCGGCATGAACCTCAATCCCTATCCGGCCTATGGCGCCCCAACGGAAATTCCGGCCGGTCACCGCGAGATTGCCGTTGTCGGCGCACATCTGTCCGGCATGCCGCTCAATCATGAACTGACGGAGCGCGGCGGCGTATTCCGTGGCCATACCCGCACGACAGGCGATTATCGGCTTTATGCGCTCACCGGCACGACACCGGCCAAGCCCGGTCTCGTTCGCGATCCGAACGCCAAGGGGCCGGGCATCGAGGTCGAGATCTGGTCACTGCCGCTCGCAGGCTTTGCCGATTTCATCGAGCGCATTCCGCAACCGCTGGGGATCGGTAAGGTCGCGCTCGAGAGCGGTCGCCAGGTATCCGGATTCCTTTGCGAGACCGTGGCGCTGAACGGCGCGATCGACATTACCGCGCATGCCGGCTGGAAGAATTATCTGGCTTCGAAAGCGGCTTGAGAAAGGTGCTCGCGGGGAGCGTTTCCGTTAAAACCGGAAGCATATGAAGCGCTTCGGACGTTTTGTTTGTCTTGCTCGAAATGCCAAAAAGGCCCCGCGAGATGCCCACCTTTTTAATCGTCGGAGTTTGTCCGCTCAGTTGATGCCTTTGGTCAGTCCCTGCACGAAATAGCGGTTGAGGACGAGGACGATGAGCACGATTGGCACGGTCGAGAAATGCGCCAACGCCCCCAGCGTCCCCCAGGTGATATCCTTTGTGCCGTAGGCCGAAAGTAACGCCACCGAGATCGGCTTGGAATCGAGCCGTGTCAGGAACATGGCGAAGAGGAAGTCGTTCCACGAGAAGAGCACGCAAAAGAGTGCGGAGGCGATGATGCCGGAACGCACCGCGGGCAAAGATACTTTCCAGAAGGCGCTGAACTGCCGGCAGCCATCCGTCAGCGCCGCTTCTTCCAGCTCCTGCGGCAGGCCACGGAAATAGGAATACATCATCCAGCTCACGAAGGCGGTGTTAAGCACGCAATTGATGAGGACGACGCTGAACCAGCTGCCGATAAGGCCGATATCGCGCATCAGCAGATAGAACGGGATAAGCGCCGCGACAGCGGGGACCATGCGGATCGTCATGAAGAAATAAGCAACGCCCATGGCGGCAGGATGTCTCGAGCGGGCGAGCGCATAGCCGGCAGGAACGCCGAGTATCAGCGAAAACAGCATCGAGCCGCCTGCAATCAAGAGGCTGGAAGCGATGAGGCTGCCGACATCGAAGATTCGCAGCGCATTGCGGAACTGGTCCAGCGTCGGCGTGAAGAAGAGATGCGGCGGAATGGAGAAGATCGCGTTCGACGGTTTGTAGGCGGTCATGGCGAGCCACAGGAAGGGCAGCAGGAAGAAGACGAGGGTCAGCAGCAGGAAGCCGCGTCGTGCCGTGTCAAAGACCATGGAGCGTCGCGTCATCGGCCGTTGGCCTTCTTGTCGAAATGGCGGATCATGAGGATGAAGCAGGTGGCGATGATCGCCACACAGAGAAGCGCGATGTTGGAAATCGCCGACGCCTTGCCGATATTGAAGAAGCTCAGGCCCTCCTTCACCGCATAGACCATGAGCATGTTGGTCGAATTGCCCGGTCCGCCACCGGTCGTCACGAACACGCTGTCAAAGACGCGGAAGGCGTCGATGGTGCGCAGCGTCAGCGCCAGCATGACGGCTGGCAGCATGAGCGGCAAGGTGATGGAACGGAAGGTGCGCCAGGCGGTTGCTCCGTCGACGGCGGCGGCCTCCAGGAGGTCGCCGGGCAGCGCCTTTAGGCCGGCCAGCAGAATGAGCGCGACGAGCGGCGTCCATTCCCAGATGTCGATGAAGATGAGCGTGGCCAGCGCGGTCGACGGCGTGGCGAAGAGGCCGCGCGGATCGGTGATACCCCACTGGGCAAGATAATAGCCGACCATGCCGTAGTCGGCGAGCAGCAAGCCCTTGAAGATGAGACCGACGACCAGCGGCGTGATGGTGACGGGAACAAGGATCAATGTCAGGCAGACGCGATTAAACCGGTCGTCGCGCCAGAGCGCCAGCGCGATGACAAAGCCGAAGATGAGTTCGATGGCGACGGAAAAGACGGTGAAGATCACCGTATTGGCGATGGCGCCGCGAAAATCGGCGTCTGCCAGCAGGTTGAAGTAATTGTCGATGCCGACGAAATGCGTCCGCGCCGGTTTCAGCAGATTGTATTCGTATAGGCTGTACCACATGCCTTTTACGAGCGGGAAGACGCCGAGCGCGATCACATAGGCGACGGCGGGGAGCGCCATGGCAAGCAGGAACAATTTTCGCCGCGTGGCAAAAGGGACAGGCGAGAAGCCCGTGGCCGCCTTGCTTTCAACGGAGCTGGTCAGGTTCATCGCGTAATTCGTCATCACCGAATGGCCGCTTGCTTCGCGTTTCGATCTGAGAGGAAAACGGGCCGGCGTGCAAACGGAATCTTGCTTTCAGCGTACCGCTGAAGCTCGCGCGACCAGCGCCCTCGAAAATGAAAGGCCCGCATCACGGTCTTTCGTGAAGCGGGCCTGTTCTTAGAACAGCTTGGCGGCTGCTTCCTGCGCCGCGTCAAGCGCGGCCTTGGGCTCGACCGTACCAACGAGGACGGAGTTGACTGCCGTGCCCAGGATGTCCTGGATTTCCGGATACTCCGGAATGCGCGGGCGATAGTCGCCGTCGCCGTTCTCGAAGACTTCGTTGAGGACAGGCAGGAATGGATACTTGGCGTTCAGCTCCTTGTCGGTAACCGTGCTCTTGCGGATGTAGCTGCCCGCACCGAGCATATTCATCTCCTTCTGGATCTTCGGACTGGTGACCCATTTGATGAAGGTCCAGGCGGCTTCTTTCTGCTTGTCCTTCGCATCGGCGTTGATGGCCATGCCCCAGCCGCCGATTCCGTAGATCTTCGGTAAACCCTTACCGCGCGGAGCAAGCGCGACATCGACCTTGCCGACCACCTTCGACGTCTTCGGATCGTAATAGCCGGGCGCGCCGACAGACCAAGTCTGCATCGTGGCGGCAATCCCTTGGCGGAAGCTTTCCTCGCGGCCGCCCCAGTCATAATCGGCGGCACCGGGAGGAGCTGCCTTCTTGAAGAGATCGCGATAAACAGTCAGGCTCTTGATATTGGCTTCGGAATTGAGCGCCGGCTTGCCGTCCTTGTCGAGGATGGCGCCGCCCATTTCGGCGTTATATTGCATCCAGTCCTGAGCGACCGCCGGGCCTTTCTGGCCGTTGGCGACAAAGCCGTACTGCTTCTTGGCCGGGTCGGTCAGCTTATAGGCGGCGGCAACCAGATCTTCCATCGTTTCCGGCGCCTTCAGGCCGGCGGCATCGAAGAGATCCTTGCGATAGGCGAGAACGTTGGCATAGCCGGCAAAGGGGTAGGCGACCTGCTTGCCTTTGTAGTTGCCGAGCGCTTCCATGAGCTTGGGATAGATGTCGGCGGTATCGAGCTCCTTGGCATCGCGCTTCATCAGGTCGTTGAGATCAATCGTATAGCCATTGGCGGCGAACTGCCCTGCCCAGACGATGTCCATGGTGATCAGGTCATAGCCGGCGGTGTGGCCCACGAAATCGGCGGTCGTCTTCGTCAGCAGAGAGCCGTAATCCATGATGTCGACCTTGATCTCTGCGCCGGTCGCTTCCTTGAACTCGGGCGCGATCTGCGCCAGCACGGCCGAAAACTGGTCGTTCATGGATGCCAGATTGAGAGTGATGCCGGCCAGCGGCTTGTCGGCGGCCTGCGCCATGCCCGCTGTCAGGGCAAGGATGCAAACGGTAGCAAATTTCTGAAAATTCCCCTTCATGAATGTCATTAGTGTTCTCCTTTTCATGATTGATTGCCACTATACATCAAACAAAAACGCACTCAAGTACACTTGACAAAAAAGCAATAACGGCCTGAATATAACAAAATTGAACAATATCGCTCATTTTTTGCTTGATGATTGTGCAATATGCCTCGTTTTTGCGCATCGGCCGGCTTGCTTAAGAGACTGCGGTCATGCCGGACTTGGCGCGAGGCCGTGTCAAAGAAAAAAATGTCAGGATCGAACATGAATGGGGGTCTCAGCATATCGCGACTTGAAACGCTAGAAAAACGGCTCGTCGCCGAGATGGAGGCCACGGAAGCGCTCGGGCGGGTCTGGGCTCCAGCACCGGAGCCAGGACCTGCTTGTATCTCGCGCTATAATGTCGTGATCTGTGGGGCCGGCATGTCGGGGCTCGCTATCGCCTTTGGCCTGAAACGGCGTGGGGTTGCGGGCGTTCAGGTGATCGACAAGGCCGGGAAGGGGCGGGAAGGGCCTTGGATCGGCTGCGCGCGCATGAAGACGCTGCGCTCGCCGAAATATCTCGCGGGGCCGGATTTTGGCCTGCCGTCGCTGACGCCGCGCGCCTGGTACGAAGCCGTCCATGGCACAGACGCCTATGAAAGCCTCGACAAGATGTCACGGCAAGACTGGATGGCCTATCTCGGCTGGTATCGTGCGGTGACGGAGCCCGATGTGGCCAACGGCACGAGCCTTGCCGGTATCTCGCAAGTCGGAGGCTGGTTGCGGCTTGCGCTCGAAGCGGACGGTGAAACGCGACAGATCGAATGCCATCGGCTTGTGCTGGCGACCGGTATTGATGGCGGCGGCGCGCCCATGATCCCCGATTTCGTTCGTACCTTGCCCAAGTCGTACTGGACCCATAGTGCCGAGATCGCAGACGACAGCCATCTCAAGGATCGAGATGTCGCCATTCTGGGTTCGGCGACCTCCAGCTTCGACTGGGCGGTGACGGCTTTGGAAAAGGGTGCGAAAAGCGTGGCGATGATCGGCCGCTCGCGCAATTTCGGCCGGACGGAAGTGTTGGCCTGGACCAATTTTCCGGGCTTCCTCGGTCATTTCGGCGATCTGTCGGATCTGCAAAAATGGCGCTATATGCGGCTATACAATGGCTTCAAGATCCCGCCGACACAGGATCAGTTCGACCGTGTCGTGTCCGATCCGCGCTTCACGATGGCGCTGGGCCACAAGGTGCAGTCCGTGACATTGGATGCCGCGCGGGTTGTGATCGAAAGCGACAGCGGCATGTTCAGCGCCGATCATCTCCTGCTTGGAACCGGTTATACGATCGATTTCAACCAGCGCGCGGAATTGAAGAGCATTGCGCCGCATGTTGCTTTCTGGTCCGATCGTTTCACGCCGCCGGATGGCGAGGCATCGGCCGAGATCGCGGCCCATCCCTATCTCGGGCGCGGCTTCGAACTCACGCCGAAGAATGCGGCGACCCACGGCTGGCTGTCGCACATCCATTTGTTTAATTGTTCAGCCATTGCTAGCCTAGGCCCGATCAGTAACGGTGTGACTGGCATGAAATACGGTCTGCCGCGCATCGTCGATGCGGTTGTGGGTGGTCTCTTTCACGAGGCGGCCGACGATTTTCTCCGTGACCTTGCGGCCTATCGGGAGCATCATTTCGATCCGCGCGGCTATGATGGAGACCTTGAAGGCATGAAGGAAGTGTCATCATGACAATCATACCTACGTTTCCGCTCGACAGGGTTCTGGAAAGGGCTCGGCGTGACAGCGTGGAATTTCCCTATCTGCTCGCCAATCACGTTCCAATGGTCCTCGTGGCGCTCGATCGCATGGGCGCGACCCCTGAGCGTCTCGACGAATGGTACGAGATTTATCGCGTGGCAAACCAGCTCGTTCCCGCGCCGCCAACCGTGGCCCCGATCGAGCGTGAGCATTGGGACGTGGCGCTCGGTGACCGGACACGGGAATCAGATTATCGCGCCTATTTCGTCGCGGAAGTCGAACGGCTCGGGACCGATGCCGCGATCCGCCATTATTTGCCTCGGCTTATCCAGGGTGTGGCCGGCAGTGCGCTGCACCCGCTGATGCGGCTGGCTTACGCGGTGCTCAATAGCGACCCAGCGGAAGTGGGAACGGCGCTCGGATACTGGGCAACCTGTTATCTGCCCTTGCCCGATCCGACTGGGATAAAACCGGACACGGACGATCCGGCAGCGATTCTCGCTGCTATGAATGATGTTGCCGGCGCACACGACTATGTGCCTGAAACCGATCTTCTCTGGCACAATATACGCGAAGTCGCCGCCTTGCCGGACTTTCCGCCGGTGATCGATCGCTTGCGCATTGATGAAGCGACACCGAAACGCATGGCGGAGACGGCCCTGGCCCTATTCGCCGCGACCATGGATTTCTCGGCGCTCCACGCCGTTACCGGCTTGCATTGGGCTCGGTTGGTCGCGCCGCATCTGGATGCTCCGCTGCCGCTCTACCGTGCCTTTTGGCAGGTGATTGCCACACTCGTTCCGAAGATCGGCTTCCCGGTGCTTCCGACCGCCGAAGCCCTTCAGGTGATGCGTGAGATGCAGGTGCCGGACTGGCCGGAGATAAGGGCCGCCGCGGTGGCCTCTAACGACGAACACGACGTTAGCCTGGTCTTTTCGGCGTTGCAGGAACACCTGGCCTGGGGTGATCCTCTTTATCGAGTCGTGGCGGCGCGCCGCGTCCGGCTGATCTAGAGGTTGGCGTGCTGAGTTTCAGCTCAATTTGAGCCACTTTTTCATTTCGCGTTGTACCAACTGAGTGCAATTATGGTGTTGATCGAAAACATTTTCTTGCGGTGTGGGCGGATCCGTCCAGAATAAAAAAGTGAATTAAATTCGTGCGATAATCAACACTCCGACATCACTTCCTCACCCTCTTCCACTAATCCCATCATCCCCTTGCAGGGCTTCGCCCTTGCGGATGATCCCAGGATGCGCAGACATTCGTTCAGGCGCTCCACCTGAGTTTCGGTCTCGGCCAGATGTTTTTCCAACAGAGTCTGCAGCTGTACTGAGCGTGCACTCTTCTGCATTGTGGGAAGCGCCTTCACCAACTGCTTCTCCGCATGCAAGAGATCTCGTAGTTCATCGAGAAGCACGGCTTCAATCGCCTCTGATGCTTCTGGCGGGGCGCTGCGGGCCGCGATCTTCGTGGCTTTGTCCGGGGCGCCTCTCAAGTCTTGAAAGGCCGGAGCTTCGACAAACTTCCACGGCTCGCCCTCGTTCCAGGGGCCGCGCGTGTCTACCTCGCCAAGATCGCCTTCCCCGGTCGAATCGTTGAAGAACTGATCAACCAGCCCGGCCGTGGGCGCAATCCTGCCGACGCTGAGCGGCGGCTTTCCCATGCTTTCGAGCGCAAGCTGGAATGCCCGCATGTGAGTGATTTCCCTGGTCATCAAGAATTGAAGAGCGTCCTTCGTTCCGGGATCGCGACAAAAATCGATCAGGCGCTCGTAAACGATCTTGGCGCGCGCTTCCGCGGCAATATTGCTTCGGAGGTCGACATCGAGTTCGCCTGTGATCTTCAGATAATCGGCTGTCCACGGATTACCCATCGAGTTAAACAGGTTCACGCCACCACCTCCAGCGATAGCGATCAGAGGATCGGCCTCGGCTTCTTCGCGCACTGACTTCAGTGGCTTGAGGTGCATTCTTGCGAGCGTACCGACAATTTCAAGGTGGCTGAGCTCCTCGGTGCCGATGTCCATCAACAGGTCCTTGCGACCAGCGTCTTCGCAGTTAAGGCCTTGGATCGAGTACTGCATCGCTGCGGCCAGTTCGCCGTTTGCCCCTCCAAACTGCTCCAGCAGCATGTTTCCGAACTTCGGGTCCGGTTCGTCCACACGAACGGTATACATAAGCTTCTTGACATGATGATACACGGGCGGCGTCCTCCTTGGTTGCCGCGCTCGAACACCAGCGGCTGAGGTTTGTTCCGGCTCTCATCAAAAATGGCTGGCCAATGAACCAGGCGGAAGCAATCCGCGCGAACCTCTCTTGGCCGCTAGGTTTAATTCCGCCCATGTTCGTTGACCGAACTCAGAAATAATTGTCGGTAAGCATGCCAGCTATGCGAGCCCGGGAAAAAACGACCGGAAGTCGTTATTTTGAGCGATTGAGAGTCTTTAGCCCGTTAGGTGGTGGTCGATCTCTCCCGGGCGAAATTCACACGGATAGATGAGTGCCCGCTCGACATCGGCTTTGCTCAAGAGTTTTTCGATGACGCCAATGGCTGATTTGTTGGTAGCGACCACCTCCGGCTTCGCGATCGCAAAGATCACCGTAACGTTGTACTCCTGAACGAGATGGTCCGCCACCATCGGACCGCTTCTCCCGTCGCTCAAATGGACATCGATCAGAGCTATATCGGCAATTGCGCCGAGGGCCTGCTCTTCATTGAAGCTTCTTGCGAGCCCGACAAGGGCATAACCGAGCGATGATATCGTATGCTCTAGATCCGCCGCGAGCTAGGAGGCGTGACGCAGGTTGCCGTCATACGTCGATCCGCGAAACTCGGCGATGAGGGTCGGCCATACGAAGGCCAGGTTCTTTCCCTTGAGCGGCACGGCAAGTCGGCTGGTTTTCAGGGTGTCGAGTGTCTTCCTGAGGTAGGCGGCATCCTTGGCATCGAAGCCGGTTCCCACCCACCGACATAGATCCAGTCGCGTCCCTTGTGGCCGGCAACAAGAAGGCTTCCGATGCCCCGCGGGCGGAGGCTGATTGCTCATAGCCGACGATCATTAAGCTTTTGCTTTGCACACATTTGATCTTTATCCAGTCCCCAGTTCGCCCGCAGCGATAGGGTCGATCCCAGTGTTTCGCGATCATACGCTCGAGCACCCTGGAACAGGCCTTGGCGAGAAGTGCCGCGCCATCGCCTCGAATTCTTCGGAGCTGTATTGCGCCTGCGGCGCCATCGAGAGAATCCTCAGGCAGATGCCGGCGGACGGAAAGTTCCATTCCCGTGAGATCATGGCCGTTGAAATAAAGCGGATCGAAGGCAAAAATGACCGCTTCCGCCGGGGCTCGCTTGCCGCCGCGTCCGACGAGCGAGCGCTGCAACGCCCCAAAAGTCCGAGTACCCCTTGTTATCGAACACAATGGCCTCGCCATCGAGAATGGCGGTGTCGACATCCAGTTTCCGCGCGGCATTGGTGATAGCTGGAAAGTGATGGGTCCAATCGTGGCCTCCGCGTGTAATGACGCGCATACGTTTCCGCTCAATATGGACACATGGGCGATAGCCGTTTCACTTTAAGCGCCCGGTCAGGGCCTTCCGGCGGATCCGTCTTCAAGAGAGCGAGACACGGCTCGATACGGTCCGACATTTAGCCAAAGGGAAGATTTGGGCTGGGCAGGGTCACGGCGTTGGGCGGGCTTCGACCGGGCGACCCAGGCGAGCCGTGTTGCAGGGGCAACTCGGTCATGAGCGATCTTAAAAGTGAGTCTGGAAAACGGTCACTTTTTATTCAGCGGGCATGAGTTTCGCGTTCGGCTCGGCCTTGTGTCGCGAAGCCTACGACTTCACCTGTCTAAACAGCCAATCTCTAGCAGCGTTGATGTAGAAAAACTTCCGCGCGGAACCCATGTGGTCGACACCCTTGAATGTGAGAAATGTAATGTTGCTGTCCTCATTCAGGTAACCGTTGATCTGATTGCTCAGTACTTTCTGATTATTGACTGGGAATATAAGTGCTGGATCGAGCTGCTCGGCTGGCCGAGTTACTTTGGCACCCGCGTTTCTCCATACTGGCACGCACTTCTCGTTCCAGGGTGTCGCCTTGTTGTCCTCGGTACCCGTGATAATCAGGACCTTCTGCTTGGCAAGCGCGACAACATCGCTAGGTCGCTGCTGGCCAGCGATTATGAGCCCGGCTGCAAAAGTCTCTGGATGTTTTGCCATCAGCCAGAGGGAACTCATCGCGCCCATCGACCATCCGGTGCAGTAGACCCTCTTTGGGTCGATCTTCAGCACCTTGTCTCTCCGGTCGTCTAAATTCGGGTTGCCGTAGTTCCATGTGTTGCTCAGCAGAGACTCGACCAGCCGATACGTATTTTCAACGTCGCAAGTGTGCTCCCAATAGTCGTTCATCGTGGTGCGCTCGTAGCGCGGCGTGATAACCACGCATTCATGTTTGTCTTGCTCCTCCGGTAAGGTCCATATGCTCGCGATGCACTGTTCAGTCAGCGTCTGAGCGCATGTGCCGTCGTAGCTCGTTCCCGAATGGGTGATAGCGAGGAGGAGAGGGTAGGCTTTGTTCTCGCCGCCTTTTTCCAGGAACGACTTCGGCAGATAGATACTATATTCGAGCCAAGCGGAACGCGTATCGTCCCACCACCAATGGTTCTGCTCCCAGGCGTCGACGCCGCGGATCACGACGCTGTTTCCGCGCCGGCCGGCATTCGTCCCATACAGTTCCGGTTGCGGCGTAGACCGACCCGCCCACTGTTCTGACGTTCTTGGCCTGTGTCAGCGCGACCTTGTCGCTGTCTGCGGTTGGAAGGCTGAGGTCTGGGTTATGCTCGAATTCGGTGATAACGTACCGGCCGGCAACACTCTTTTGGTCAGGACGCAGCGCCGGCTCTGCATTGGTATAGATGGTGGCGATCGCCCTTGGTTTGGCGGGGGCGGTCGTAGCGTTTTTGTCGGGTTCCCGCGGCATTCCCGGGAAAAATCCTTCGGCGGCCGGGAAGACAGCAGTAGCGTATGTGTCAGTCGTTAAACTGGCTGGATCGATATCGACGTCATATTCAACCGCAATTCCATAAACCTGTTCGCCACCGCCGGTGACTTCGCAGAGTGCATAAATGTTCCGAAGACCTGGACCCTTGTGGCTATTTGATCTCCCGAAGTCGTCTGGTGCGGCCGCCGCGAAGCCGTTTCCAACCTCTGCGCGGGCCTCCCTGCCTCCGAGACCTATTACGGAGGCGGCGCCGGCCAAGGCCGTCCCAATTGCAACAAAATCCCGTCTCGATAGATTGGCCATGAGAGTCTCCTCTTGATGTCAGGCTGGGGCGTCTTGGGACACGCGGGCCGAGTTGTCGGTTTCGATGACATAGAAATAGATGAGCATGCCCACGAAAATCACTCCCGTGAGAAGCGTGCTGGGGATCAGGTCGACTTTGTGGGCAAGCGCATCGCCCGCGCCTGGCCGCCAGTGCGAATAAGGGCTAGTGTCGTCCAGTAGGGTATTGCCTCGCTTAGTTTGCCGTCCTGCCTCCAAAGGGTCGTTGCAAGCGCGACCAGGGCAAAGAGCACGACGGCGGTACCGATCGGCGTGAAACCAAGTCTGAATGATACTGCGTCTCCCCCGATCGTGCCCAGTACACCCGCCAACCATTGTAATCCAGTACATCGGGTTGACGCCTACCGACGTAGCTCCCGAACGCAGCCAATAGGCTCGATAAAGAAGCACGCTCACAACATAGAAACCTAGGACAACAGCCGCGGATATAGAGAAATCGATCTTGTGGTCGTGGAATGCGTCGCCGATGGTCGGAGCGCCGGCGCGAATTATGATGATTGCGGCCCAGAAGAAGAGCGCTGTTTTCCGGGGGCTCGCATGCTCGGCCATGAATACTAGAAGCAGAGCGCCGATGATCCAGGGAAGCCCGGTCACATGCCCAAGGCCAAGACCGTCGGACATAACATCCCCGGTGTTGGTTCCGAAGGTACTGGCTGGCACCAGCGTAAGCCAGTATCGGGCGTTGAGTTTGGGCAGTGTATGCATGACAGGCGCCGTCTCTTCGTCTGGACAACAGTGCAATTTATAGGTACTTATAGGTACCATAATTGTGGCGAACGTTCGACGGGTAACGAGGAGAGGCTTCTTGAGCGATGGCACCGACCAGCCTCCAACTCGTAAGAAACGAGGTCGCCCGCCAACGATGGCGCCAGAGGCGCGTCGCGCTCTCGTTGTCGATGCGGCCTACACGGTTTTTCTAGAAAACGGCTTTGCGGGGACGACCACCGAGATGGTCGCGTCCAAAGCGAGCATATCGAAGCGATCCATCTATGAGCACTTCGCGGGCAAGATCGAGCTGTTCGGGGCAGTAGTGTTGAACAACCGCCATCTGCTCATCGATCTGCCACGCCCATCCGACGAAGGCCTTCCGATGATCGACAAGCTTGTGAAGGTGTTCCGCCTCGATTTGGACAGCCGACGCGACCAGGAACGGGAAGCGCTGCTGAACCTCATCTTGCGAGAGTCCGTCCTCTTTCCCGAGTTGGCGGACTATCTTTACGGGCAAAACATACTCCGGACGCGTGAAGACCTAATCGAATGGCTGGAGGCCGAGCGTGATCGTGGTGCCATAGAGCTGAATGATGTTGTGCTGTGCGCCGGCATGCTGATGGACATCGCCTTTGGAGCGCTGCTGCCCAGAAGGCGACAACAGGGCGACGAAGCAAGAGACCAGCGGAAGCAGGAGATTCGTCAGCGCTTTCAGATATTTCTCAGAGGCATCGCGCATTACGCCGAGCGCTAAGTGGGCTTACCGGCGATGACCGCTACGGAATGATCGGTAATAGGCTGGGAAGGGTCGGCATTATAGCCTAATCACGCGGGACGTGGTCAGACTGTTTTCGGCGTGGGATATCCGACGACGTGGCCGTGACGCCGGCGCGTCGAGCAACCTACTTGCACGATCTCAAAACGTCCTATTATATTCAACAGGCTGGTCTGCTCGATCTGGGAGACAAGGGATGATCCCACTGACGAAATTGAAGCCGAGCGCTTTCTATTGGGCGACGCGGAAAGACGATCGGGAGGAAGGAGCGCAGATTGTTCAAGTGTCCACAATATTTGGTGAGGACCCAGAATATTGGACCGTTGCTTGTCTGGGCTCGGACGAGCATCGCATGCCTGCAGATTTCGAATTCATTGTCAGGATTGTTCCACCGGGTTCCAAACTCGCGATTGATTTGGCCGCGCAGTGATTACATTCGCATCTCTTTCGCCAGCCGCGACTTAGATCTCTTCGCCGCCGCGCGCATTTTTCCCAGCCCAACTCCCGGACCTTGTTTCCGGGGTTTTTTATTTCGATAATAAACCTCCACCTGCGGCGGAGGGCTGGACGAGTTCTACACGGTATTTGAGAGACCTCCTGCTTGAACCGCTGGGGTGGCCCAGACTTCGAACAAGGAGGTTTTATGGATGAGCAGACGCTCTCGCATGCGCTGCTTTCCCAGATCGGCACTAATCATGCTGTACACCATCGAACGGAAGAAGGTCGGGGTTTATCAACTATTATGAATCCTTCACCTTCATTCCGAATGTGCGAGGTGAGATCGGAAAGTGGCAAGAAAGAGATGACGCTGCACGGCAACATTGCCTCCTTCCGGAGCATCTTCATTCGAGATCGATACGCGCATCATCGTGTTCTCCCATATCGATGATAAAGGACATTATCATGCATTTCAGGGAGCTGGTGAACGGCCAAATGGTCGTGCGTTCGAATCTCATCATCTCCTTCAGCCGCAAAAAGCGATCGGCCAACGACATCTCTTGGTAGCAGGCGCTCTCAAGACCATAATGCGGGGGAAGGCGGGAATGATCAGTACTTCAGAGGTTGTGAATACACGCACGGCGATATTTGCCCGATTAGAAAAACCAATCGCGTAAACGGTTGGGCTGCCCGTCTCCTTGATCGACACATCGCATGATTTTCGAAATTCAATTCGCTCTGATGATTCGTATTTCAGGCGCTAAGCGGCCCGAATGAGGCTGTTCAGAGAGCCGTCAAAGAGGTGCTGAACTCCTATTCGGTTGCCATTTGGACACAATGGTAAACAACCGAACTGTCACAATTCACTATTTGTTAGGTCCGGATATTGCCTCCCGCCTTCTGGTTGATATTTCTGCCTTGCTTCTAACATCCGAAGGAGATTCCGGAATGCGGAAATGGGCGGCGATTTTACCCTTGGTTGCACTCAGCGCCTGCGCGGGACCATCCGATGGACCGAGCGCCCTCAATATTCGCAACGCAAGGATGCCCGATACCCAGCGGAAGATTCCGGTCGTGCCGCTCTCGGAGGCTCCGATGGGTGCGCAGATCGTCGCATCGTCCCATGCGTACACGGATCAGGGATTGGCAAGCCTACGCTCGGGCGGCGTTTCGGATGCACGCCTGCGGCCGGGCGACGTGTTCGACGTAACGGTGCTGGATACCGGCGAGGACGGATTGCTGTCCGCCACCCAAAGCAAGTCCCTCAATCTCGGCCGCTTCACCGTCGATTCTCGCGGTTTCGTCACCATGCCATACGTCGGCAAGCAGCGCGTCATCGATTCCACGCCGGAAGGCCTGCAGTCGAAGATCGTCACCGCCCTCAAAGGCTCCTCGGTCAATCCTCAGGCTGTCGTGACGGTCGTCGACAAGCCGTCCAGCGCCGTAACAGTCGATGGCAAGGTGCGCTCCGCCGGCCGCTTCCCGTTGACAGCCCGTGGGGAGCGCGTGCTTGACGTTCTTGCGCTCGCCGGCGGCGCATCGTCCGCGCCGGCCAACACGACGGTGACGCTGACGCGCGGTTCGCAAAGAGCAAGCGCGCCTCTGGATCGCATCCTTCAGGATAGCAAGCAGAACGTGCGCCTCCTGCCTGGCGATCAACTGTTCGTCAGTGGCTCTTTGCAGACGTTCACGGCGCTCGGCGCCTTCAAGAGCGTCGGCGAGTTCCCACTTGAGCCTGGCCAGACCACCTTGGCGCAGGCGCTCGCCCGTGCCGGCGGCCTGCTCGATGACCGCGCGGACTCCCGCAACTTCTATCTTTTCCGAAACCAGAAGAGCTACTCGCAGGTTGCGTCGGGCGCAGCCAAGAGTTCCAGCGCTCCGGCCGTTGTTTCGGTCAAGCCGATCATCTACAGCGTCAATCTCAAGCAAGTCTCGAATTTCGTGCTGATGCAGCAGTTCAAGATGCAGGATGGCGACACGATCTTCGCCAGCAATGCGGACACGGTCGATTTTGCCAAGCTGTTGACCGTCTATCAGAAGAGCGCGCCGACAGCTGCGGCCCCGCTTCCAGGTAGTTCCTCCTCGAATTGACAGGGCTGAAACTAGATCGCCTCTATCAAGGCAAGGGCCGCCATAGCGTTTGGCGGCCTTTGGGAAGGCGCCGGGTCCGCCAGATGTCGGGCAGCGGCCTTGATTTGAGCGATTGATTCCTGGGCCTCGTCACAATGGTCCAGAAGCAGGTTGATGACGCATCCGGCCGAGTAAAGATCGGCGCTGATCTGCATGGCGGTATCGCCTGAAACCTCCGGCGCTGTGAAGCCAGGCGTCATCGCTTTGGCGATGTCGAGATCGCTGTATCGGCTTCCACATTCTACCGTTGTCCCGAAATCGGCGATTTTCAGCTGATTGAGATCACCATCTTGAAGCAGAAGATTGGCCGGCGAAATATCTCCGTGGACATAACCGGCGTGATGGATCGCGCTCAGTCCGGCGAGCATGGACTTCGCCGCGGCCCTGACATCCGCCTCCGACAGGGAAACTTCCGCCAATCGTTGAGACAAGGATGGCCCAATCCATTCCATAATGAGCGCCGGTCGCCCATCGGGCAGGCGGATGGCACACTGAGTAGTGGCAAGGTCGTTGCAGCGTAGCGACATGCCGATGCTCGCTTCCCGCAGCAGCAAGGCCTTGGCGGTTGCCTCATTCATCCGATCCGGCGGGATCGTTTTCATGACATGAAAGGTGCCGAGATCGCGATGGCGCAACCGCCTGATTTCGGTCCGGTCGTTGCGGTGTACAATTGCTTCGACAAGAAAGGTATTTCCGATCATAGCCGTTTCACCCTCGGGAAGGGATGGCAGGCGTCGGTCCAATGCATCGCGCAATCGATCGATCAGAAGATCGCGCATCATCTTCGGTCGCTCGACATTGCCATCATGGGTGAGGAGATGCAGCAGCTCAGCAAAGCTGGCCGCAATCCTTTTAATGCCCTCGTCGTTGGTATCGCCACTCATGTCGCGCCGATGACAATTGCGCTGACATTTTCGCGGCAATTGGCGATGAGTGCTTCCTGGATCAGCGCCTCGGCCGCTTGTTCCAGCGGCGTCTCGATCAGGATTTCCGCGATGACGCGATCGGTCAGCGTGCGCGAAAGCGGACCGCTTGCAAGCAGGAGCCTGTCGCCGCGTTGAAGCTGGTCGCCAACGGTTTCCGAGACGAATTGATCCTTCAGCCCCAGAGCTCGGCCAAGTGTGCGCCGCAATCCTATGTCGATATGGTCGTGGGTCAACAGCCGCATCATGCCGTCGCGAAGCAGATAGCAGCGTGCATCTCCCGCCCATATCGCCACAAACTCGCCATCTAGCAAGGTCGCGGTCACGACGCTGGCGACGAGAGGCTCGCGTTCGGCGGTGGCAGCCTTGGCGCGTAGGATCGCATGGGCATGGTTGAGCTTGCTCTTGATATCCTGTACCAGCGGCTGCAGCGCTTCACGCTGCGAAATACCGGTAAGGATTCCCGTCGTTATTCTTGCCGCCTCGATGGCGCTGATGCCATCGCCGACACCATCCGCTATCGCGAAGATATGCGGTGCGGCGCTTATAAGAAGCGCATCGGCATTCAATGAGAGACGCGTTCCGGCATGGCTGGCATGGCTGTACGCTATCGCAAAATCTGACGATTCAGTCTTCGCCGTTTGTGGCGCTTCGATTGCGGCAGCAGAGTATATATCCGGCTCGACGCTGACAGGGGTTTTCGGGGCTTCTACCGTGACGAGCTTGACGAAATCCTGTGCGGTGGGAGCGGCCGCGGTGCGGAACCCTTTGCCCTGGCGCGTGCCGGGATTGATACGCCACCAAAGCGAGCCCGGTGCGGGAGCATTGCTCATTGCGGCGGACTGCATCACGCTTGAGTGCTTGTCGATGAATGGCGGGCGAAGCCGCTTGATGCCCTCGACGAAACGGCTCATCGCGAAATCGGCCTTGTCGGAGGTCTCCGCCAGGGCTTCGGCAGCGGTAAACCAGCTATCGTCTTCGCACAGATCACGCAGCTGTCCGGAGAAGCGCTGCAATTGAGCGGCGATAATCAGAGGAAAACTTCGGCCGACGCGGTCACGGCTGGGCAGAAGGACGCCTGCGACAGCAGACGGCCCCCAGACGCCCTTGCCGACGACGAAGCGCCAGGCGGTCGTCGCATGAAACAGCCGGCGCCAATCCGATCCCAATGTCGCTTCCAGTGCGATCAGGCCATTGTGAACCCATTGGTCGAGTTCGCTCTGGAGACGCGAGCCGAGCGCGGCGGAAACGAAATCTCCATGCGTCGGCAATTTTCCGAAAAAGCCGACCGCATCTGCTTGCATCGGCGATTGGGTGCGGGCGAGCGGCTCGTTCATCGGCGGACCGTCAGAATTGCGCCGGGCAGCTGAAATCGGACAATGCCTGCAGCCGGAAGGGATTAAGCACCGAGCCGAATTGGACGTCGAATTCCGCCGTCTGGCCCTTGTCCTCAAATCGAGCCCGGAAAAGATCGGGGGCCTGGACCGTCACCTTGGCGGCATCGAACAGGCGGAAGGGCGACCAGTCGCCGGTCTGTGTGATGGCCGGTTGCAGATCTCCCGGGAAAAATCTGACATTGGACTGGTTCACTGCGCCAGCGGGTGGCCAGGTTATGGATTTTGGCACTATTTGTCCGTGATTATAAAGGACATGCTCGCCGACGATATCAACCATCACTGAATTGGCATTGTCCGACAACGAAACGGGCTTGATATTGATTGATATCGAGGGTTTCTCACTGCCGGCCGGAAAGAAGGCATGCTCGATCTTGCTGGCATTTTCGAACTGCGCGATTGCCTGGCTCGGAATGCTGTCGCCGCCGAAAGTACCACGCCAGCCCCAAGGCTGAGCGCTCGTGTCGACAAATGCATCCAGCCGGTTCTTGAAGAAAGACTGGAACAGGCCTTGCGGTCCGAACAATCGGATGAAGTCCGCCATGGCGATGTCCTGGCTGGATTTCCGGTCGAACGGATAGCGACCGGTTACGATGCGGGCGCAGAGATCGGCGCCTTCCGCAGCCCATAGATCGTTGATGCGGGCGCGGGCCGTCTTGACCGCCAGCGAGCCGATATCTGCGGCAACCGCCACCATCCATGCATCGGCCGGCGCCGGCAGCCCGCGGGCCTGCTGCAGCAAGTCCTGATTGGCATTGGCGAGTTGGCCGCCGGCGTCGAAGACACGTGCCACTTCCGCCGTCGAGTTCGCTGCGCGCGACAATTGGCCGTAGATATTCTGGAGGATCGGCTGGAGACTTTGGATCTGGGAGCGCGGCTTATCGTTGCCATTGGCGTTGCCGTCCTGGGATGCCGGTTGCGCATTGACGGCATTCGCCTCGAGCGCGGCCCGCAACGGACCGTAAGGATCGGGCGCGCTGACCGCGCCTGTGGTGGCGGCTGTCAGCGCCACGTCCGGCACGTCGTCGAGCGAGGCAATCTCGGCACTTACGTGAGGGCGCAGGTCGGTGGCGGCTGCTATGGATTTCAGCGCCATCTCCACTGGGCTTGGATTGGCCGCCAGGATGCGCGCCGTCTCGGTCGCATCGGCAAGATTGCTCGATGGGCGCACCTGAAGATCGGCCAGCAACGAAGACCATTGCTGCTGGAATGCGTCGAAATAAAGCTGCAGCGTCGCCTGGGAAATCGCGTCCGTGGTCATTGTCGAAGGAGCCGCGCCGCCGTCACCGCGGACCCATTGTTCCTTGAGCGCTTCGGAGGCTGCGGTCGCGACCATCGGCAGCACCACGTCACGATAACCTTTGCCCGTGAAAATTCCCGGAATGCCCTCCCGCAGCGCTGTCTTGGATTTGCGTTGGAAAATCTGGGCTCCGAGCGGCCCCAATGCGTCGGTAGGGAGCCAGGCATCAAGCTGGCGAGCCTGCCGGGAATGGATGAGGATATCATAGGCTCGGGCCGCAAGACTTTGCGAGTGGATCGTTTCCCGTGCCTTGGCAATCAGGGCATTGTCCAGCTCGATCGCGGGCAGGCTGCCCGCTGCCATGGCCTCTGCGTGAGCAGCGAGCGCCTTGCGCGTGGCCGAGCGTCCTTCGCCGGGGTAAAGTGCAGCAAACATGTCTTCCGATTGCTGCGCGACGAAATCCCTGTCGGACGGCCCCAATCCACCCAGCATGCCGTACAGTTTCAAGGCGTCGAAAGTCTTCTGAACGTCCGATGTCTGCTTGAGCTCGTTTTGAAGTGCCACGAGCATACGAGGCAGAAGCAGCGCGTTCAAGGCGCGCTGATAGGCTCCGCGCTGGCGGCTGGCGATCTTGTCACCTTGGTCCAGGCCGAAACTGGTCGGCCAGACGCGCGCCTCATCGAAGCCGCTGTTGACCGCACGCAGATTGTCGAGCGCCGGCAGGACCCGCAGAAAATCCGCGTCGGTGACATCGCGCACCTGAATACCGCTTGCGAGCTTCTCGTAATTGTCGATCCGCCGCTCTGCTGCCGCGATCGCGCGCGAGTTCTGAAAGTAGGTTGCCGTCCAGCCGGTGAAGACGATCGCAAGCGCGACGGCCGCCGCGCCATAAGCGATCCGTCTGATCATGGCTTGCCGGCCCGAAAGGCGCCTGTCGCGGGCGACCAGCGACGCCTCGCCGAAGATGACCTCCTTGAACAGACGCGACAGGAAATAGCTGCGTCGCGTGCGCGGAGTGTCCGTCGCGCGGCTCTGCGTGCCCGAAGCAAAATAGACGCCGCGAACGAGAGGGGATTCGATGAGGCTGGAGGATGCACAGAGCTCGGTCAACAGCTCCTGCAGGCGCTCTCCCAATGAGGCAAGCTCCGCAGGAAAGCGGAAGATGCGACCGCGAACCTCGATATTCGGCTCCTGCTGCAGGCGTTCAATCAGCATGGCATCCACGCGCTGCTGCAGCAGCGCGAACTCTTCCATGAAACGCTCGGGCAGGTTCTCGCCCTTATAGCTTTCATCGAGATTGAAGGTCGTGCCCCAGACCTGCTCACGATCGGTTTTGGCAAGACCGTCGAAGAATTCGACAAAGCCGGTCAGAAGATCGGCCTTCGTCAGGACGACGTAGACGGGTACGCGCGCATGCAGGAACTCGTCGAGCTCCGACAGGCGTTTGCGAATGGAACGCACCTCTTCGAGCTGTGCCTCATGATCGCGGCTGAGAAGGTCGCTGATCGAGAGCGTGACGAGCGCGCCGTTGATCGGCTGCGAGCGGCGGTACTTGCGCAACAGCCCGAGAAAGCCTTCCCATCCGGCCTTGGACGCACCATTCAAATCGTCTTGCGTGGTATAGCGGCCAGCGGTGTCGATCAGGATCGCCTCGTCGGCGAACCACCAATTGCAGTTGCGGGTGCCGCCGGCGCCCTGCACGGAATTGCTGCCCATGGCATCGCCGAGCGGGAACTTCAACCCCGAATTGGTCAGCGCCGTCGTCTTTCCCGATCCCGGCGCGCCGAAGATGACATACCAGGGCAGTTCGTAGATATAGCCGAAACGCTTCTTGCTGATGCGGCGCAGAAGCAGCAGGGCTTCCTTCAGGCGGCTATGGATTTCGCCGACTTCCGCCTGCTGGCTGGCGGCATCGTCGGCAATACCTTCCACGAGCGCCTTGTCCCTTTTGCGCGCGCGCATGGTCGTCACCAGCATGTAGATCAGCCAACCCGCTACGATCACGCCGATCGCGATCATCCGGGCGGTGCTGCTCGACAGCGGCTTGAAAGCACCATAGCCGGCCATGGAACCGTAGAACCAGATGACGACGCAGATCGCCACGACCCAGATCAGCGAGATGAAGCGCTGACCGAGAAGACCGGCATAGGCCGAGACATAGGAGCGAAGCGTGTAAAACGCGCCAAGCGGATTCATCGAACTCCTCCCGTCGTCGCGGATGTAGCCGGTGCATTAGCGCTCGGCGTTTGTGGTGTTGCCTGCGGATTGAGGGCTGCATCGCCAAGACGTTGTGTTGGGTCGGTCAGCACCAGGATCTCCGTCCGGCGGTTGGCTTCGCGGCCTTCCGCCGTGTCGTTGCTTGCGAGCGGATCGCTGTCGGCGCGCCCTTCCGTGAGAATGGCCTCCTTGCCGGTATAGGCGGCAAGAATATCGCCGACGGCGCGGGCGCGAGCCTCGGAAAGATGCCAGTTCGACGGGAACTGCGCCGTGCGGATCGGCACATTGTCGGTATAGCCGACGACGACGGCACGGAATTTTTCCGAAGCCAACGCTCCGCCGATGCGCTGGAGGAGATCGCGGAATTTAGCGCTGACTTCGGCGCTGCCCGTGTCGAACAGGCCGGAATTGTTGATGCGCACCAGTAGCCTGCCATTGGAATTCGACAGCGTGACCAGTTTGCGGTCGACTTCTGGCTGCAGGAAAGCGAGCAGATTGTCGAGCGGCGTCGGCTGCGGCTTGACCTGCGGCGGTATTTCCGGCTGCTTCTTCGCGGGAGGGGGCGTCTGTGCGACTTCTTTCGGCTTCGGCGCGTCGATCAGAACGCTCGGCGTATCGCGTGGCGGCAGGTTGGCCAGGCGCTCGAATGTGGCGTCGGAGGCGTTGTTGAGCGAAAGCGTGAAGAACATGTAGCCGAGCGCGAACAGAAGCGCGAGGACGGAAAGGATCGTCCAAAGCGCGACAGCCGTGCGCAGCGGCTTGTGGCGCGCCGAAACGCCGCGCCAGTGCGGCGACAGCTCGCGTTCGAAAACACCATACTGACCAAGCAACGTCTTGTAGAGACTGTCGCGGATACGCCCGAGTTCCAGCGATCCGCGCGGCGAAACGCGCGTGCGGCCTTCGAAGGCGAGCGACAGGCAGAGATAGATGAGAAGCAGCAGGTCCTTGTTGGTGCCCGGGCTCTGCTGGAAATGGTCCAGGAGATCGAAAACCCGGTCGCCGCCGGTCACGTCCATGTGGAAGGTCGAGACGAGGCCGGATCGCGCCCAGCCGGCGCGTACGCCCCAAGGCTTGCTCAGAACCACGTCGTCAATGGTCGCGCAGATGACATAATGCGCCGCGCGTGCTCGTTCCGGGCTGATGCGCGCACCCGCGAGATCGCGCTCATAGCGCCCAACCGCATCGATCGTCAGCTGCCTGAGCTCGGCAATGTCGGGCTGTTGTTCGGTGTTGCGCAGGCTGTGAGCGAGATTGAGCAATGGTGCGGCCGAGCGCACGATGGTTGGAACATCATCACCGCCAAAGCGAAAGCCGCGGATCAGCGCATCGACGGACCAGCCGCCGGCTGCATTGCCCGATTTGTCGTTCGGCTGCTTATCCAGCTCCTCGTCGAGAATATCGGCCACCTTGCGGGCTGCTTCGTTCTTGCGCGCGCCGTCCTCCGTCAGCTCGATGATCGTCGGCAGTTCGTGCCAGGGTGTTGAGCGTGGTGTGTTCATTCTCTGAGAGCCCACAGTTCCATCTCCAGACCAGGGAAGTCGCCCGCGAGATGCAGCGCGATCGCGCCGGAGGTATCAAGCTGTTTCCAAAGCGGATTCTTCGTATCGAGTTCGAAGTAGATCGTGCCGGACCGGTATGGCAGCTGCCGCGGCAGCACGGGAAGGGGCCTGACGGGAATGCCGGGTAGTGCGACATTGACAAGTTCGGCGATCCGCTCCACAGAGCCGATCTTGATCTGCGCGGGCAGCTTGCGTCTGACATCCTCGGCCGACATCTCGGCGCGAACGGCAAGCACAAAGCCCGCATCCTTGAGCAGCGAGCGGTCGTTGATGGTGCCGACGCGCACGTCGTGACGCCGTTCGATAAGTTCGATCGCAACGGCGGCCTGCTCGAGCACCGCGGAAAGCGAGGCGCGCAGATCGTTGAACACAGCGGCAAACGTCGCCTTCAGATCGTCATGGCGATAGGGCGGAAAATCGGTCGCCCGCTTGCGATCGGTTGTGAAGGTGGCGAGTTCGCCGGCTAGCTGGATGCATTCCTCGTAGAAGATGATCGGATGCATCCGCGAAGCATTCGCCGCGATATGCCGCAGCATCGGATCGGCACGATTGAGAATATGCAGCAGAAAATAATCGCCGACCTCGGCGGTTCCACGCACCGTCGGGTCACCAATGCGCTCGGCGATTGCTTCAGCGCGATGCCGCACGATTCCGAGCAATTCGGTAATGAGCTCATTCAAACGTGCTTCGGCCGCGCAATTCAGCGACGGGGCGATATAATCCGGATCGAGAATGACCGAACGGTCGGAGCGAACCTCGATGATGCGTGCAAGGCCGATCAAGTCGTATCCAGCGAGTTCGTCGCCGGTCTTCAGGTAGCGCAGGTTCAGGCGGCCGACATCGATCGGCGCCATGAAGTCGGTTTCCACATTCGCATCCGGCGCCTCATATTGCGAGGCTGTTATGCGCACGCTGTTGCGCATGGCGCTGCCGTTCATGGCGACGTCGGCTCTTCCAGGCTGACGGCTGGGCAGGGCCAGATAGACGATAGCGTTCTTCGTTGAATCGTCGAGTTCCAAGGGGGGCGGCAGATCCGCATCAACAGGCGCTTCGAAGGGCGTGCCATCGGGCAGGATGCCGCGCAGGTTCGACAAAGCAAACTGGCCGATCGCGAGCGCGCTGCGATCGATGCCGATCTCGGCGATGCCCCAGGGGTAAGGTGCGAGCCCCCGCGCGGTCGTTCGGACCAACCTCTCCGTCCAGCGGTCGGCTTGCTGGAAATGCTGCACGCGAAGGAACATACCCTCGCTCCAAGCCACGCGATTTTCGTTCTTCATCGGGTGTTGCCCGTCCTCTCTGCCAAACTGGCGGTATCGTCTTCGTCGCGGCCATGGGCGTGGGCGCTGAACGCCTCGGCCAGCAGGTCGCGGACCGAGATGCTTCTGCCGCCTCTTTCGAACTGCGCGCGGTAAGCCTTCCAGTAATCGCCGTTGCCGCGCCAAAGAGCCTTGCGCTGGGAGGCATCGACATGCGCCTCGATCATGCGGGGCTCGAACATCCGATTGGCTTCGCGAACAAGGTTTTCAAGACCGGCGTTAAGCGTGGATTGCCTCGAAATGAGCGATCGAAGGCGGTCGGCCAATTGCTCCGTCCGTTCGCGACTGAACAATGACGTAGACGCACCGGCCCGGCTGTCCTCAATTCCGAAGATGGAGGCTTCGTCGTCGAGTGTCTGCTCCAGCGTCGAAACGAGCGCTTCGAGCTGCCGCAGCGGATCGAATTGCAGCGCAAAACTCGCATCGTCCAGGCCTTGATCCGTATTGTCGGCGGCGCGCATATCATTGGCCGGAATGATCGTCTTTGCAGTTTCGACCGTCTCGGAACCGGAATCGCGGGCAACGGCAACGGAGACATGGGTTGCCGCGCCATGTTCCAGCTGGCTGCCCAGCTCGAAGTCCGAATTCCAATCATCCGGAAGTATCGGTTTGATGCCGTTGACATCGGGCGGGCCGTTCCAGCCGATGTCGACATTCCTACTTGGCGACTTGCCATTTTTCGACGATTGCGCCAGCCCGGCGATCCAGTCGTCGCCATTGCGCTGCCCGAGTACGCCGGTTGCCGTGCCGCCGCCGGGCGCGATGTCGGCAAGGATCGACGAGATCGTCAACCTTTCGTCGCTGAGGCGCAGATCCGCTGCCGGATCGTCCATCTCGCGATCAGCTTCCCCAGTAATGACGACGGTGAACGCGACGTCGCCGAATGCGATTTTGGACTTATCCGTAAGTCTCGCCGTCTCGCCTTCGAAAATGGTCGCGCCGTCCACACGAGTGCCATTGGCGCTCTGGTCCCGCACGAAAAAGCCGGCGCGATCGCGTTCGATCGCGCAATGAATTTTCGAAATCAGCCGCTTTGGATCGGAAACCTGCCAATCGCAATCGGGCGATCGACCGAGTGTGCGTTTGCCCCGCTCGAAGAACCACCCCTTGCTGGA
Organism: Rhizobium sp. AG207R; assembly: GCF_027109195.1. Lineage (NCBI taxonomy): Bacteria > Pseudomonadati > Pseudomonadota > Alphaproteobacteria > Hyphomicrobiales > Rhizobiaceae > Rhizobium > Rhizobium sp. AG207R. The sequence goes on from NZ_JAEPVT010000001.1 coordinate 187,060, forward strand.
ACCTTCTCCGGCTGTCTGCCGCAGTTCAAGCCGCATGGGGGACTCCTTGATCGGATTGGCGCTTCACCTTGCGTGGCTCGGCGACAATGGCATCGCCACTGTCTCTATCCGCCGCCGCGACGCGCGCCCAGCTATTCCATCCGAGCCTCGGCGGATCATCGACGTCGCCAAGCCTGCAAAATGGGATGTGTTCCTTCTTCAGAACCACCTGAATGTCAAAATCGAGCGACGGATCCACATAAAGGCGCGTCAGGGCAAACAGCGCATTTATACTGGCGCTGCCCGGAGAAAGAGACCGGTAATCCTCATAATCGACCGGGCCGATCACGACGCGGAAACTGCCGCCGAAATCATGGACTGCCGCGCCCGCGGTCGAGTTCACGCCAAGCTGCACACCCTGCGGCTGCCCCATGCGGCTGCGCTCGCCCTCGGGAATGGAAAGCCATCTGCCTTTGAATAATTCGATCGCAACCGGCAGGCCGCTGAACTCCTGCAGCATGGCCTGCAGATTGACCGCATTGCGGTTTCTGGCCGAAAAAAATCCGGAAAATCGGAGGATCAGTTCGTCATCGGGGCGTACCTGCTCCCTCAGCCGGGCGGTACCGAAACCCGTCAGTGCGAACAGGGTCTTGATAAAGGCGTTTCCGTTTCTGTCCCGGCTCCATCGCAATCCGCGCGCAAGACGATATTTCTCGCAGGCATCGACGAAAAGCTCCGCAAGGCGGCTCGTAAAGAGATCAAAAAAGCTTGAAAGGCCATGAGCTCGATTGCGCTCTTCGCGCATGACTAGCTCGTTGTAACTCGGCGGCATGGCACCGAGTGGCCCGAGCAGACCGGCCATGCTTGCCTTGATCGATCCCGCTCCGCCCTTTCGCTTGAAGTCGCTCATGGCAAGCGGCACCGGCGAAACGCCAACGGGTGAGGACACCGTCAAATGATCACCGGCCGCGTGCTGGGCGATACGAAACGCCGTCGATGGCTCGAAACGACCGGGGTCGCGTTCGAGCAGCGCGGCAAGCATTTCGCTATCACTTGGCCGGAACTGGTCCATCGCTTGCGTTCATCTCCCTCGTCACAATAGCGGCCGCTCGGCGGCGCGCGCCGGCCAGACGGCGATTGGTTTCGATTGCCCCTTCATCGAGATGGAAAGGCGAGTGAAGCTGTTGATCGAGGTGTAAAGCCCGAAAAACCGGTCGAGGACACTGCCGAAGAGATAGGCCGAAGGCCTGTCGATGGCGGCCGGATCAAACTCCAGGGTGATATCGGTGCCCGTCACCATCCCGCCGCCGCCAAGCCGCGTCATCGAGCTTTTGGCGTCGACCCGCACAAGAGCATCCGCGAGCAGTCTGGTTTCGCGGCTGTCCCTGAAAGCATAGAGCGCAAGAATATCCTTCAGCGCGGCGCCATCATTGTCGAATATGGAAAGATGATTGAGCTGGAGATGCGACATGAGCCGCCAGTTGCGCCCTTGCTGCTCGTTCATTCGCACGGAAGGCGTAGGTGCCATCAAGGCTTCGACTGAGCCGACTGCCTCGCTGCCGGAAGCCAGCTGCAGATAGGGATGACCGCCGCCAAAGGGCAATTGCTCCGGCAGTTCGCGGTTAAGGCACAGCGCGTCGATGCTGGCGATCTTGTCAAGCGGACCGCTTGCCCGGCGAGCGCGGTCTACGAACGCGATTTCCATGTCCGAGGTATGGTCATCGGCGTCAAAGCGGCGCGTGCATTGCCAAAAGAGCGTAGAGGCTCCGCCCTTCAGGCTGCGACCGAAGAAGGGTTGGCACTCTTCCTCGTCCCCAGTGCGCGCCGACACGACCACCTTCTCGATCGTATAGATCTCCCGCGTCTTCTGCCGTCTAGCATCGGGAAGCACGCGATATTCGGTGCGCGCACCGTCGAGTGCGATCGGTTCGCAACTCTGGCGAAACAAGTTTACGATCGGAGTGGCATTCAGGACGAAATCCCGGGCGGAGATGGCGCGCTCCAGCTTTACGCTGCTTTCATCGAGATAAATGAAGATTTCCAGCGTTTCGCCACGCCAGGCCTTCAGGCCGACGATATCGATGAAGAGGAATTTCTGCGGCAAGGCGAAGAATTCCGTCAGCAGACGATAACCGGTGAAGCTTGAGTTGGGATAGGGCAGGATCGCCTCGTCCGGTTCGAAGCCGACCGGGCGGAGCGCGGCCGCCGGCAGCGTGACCGGCGCTCGATCATCGGCGTGGTGGGCAAGTGCGATGCCGAGCGTGTGATTGACGAGAAGCTCGTAAATGGCGACGGCCTGCTGCCAGGACGAACCGATATGAAGCCGCAGCCTGTCCACGCCGATCTCACTGAGCGGTTTGTTGGCATCTCGTGCCCGGATCGACAGGCGAAGACAACCGGCCGCACCTGCATGAGGGGAGGGCGGCGCGCTGATCGGGTGGCCAGTCAGCGAAGCCGAGACGATCTCGATCGGCGCGACCAGCGTATCCTGTGTCGTGCGGAAGCGGCAGCTCTCGCCGCCAATCGGCTCCGCGAAGATTTCGGTGTGACGCGGCAGGGTTTGCACCGATGTTAGCGTGCTGCTTGGCGTGAAGCGCACGATGCTCATCGAGGGCAATGGCGCGAGATAATGCGGATAAAGAGTTTCCAGCAACCCATCCGTCAGTTCCGGAAACTCGTCGTCGAGCTTCTGGCGCACGCGGGCGGCGGAATAAGCAAAGCTCTGGATCAGCCGTTCGACATGCGGATCGTCCGCAACCTCGCCCGTCAGGCGTAGACGACCAGCGATTTTAGGGAAAGCGTCGGCAAAACGTGCCGCACGCCGACGGATCGCGGCCAGCTCGTCGTTGTAACGCTGCAGGAAGCCGTCAGCCATTATTGGCCTCCACCAGGAAGCGCTGAGTGGAGGGGTCGATCGTCGATTCAAAGCTGATCGGCGGCATACCCTCATGCACGCGGAAGGTTGCGTGGATGCGCAGCCGCAAGGCTCGTTCGCCATTTCCGCGGCTCTTGAGGATACTCACCTGCACATCGGAAAGCCGCGTTTCGAACAGCGTGATGCGCCGCTCGATCAGGCGTGCGAGACGGCTCTTGGCTTCATCGGTGACGAGATTTGCCGAGACCATGCCATCGACGCCGAAGGACACCAGCGCATCGCCGAGTTCATCGTAAATGGAGGGCGGAGCAGTCGGCCGGCGGCGCGTGTTGAGTAGAGCTTCGAGATCGCGGCGAATGCATTCGCGCAGTTCGCGCAGTTGCTCGGCCGCCGTCAGCGGTGGATCCTGCAGGCGATCGGGGTCCCCGTCGATCAGTCGATCGATGATCGACCTCGCGACGATCCTTTCTCGCGGCCTGTAGCGCTCCAACGGATCAGCCATGGGCAGCGCGCCTCGTCCCGGCAGAGTTTGCAGCAACTTCCAGCGACTTCAGATCATGGAAGGAAACCAGATCGTCGCCCGCCAGGAAGCACTTTTGGCCGCGGCCGGTCGTAATGCCCGTCGGCTCGTCGACCCATTCGGTCTCGCGGCCCAGCAGCAGCTTGGCGCCTGTCGTGCCGTGATAGATCGCCGGCAGCAGCACGGGTGCGCTAGCGCCGTCCACGAGCTCAAGCTCGGCCCTGCGGAAAGCGAGATCGCGGGGGCGGGCAATCGGCTCAAGGCGAAGCGCGGCAATCCTGGAAAAGTCGATCCACAGATAGGAGCCGCCGGTCATGATGACCTCAAGAGCATGCGGGATCCGATCATCTAGATCGCGAAGGTCCGAAACGAGTTGACCATTCCAGCGCAATGGCCGTTCACCCCTGATCGCCTCAAGGGACTGCAGTGCCGCGGCCGTATCCGAAGAATGGTCGCGATGGGCGATCGCCACCTTCATGGTCGCCTGATCGAGCGCCGTCGGGCCGTTCGGGAATTCCGGCACCGCCGCTTCCTCGAACCAGGCCAAACGTGCAGCCATCGCACGAAGCTGGTTGCGCAGCATAGCGAAGCCCATCATGTCTTCCGGCGCGAATGTTGTCGCGATATTGCACTGCGCATCGGCTCGCGCGTAATCACCGGCAAGGATCAGAAGATCGATCAGAATATGCCTGCCATCCTTGTCCGTCGGCGCTGCCTTTACATGTGCCTTCGCCTGCTCAATTGCGTCGTCGAGCGCGTTTTCGCTAAGAGCTTCGGCGATCCTGGCGGAGAGCGTCATGCGGACATCCTTTGCGTGTTCGCGGGGCGGGAGAATGCATAGGTCGCATTCGCCGTTTCCGCGATGAGGTGAAAACTTGTCGAGACGTCGTCGAGCTGAAAATGCGGCTGCAGCCGTACCGTGCAGGCGAACATGCCCGGCTTGCCGGGAATTTCATCGACGCTGATGCCGGCCGAGCGCAACGGGAAACGCGTGCGCAGCGACAGGTCGGCGTCGTCGTTGCCAAGCGTGTAGGTTGACAGCCAATCGTTCAGCTTGCGTTCGATAGAGGCGCTATCGGCCAGCTTGCCGATGTCATCGCGCATGATGACCTTGAGATAGTGCGAGAAGCGCGAGGCGCACAGCACATACTGCAGCATCGCAGCTATGCGGGCATTTTGCCGGGCGTGCTCGCTCGAATAATGCGGCGGCGCATGCAGGGACTGATTGGAATTGAAGATCGCCGACGATGAGAGATATGTCGTAGCTACAGGGACGATGCCGAGCTCGCACAACTGCTGCTCCTGTCCACTGGTCAGACGTATTTCGACGGGAGCCTGTTGCGACAACCCGTTGCTTTCGATGCCGAGATCATAGGGAGCGAGCTCCTCCGCGCTCAGCATGCCGCCATCGATGGCGTCCTGCGTCACGCCGCGAATATCGGCGAACCAGCCGGTTTCGATGAAATTGCGGATGACGATCATCGCGAAAGCGAAGGCACCATTGCCCCAAAGCAAGGTGCTGCCATCGGCTGCGATGCTTTCGCGGAAAGGGAACCGATCGTCGCGCTCGCGCGAAAACGCCTCATAGGGCGCGCGCATCAGGATCCGTGGGGCGACCAGCCCGAGGAAACGGGAATCCTCGCGCGCGCGAAGCCCATTCCAGCGGATGCGGGTGGGATCATAGGCCAGCCAGGAAAAATCCTGGACGCGATTGAGCTCGTCAAAATCCTGCAGGCCGATGGCCTGTGGTGCGGCGGCGGCTACGAACGGGCAGAAGGCAGCGGCGGCGGCCATGCCGATCTGCGTGAGCGCGCCGACCGTATCGCTGCTGACCCGATCTTGTGGAGAAAGCTCGTAGTCGCCGATCAACAGACCGAACGGCTCTCCACCGGGCATGCCGAATTCGCGACTGTAGATCAGCTCGAAGAGATGGCTCTGGTCGAACTCCGTCGTCCGCTCCAGATGCCGCGTCAGCTGAGCCCAGCTGACGCTGAGGATCTTGACCTTCACCTCTTCCGATCGGCCGGTGTGGCGCATCAGCATGGCAAGTCCGCGCCACCGCGCTTCCATTGCCTGGAAGTCCGGATGGTGCAAGATGGCATTGACCTGCTTGTTGAGCGCATCGTCGATCATGGCGATCACGCGATGCACCTGACGCGGCCAGGCTGCTCTCGGTTCCGTCGTTGTCACGGTCATGGCGCTGACTGAAGGCGCGCGGCGAGGAGATCGCCGCGCCGCCCCTCCTAGTTCTTGCTCGGAATGCGCGCGACCATGCGAAGCGACGTGGTCAGCTCTTCCATCTGCAGCCAGGGGCGCATCCAGGCGACGGCGTTGTAGGAGCCCGGCTTGCCCGGAACTTCCTGGACGGTCACCTTGGCATCGCGCAACGGATATTTGGCGCGAGATTCCTCGCCTGCATCGTCGTTCGCGTTGACGTAGTTGGCGATCCAGCGGTTGAGCCAGTTCTCGCAATCCTGCGCTTCCATGAAGGAGCCGATCTTGTCGCGGCCCATGACCTTCAGATAATGGGCAAAGCGCGAGGTGGCCATCATGTAGGGCAGGCGCGCGGAAACCGCGGCATTGGCCGTTGCTTCAGGCTTGTCGTAAACCTTCGGCTTGTGAGTCGTCTGCGCACCGAAGAACACGGCGTAATCGGTGTTCTTGTAATGGCAGAGCGGCAGGAAGCCCAGCTTGCCGAGTTCGGCGTCGCGACGGTCGGTGATGCCGACTTCGGTCGGGCACTTGAGGTCGAGGTCGCCATCGTCGCTCGAGAAGATGTGCATCGGCAGGTTTTCGACCTTGCCGCCGTTTTCCGCGCCGCGGATCGCCGTGCACCAGCCGCTCTGGGCAAAGGCATCCGTCAGCCGCGTTCCCATCACGTAGGCTGCATTCATCCAGCAGTAGGAATTGTGCTCGAGCTCGCCGGTCTTCGAATGATCGGTTTCATCGAAAGCGAAGTCGTCGATCGGATTGGTCTTCGGGCCATAGGGCATGCGGGCAAGCACGCGGGGGAGGGCGAGTGTCACGAAGCGCGAATCCTCGCTCTCGCGCAGGCTGCGCCACTTGGCGTATTCGACCGTTTCGAAGATCTTTTCCAGGTCACGCGGACGGGCGAGTTCGCGATAGTCGTCGAAGCCGAACATGCGCGGGCTTGCGGCCGAAATGAACGGCGCGAAAGCGGCGGCCGCGATCGACGAAATCGCCTGCAGCGTCTGCACGTCATCGAAGGAATTGTCGAATTCGTAATCGCCGATAAGGGCGCCCATGGGCTCACCGCCCGGCGTGCCGAATTCGTCTTCGTAGATCGACTTGAAGAGCCGCGACTGATCGAACTCCACTGCCTTTGCGAGATCCTTGGAAACGTCGCGCTTGGAAGCGTTCAGCACACGGATTTTCAGGTTGACGCTGGTCTCGCTGTTCTTGACGAGATATTGTAGGCCGCGCCAGCTGCCTTCCAGCTTGGTGAATTCGGGCGACTGCATGATTGCGGCAAGCTGACGGGAGATTTTCCGGTCGAGCTCGGCAATGGCCTTGTTGAGCGTTACCGTCAGGTTGCGGTCATAGGTGACGGTGCCCTTGAGTGCCTGATCGGTCAGCGTTCTAAGGAGATCCTGCGCACGATCGGGCTCGGTCTGCCTGGTGGCCGCCACGATCTGCGACAGCAGATTTTCCTCGGGCGCGAACTCGGCCTCTTTGGTCTTCAGTTGGCTTTCAGCGCTCATTTTTCGATCCTTGCGGAAATGCGGGCGATACCGATGGAGTTCAAATCTGTCGTTATCGGCCGCTTGAAACGAAACTGGGCGATCGGCTTAGGCTGATCGCCGACGACGATCAGCTTGCGGCGGGCTTTTCGGCCAATCCGAGCTCGGACATCAGCTTGGAAAGATCAGCCTTGTTCTGGAGCACGTCTTCCAGCAGCCGCTCCAGCTCTTCCGAACGGTCGGCCTTGCTCATGAGATCGCGGAGCTGGTTGCGCGCATCGAGGAGGGCCTTGAGCGCCGGGACCTGACTAACGATGGAACCCGGCTCGAAATCCCGCATGCTCTCGAATTTCAGCGAGACGGGAAGCTGCGAACCGTCGCCCTCCAGCGTGTTTTCGACAGAAATGTTCAGGCCGGGCGTCATGCGGCGCATGACATCGTCGAAATTATCGCGATCGATCTGAACGAATTTGCGCTCGCCGAACGGTTTCAGCGGTTGGGTCGGGTTACCCGAGAAGTCGCCGAGAACGCCGACGACGAAAGGCAATTCCTTGACGACCATCGCACCTTCGGTCTCCACCTCATACTTGATGTGGACCCTGGGCTTGCGCACTCGCTCCAGCTTTTCGTGAACACTCGCCATAAAGTTTCTCCTTCCATGCCAGCGGCAAATTCGCTCTACAGATGTGGCGCAACTCGACTTTGGAAAGGGCCGGTTGCAAAAAGTTAAGAAGACGGTTGTATTTCTCACCCATTCTTATTCGATTTCAGCTGGATGCCCGCCGCCGTCAGCACGGCGTTGCGAGCCTGCTGCTCCGGCAGTAATTCGGCCAGTAGTTCGGAAAAATCCATGCGACCGCGCCTGACCATCGTCTCGATCGACATCGAGATCGGAGAGTGGGGTTCAGTGCGGCGGAAGTAGCGCGCCACGGCAAGCAGCAGCTCGAAGGCCTCCTCGCGCGAGCCGATCTGTTCAGCGCTCAACGCGCGTGGACGCACTTGCACCTGCTCGCCGTCCTCCGGCTGCGGTTCCATCGCAGCCACGGCCTCAGACGATTCGATGCCGGCGAGAGAGCGAAGCGCCAAGGCCGCCTCCTGCAAAACATTATGCGTATTGGAACTCGGCGGCGCCATCTGCCCGCAGCGCTCGTTCAGGATGGATACGAGCCGGTCGAAGGCGGCAATGCAGCCATTGACCGTTTCAAGATGCGAACTCATCGCCGTCGTGCCTGCATCGAGAACTGCCTGACTTAACTCGTCACGCCGCTTCACTTCGTTGGGCCGTTGCGACAGCTGAAAGTCCCAGAGGGAAAACTGGCCAAATTTGGCGCCAGGAATGAGCGGCGACAACCTGATCGCTTGGATGATGGTTCCTTCGCCGCCAATGCCATTGAGACCCGAAAGCGGGGCAAGTCGTTCCTCGATATCGTCGACACCGACGGAATGAAATTTCTCCCAATGCTTGTCCAAAAGCGACGCGATTGCATGATAGACGTCCCGCAACCCTTCGAAACCGCGCAGACGTAATTCCGCTTCAGCCAACCATGCTAATACTTCGAGGTCCTTACTTTTTGAAGAAATAATCTGCAATCCGAGATTGCTGACATCTGTCCAAAGAGGCGAAACGCTAATATTTTCACCCGGCGATATACCTCGTTCCGCCGCGCGAGCCTGGTTTCTTGCATCCTTTATTCTATAGTATATTTCACGCATAGAAGTATTATTGCGCAGATTTTCTCCGCACGGCGCGTTTTCTTCAAATGGATTTTCTATGTCGCGAACGTTCAGCAGGGAATTAACTCCATATCATGAACTACATCGTTAGAGGGCGTGATAGTTAGGTCGATATATTCCTTTGTCAACCATGTCTATTCTGCAACAGATTTATGACGATTCCATTTTTTGACCACGTGAAAAATTTTTTGTAGTCCATCTGGACGTATGGAAATAACCGCCCTAGTTGTTGCCGCGATTTGGAGCGTGTGGTTGAAATGTAACCAGAGGGAGGAAACTTCTAGGTGTCGAACATCGATCTCAATCGTCTGATCAGAACGCTTGAGCCAGCATTGCGCGTCGGTCTCGAGGCTGCAGCATCGCTTGCAGCACGTGATCGCCATGCGAATGTCGATGTCGCACATTGGATATTGTCGTTGCTGGATATATCCGAAGTTAGCTCTTTGTTTGAAGAGCTTAGCGTTTCTTCCGCGGCGCTCCGCGCCGAGCTTGATAGCGCCATCGCCGACCTGCCGAGAGGCGATGGTGCCGCACTGGTGCTCTCTCAAAATTTGCTCGCTCTGATGCGCGAGGCCTGGCTTGTCGCGTCGCTCCAATGTGGGCGGAGCCACATCACGGTCGCCGATCTTTTGACCGCGTTGAGCGACGACCAGTCGCTGCGAATCATGGCGCGGGGCATGGCGCCTTCGCTGCGCGGCCTTGATCGCAACGCGCTCGAAAAAAAATTGAACGCGACTTCCGCTTCCGATGGCGCATCGTCATTGTCAGAGAATTCCGAAACCGTTACCGCCGCCGGCGAGAACGAATTCCTGCGCCTCTACACACGCGATATGACGGCGGATGCAAGGCTTGGCCGTATAGATCCGGTTGTCGGACGTGATCGCGAGCTGCGCCAGGTGATCGATATCCTGATGCGCCGCCGCCAGAACAATCCGATGCTGGTCGGCGAAGCGGGTGTCGGCAAGACGGCCGTTGCCGAGGCGCTGGCACTGGAAATTGCGTCCGGCAACGTGCCTGATATGCTGAAGCCGGTACGGATTCTTCTTCTCGACCTCAGCCTGCTGCAGGCCGGCGCCGGCGTCAAAGGCGAGTTCGAGCGCCGCTTGCACGGCGTTGTCGCGGCCGTGCGGGCCTCCGTGGAGCCGATCATCCTTTTCATCGATGAGGCGCATGGCCTGATTGGTGCCGGCGGACAGGCCGGGCAGGGGGATGCCGCCAATATTCTGAAACCGGCGCTGGCGCGCGGTGAGCTCAGGACGATCGCGGCCACGACTTGGAGCGAATACAAGCGCTATATCGAGAAGGATGCGGCGCTGACCCGGCGCTTCCAGGTCGTTCAGGTGCTTGAGCCCGACGAAGAAACCGCAATCCGCATGTTGCGTGGCGTCGTCGGCAGCTTCAAGGCTCATCACAAGGTACGTATTCGCGACGAGGCGCTCGCGGCAGCCGTCCGCCTCTCGGCGCGCTATATCCCGGCGCGGCAATTGCCCGACAAGGCAATCAGCCTCATCGATACCGCGGCGGCAGCCGTCTCGCTGGCTCGGCAGACCGTTCCCGAGGCGCTCAAGGAATTGCGTAACGAGCAGCAGATGCTCGAGGTTGAAGCCGCCGCGCTTTCAGCCGAGCCGCCGAGCCCGGATATCGTCGAGCGTCTTGCGATCATCGAACGCGAAAAGGTCGAGGTGGTAGGTGAGATCGAACGGCTACAGGCCAAGCTCGACGCCGAAATCAGGCTATCGGCTGAGGCCGATCGCATCGAAGCCGCGCTCGGCGGTCCTGATGATCAGCAGGTAGAAGAGGGCATTCGGCAGCGCGGCGGCAACGTCGCTCTTTTCCCGCCCAATGGCTCATCCGTCGAGGTCGCTCGCGCGGCTCTCATACAGGCCGAGCGCAGCCTTGCCGACGTTGCCGGAGAGGCGCCTCTGGTTCCCCGCGTGGTCGATAAGGAAGTGATAGCCGGGATCGTCGCGCGCTGGACCGGCATTCCCGTTGGCAAACTGCTGTCTGATCAGGTCGAGACCGTCAAGACGCTCGATGCAAGGCTGAAGGAGCGCGTGCTCGGACAAGATAACGCGATCGCACGGATTTCGGCCGCTATGCGGTCCGCCCGCGCCGGCCTTTCCGACCCACGTCGTCCGCCCGCCGTCTTCCTACTCGTCGGCATGTCGGGAACCGGCAAGACCGAGACGGCGCTTTCGCTCGCCGATCTTCTTTATGGCGGCAGCCAGTATCTGACGACCATCAACATGTCCGAGTTTAAGGAGGAGCACAAGGTTTCGCTGCTGCTCGGATCTCCCCCCGGTTATGTCGGCTATGGCGAGGGCGGCGTCCTGACCGAGGCCGTTCGCCGTCGTCCTTATGGCGTGCTGCTGCTGGATGAGATCGACAAGGCGCATCCGGGCGTCCAGGAAGTATTTTACCAGGTTTTCGACAAGGGAACGCTGCGCGACGGCGAGGGCCGGGACATCGATTTCAAGAACACCACCATCGTGATGACCGCCAATACCGGCTCCGAACTGCTGGCGGCCCTGGCGGCAGACCCGGAAACTATGCCTGAGGGCGAGGCGCTGGAAGCACTACTGCTTCCCGAATTGCAGAAACACTTCAAGCCGGCCTTTATCGGCCGCGCGACCGTTCTGCCCTTCATGCCGCTGAACGGCGAGACGCTGAGCGGGATCGTCGACATTCAGATCGGCCGCATCCGTGATCGCGTCGCCGCCTCGTACGGCACAAGTGTTTCGCTCGCCCCCGAAGCCCGCGAGGCGCTGGTTGGCCGCGCCAAGGCGAGCGAGATGGGCGCGCGTGCCATCGAAACCATGATTGGCCGCGATCTTCTGCCCGAGCTTTCGACCTTCTTCCTCGACGCGGTTGCGCAGGGGCGCAAGGTTGGCGGCATCACCATCAGCTTTCACGATCACCGCTTTCTCGTCGAGGAGGATCCGGTGGGTGACCACGAATTCGCTGGCCCCGAGGAAGGCGGCACGGCGAATAAAGCAGCCCCGGACGAACACAGCGCCCGGATGCGGCATTAGACGGAAGGGTAACCCCGCCCTGCAGCGACAGGGCGAATTCAAATCTCAACAGGAGAGTTCAGAGCATGCCGATTTATCTGCAGATCGACGGAATTCAGGGTGATGCAACCCACGAGCAGCACAAGAAGTGGATGGACATCGAAGTCATCCACTGGAATGTCTCGCGCAACATGAAGACGTCAGCCGGCTCGGCTGCCAATCGCGAAGCTTCCGAGCCGACCGTTTCGGAAGTTATCCTGACCAAGGTCAGCGATTCCTCGTCGACGAAGCTGTTCCAGGAAGCATGCTCGGGCCGCACCGGCAAGCAGGCCGTGATCCATCTGGTAACGACCGGCAACCCGGGCGATACCTACATCGAGTACACGCTTACCAACACGCTGATCGCCAGCTACTCGGTCGATTCCAACGGCGACCGCCCGGTCGAGACGATCAAGCTCAACTTCACCAAGATGGAAGTGAAGTACACGCCTTACGACGACTCGCAGACGCCGCAGTCGCCGATGATCGCATCCTACGACCTGGCAACGACCAAGGCTGCCTAACATCAGTATCGTTTTCCGGCGCGCTGGCATCAGCGCGCCGGAAGCGCGTCCGCTGCCAGATCGTGCTTTGTTGCGATCGGCATGTTTCGGCAAACGTCCCTCAAAAGAGGTCGCCATGGTAGATTTTTCCGTTTCGTCAGCGGCACTGCAAATGGAGCCCGTGAAGCAGGCCGATCTTCCGCCCGTGAAGCGCGCAGGCCGCGGGCCGTCCTACGACTACTTTTCCTATCAAAGCGGCCCGCGCGAATTCGCGGCGCGTGGTCAGGCGATGGGAGCCGCCGCATCGCTTTTCCGGATGTTCTCCGAAAAAGCCAACGAGATGTCGCTGACGCATTGGCTCCAGCGATGGCTGCGCAACAACGAGGCGCATATCATTCGCGAGATGGATACCAACCATCATTCGGTGTTCGTTGCGCAATTCAATTATTCCGTCACCGACGGCGAAACACGGGTCCTGATGGCGCGCGGTGCCTATCTGCTTGGCACAGTGCCGAACCGCGCCGATATCGGCAAGATCCTGACCCCGCAAGTACTCTATGGCCCGGGCATGCACGAGACGCTGCCGAACGGCACCCTGTTCCAAATCGTCTATCTGGTTGGCGGCCGCAAACAGCAGATCGGCAGTACCGGCACCGTAGGGTCGGCAAGCTCATTGGTAGGATAAGCGCAGATGAACGATCAGCCCTCGGCCAATGATTTCATCCAGGCGACCCGAAACCTCAGGGTTTCCTCACCGCTTGGAACGGACCAACTCCTGCCGGAGCGAGTGATGATCACGGAAGGCGTTTCGTCGCTTTTCGACATCCGCCTCTCCGTACGCGCCAAGCGTGAAGTCATCAAGCCGGAGGAGCTGATCGGTCGACTGATCGATATATCCCTGGAAGTCCAGCAGGATGACGGCGGTGGGGATGGCGTTCGCCGCCCGTTCAACGGCTTGGTCACCGCGCTTCAGGAGGGGCCACCGATCACGCGCGGCCTGCGCTCCTATTCGATGGTGCTGAAACCGCAGATGTGGCTGCTATCGCAGCGCTCCGACTGCCGCATCTGGATGGACAAGACCAGTATCGATATTGTCGAGACGCTGTTTTCCGAACACGGAATTCCCGCCCCGGATGTGTCCGGCGTCGTCACACCGCCGCCGCCACAACATTATTCCGTGCAGTGGAACGAAACGGATCTGGATTATCTGACGCGCCGCTTCGAGGAAGACGGTCTCTTCTACTGGTTTTCGCATGAAGAGGGTAGCCACCGGCTGCATGTCGCCGATGGCGCCAACTCATGGGCCGGCCCGTCTCCGTCGGCGCAGGGAGAGGGGCGCGTGCGCCTTGCCCAAGGCTCGACAGACCGCAATCACATCAGCGATTGGACGAAGCATTACGCCTATGTTCCAGGCCAGCGTGCCGGCGCCGACTGGAACTTCGAGACACCGCAAATGGTGCCGGGCACCACCACGCCGTCATTGGTGCAGATGCCCGGCGCGATAAAGCGGGAGCTTTACGAATATCCGGCCCGCATTTCATCCGTTGCGGAAGCCGAGAGGGCGCAGAAGCTGCGCATGCAGGCGAGCGAGGCCGACCATAATCGGGTCGTCGGCCGATCGTCATCGCGCATATTAGAGGCCGGCCGGCGATTTACGCCTTACGAAGTGGCGCATCCCGAACATGTCTATGAAGAGCATGTGATCATTCGCGCCACTCATTATGCGGTCGATCCCTCTTACGAAACCAATGCGGATCAGCCGGAATATACCAACGAATTCGAAGCCGTGCCGTCGCGCGTGCCGATGACGCCGCATCGCACGACCGAGCGCCCACGCATCCGCGGCACGCAGGTCGCAATCGTCGCCGGTCCTCCCGGGGAGGAAATCCATCCGGACCAATATGGCCGCATCAAGCTCTGGTATCCCTGGGATCGCCGCGCCAAGAAGGACGGATCGGACACCTGCTGGGTGCGCGTCGCCCAGAGCTGGGCCGGCGGCACCTGGGGCGGCCAGGTCATTCCCCGCATCGGCATGGAAGTCATGGTCGCCTTCATCGACGGCGATCCGGATCGCCCGCTGGTGACGGGCGTGGTGCCGAACCCGAGCAACAGCGTGCCCTACGACCTTCCCGCCAACAAAACCCGCATGGTCCTGCGCTCCAATACGCATAAGGGCACCGGCTTCAATGAGATGACCTTCGAGGACGATGCCGGCCGCGAAAACATGTTCTTCCACGCCCAGAAGGACCAGACGACGCGCGTGCGCAACGACCGCACCAAACGCGTCGACCGCCACGAAGTCGCCTCCATCGGCGGAAACCGCGCGGTGGAGGTGAGCGGCAACCAGAAGCACGAGATCGGTGGATCGGTGAATACGGTGGTCGGCGGTACGGGGCCTATGGCCATGGCGCTGATGGGGGCGGTGCAAGGACTGTCGGGTCACACCGCCGGATTGCTCGCACAAGCAGGGCAGATTGCTGGCGGCGGCGGTGAGGGGCTTGCTGCATTTGCGGGCACCGTTGCCTCTTCCGCTCTGGGCTTCCTCGGTGCAGGAGGGCTTGACAGCCGGGAAGGCGTTGTTTCAGGACCCAATCCGAGGGCTGATGCCGGTACAGATCTTGCCGGATCAGGCACGGGCGTTGGAGACGCCGCAGGCGGTCTCTTTCCGCTTCCGGGCATCATGAATACCGTTGTCGGCGCCTTCAAATCCGACACGATCGGTATTGCGCGAGCCGAGCAGATCGGCATGAGCAAGGTTACGAATGTCGGCCAGACCTCGTTGGAGAGCGTGGGCAAATTCAAGAAAATTGCGGTTGGCGAGGAATTCGTCATCGAATGCGGCGACTCCAAGTTCATCATGAAATCCAATGGCGAAGTCATAATTCTTGGGAAGACATTCAATTTCGTCGCTACCGGTCATTTCCAAATGCGTGGCAAGCCGATCGATTTGAACTGAGGCATCTCATGGAATTGATCAATCGGCTGCCTTTTCCGGCGATGGCATTCCGTCAATTCGATAAGGACGGGAAGCTCGATTGTGTCGTCGCTGTTCGCGGCACGTTCCTGCATAATCAGGGCCAGCCGCTGGAAATCATGCGGGAGCAGGAAGAGTTCCAGTGGGAAGATGCTTATGATGGCGATCCCCATAAGGGCATCATACTGCGACAAACCGATTTGACGCCGGAAAAACCGGGCACGGACGTCACATTCCTTGGTAACGCCTATGCACCCGAAGGTCGCCCTTCAACAAATTGGACGGTTTCGCTGCGTGTCGGCCATCTCGAAAAAAAGCTGCGCGTCTATGGTGAGCGCTTCTGGAAACCGGTTGTTCGCGACGCTTGGGCCGGATTCTCCGCGAAAGAACCGAAGCGCGTGCTCAAGGACTGGAGGCTTTCCGAGGCGACGCCTGTGAGTGTTTTGCCGATGACATGGTCGAAAGCCTATGGCGGCGAGGTGCCGGGCACAGGTGATCCGGACGCCGATATTCCCGCAGACGTCGAACTATATAATCCTTTAGGCTGCGGCATCGTCAATCTTGATATGGAGCCGGGCTCCGCTCCAGTGCAGGCGCCGCAGATCACGAGCGGTAACGACGAGGGACTGGATTGGCGTGCTGCCGCAAAGCCGGAAGGATTCGGCCCGATCTCCCCCTGGTGGCGTTTTCGCCAAAAGCATTCCGGGACTTACGACGAGCATTGGCTAAGCGAGCGTCATCCATTGCTGCCTGATGATTTCGATCCTTTGTTTTGGCAGTGCGCCCATCCCGACCTGATCGCGACACCGCATCTGCTGGGAGATGAGGATTATCAGCTCGAAAATCTGCATGCCGATTTACCGCGGGCGACGGGCCAATTGCCGGGCCTGACCTTCGGCGTTCATTGCATGCGCGAGGATATCGGCGATTGGCATGTCCTGAAGCTTGATGGCGTTCATTTCGATTGGCGCTCGGACGACCGCGTGTTGCTGACCTGGAGGGCGCGGTTTCCTCTTCCGGAAGCGGCGGATGCTAGGCTTACGTTGACACGGGTCAAATTGGGGGGCGTTTCGTCAAATGCTCAAGCCGAGGTGCTGGCATGAGCATATCGCGCGGCGATTATATCGGCGAACCTGGCTACCCCGATCCCTGGACTACGAAGCAGCCACGCGAGGGTCTCCGCGATATCGATGAAGCGCGGATCGTGTCGCTTTCGCCTGATGTATGCTTGACGCCCGTCGGCTCTTCCGTGGTGCCGATCCCTTATCCGGTCGTGGATTATTGCGGCCATGACCGCGATTATACGCCGTCGGTGCGCTTCACCGGTAAGAAGGCCATGGTGATGCGCTCCTGTACAACCCATGTGCATGGTGACGCCCCCGGAACCAGAAAAGGTGTGAAATCGGGCACAGTCGAAAGTATTTGCGAGCCGATTGGCCACGCCGCGCAGGTACGTGCGGAAGGGGCGAATGTCATCCGTCACCTCGATCGCTTCTGGATGAACAACAAGAATACGCAAGGAGAGGCTATCTTTGTACGTGATATGGCAACGTACCAGGCTCCTGCGATTGGTGATCCCGTACCCGGTTCATTGCGTAGCCGGCCCATACTTCTAGCGCAAGCGAACACGGGTACGATGACGGACGCGGGAGGAGGCCTGTTTTCTCCGGGGGCAACCACCGCCGGAGGGCAAACCAGAGCGCCTGCCCCTTCTATTCCCAATTCTCAACTGCCCTCGGCCGGGCAAGCGGCGCGCAGATTGCTGCTGCGACGCCTTGGTATCTACGGAATTGCAGCCGAAGAGCTCATTCGGGAGTTGAATCTTCCTTCGGAGCAGAGGGCAGCGGAAAACCGTGCGCTTGGGGTCATACTTTCTCCGGCTGGTGCTTCCATAATGACGCGAGACAAATTGCTGGGTGGTCGTCAACCAGTGACATTCGGCAATATCCTGGATGCCAACACGTGGGATTTCTCAGGCAAATACGGTTTGGCTATTGATGCGGATGAAAGGGTGCCGCTTGCAAATGATATTCTATCATCGATAGCAGGCAGACCGATGGACGTGCGCACAATGTCAGACGCCCAGGTTAAAGGTCTGCTTTCGCCTTTCCAGGGTTTGTCTGAGAAGGAGGTCGAGCAGAAGCTCAAGGATATGGCCGAGGCGCGACGCCAAGAGGAACAGGAAAAGAAGGAGAAACCAAATCCGAATCCTGAACCTGTTCCACCTCCGCCGATCGATCCCGGCGCCCGCGTCGACGACAAGAAGAAACGCAGAAAGAAATGCTTGATTGGCCCCTACGATGAGATCAAGAAGGAATGTTCCGAAGCTGGTGACTATGCACATCATGTAGTAGCTGACATGACTTATCGGTTGGGAGATCGGCCCGGAAAGGTAACAAAAGACCGCGTTCCGAACGCACCGACTGAAGGCGAGGGTGAGTCAATATGCCTGACGGAAGCACAGCATAGCAGAAAAGAAGGTTCTGGAGGGGTCCATGAAAACCTTCGAAACCTAATGAAGGGCATTGACAACCCTGAATATCCCGGCACAGCTCTGATGGCTAATATTCTCGACAAGTCCCAAGAAGCATTGCTAAACACGAAGGGTATCGACAAGGCTTGTGCCAAGGCAGCAAACGCACGTGCCGAGGCACAGGTCAAGGAGAAAACAGGATTATTGGCGCCTGGGCGCACGAAGGAAAAGCCTCTCCCGACAGGGCGTATCGCTGATGTTCTACTCCAGGGGCACTATCCGTAAGCAAAGGAAATCTGGCTATGACCGATATATTGGAAGATGAAGAAGATTTCGAAGAGCTATACGGCAAGTGGGAGCCGAAACTGTATCACGCTGTCATGGCGGAAAACGATCGCTATTTCGCGGCTCTTGTTGGCGGTCCGCGTTGGGACGATCCCTATACCATTATCCTCATGCGTGACGTTATCGGACAAACCTTCTCTCGCTCAGACGTTCGGCGGGAGCTCCGTGATATCCAAGTGCTGCCTGCGAAGGATAAGGATGCAGCGCCGTCCTATGTGGCGATCAGCCTCAACGGCGACATATATGTTGTGGGTCCTCAAGGGTCGGAACATTCAGTCATTCCAGGTACCCGGGCCGAATCCGAGGCTGCGCCGGACATTGAATTTAACTCGATCCTTCCATTTGATGACCGCTGGCTAGTCGCGGGCAGCGATGGCTTCCTGAAACTCGGCAAGGGTGAAATCTGGGAAGAGGCGGCTCCGCCCTTGAAATCAGAATATCCCTACCGCGAGCCAAAATGGTCGATTCTTGGCGCCAACGGCGAAGGCAATATCTTTGTGGTTGCAACTCAGGCCGCAGATACACGGCACTTTAATCTCTATCCGGGCCATCCGCTGTATCGCAAGGACATGAGCGGAGACGAAGTGCTCACGCTTCAAAGAAAGCTGTCGGCGGAACGAAATGCCTTTCCTCAGCTGACGACGCTTTTCACTGGCAGGCCTGATGCTTGGAAAAAGCACGAATTGCCACCACGCATAGCCAGCGCAATATCCGACTACCCCTATGTCGCGAGTTTTGTAAGCGGAGTGAACGGTAGCGACTACGTCATAGGTTCGGACGGACTTGTAATGGAGGGGGGCCCTCCAAGAGGTCTTTCGGAGATTTCGTCAGTTCCCGATCGAGAAAAAAACTTCTTTGGCGGAGCGTTCTGGCAACGCAACCTAGTTCTTATCGCTGATTCCGAAATATTCCAATTTGATGGTCATCTCGCGAAGACCTTCACACCGAAGGTAAAGATTAAGCTCGGGTCCCGGAGAATTCAGCCATCTGCTATTTTTGCCCGCAACGAAAAGCTCTACGTTTTCGACTACGGCCTTCGCTACTTCATTTTCGACGGCCAAGAATGGGTCCAGCGCGACATACCGGCGAATCTGTCAGAGCGACCTTTTAAAGGGAGTAGATAGAGGCAACGGCGTTGGTGCCGAGGGAGCGAATTCAAAATAATGAGCGAGAAGCTAAAGATCGAATTTACCCGCGCCTGCGCTCGGTCCGAAAGTATCGTGATTGTCAACGCAGTGCAGGAGATATCAGACACTTATGATCCTGATTGCCGAATTTACCGTTTTGAGCATGACGGTAAAGTTGGCGAACAATGGTATTATGACAACTTTAATTTCCACATGCAGGACATAACGTTGTTCCGCAATCCGGATGTTGATCCGACGACCGACTATCTAACTTACATGTCCTCTGAAGGCGACGTCTATCATGCATGGTGGAAGGGCAATTTTCGCGAGAAAATTCATGGCGCCGGAAGTTGGGTCGATGACGCCAAGGGCTACGGCCGACTACTGTCGATCGCGTCTATAGGAAACGTCTTATATGCTGTCGGAGCGGGCGGCCAAATTTACATACGTGACGGGCGCGATGACTGGCGTCTTTTGACAGATAAGCTTCTATATGATCCGGAAGCTCATCGTAAAGTCGCTGCCGAAGCTCCCGATGCCACTGATCCCAAATTTCTCGATTGGTTGATGAATTCTGAAAAGGATGAGCCGCGCAATGTCTATTTCAATTGCATAAAAGGTGTCAGTGGTGACGCAATATACCTTTGCGGAGAGGAAGGCACAAAGCCAATTCTATGCTTTTGGGACGGCGCTGAACTGCATGAGTTGAATACCCACCTTCCCGAGGCCGCTCTCACCGGAATACACATAGAAAACTCCGACAGTATCTGGATCTGTGGTCGAGAAGGTGTGTTGCTGCACGGTAGCTATGCTCGCGGCTTTACGCCGGTTTCATTGCGACCGCAGCATAATCTTTTTCATATGATTACACCCTATCGAGGCAAATTGGTCTTGCCATCGAGCGCGCGTCCGGGTGGGCTCTTCGAGCTCGATCCAAAAACCTCCGATCTGAAGAGATTTTCACCCGCATTGCCGAAACTGCGTGGCGACTACATTTTCTATGCTGGTGCGGTCGCGGACGTTCTTTGGGTCGTTGGTCAGAAGGATATTTTCCGTTTGGAAGGAGCCGAGTGGGAACGCATTGAGCATCCGGATCTCTAGCGTATTTGCCGGAAAAGGACGGCGCTACGGGGACACATTCGAAAGGCGAGCAATAGCATGAGAATGTTATCCCGAGCGCGCGCAGCATCCGAGGATGTGCTTTCCATTGTCGCGGTGGTGGAGAATTCCGAAATCTACCAACCTGACGCGCGCGCCTATCAGTACCGCCATCGGGCCGATCTTGGCGAATATTGGTACTACGAAAATTTCCCGCTCAGCGTTCAGGATGTCGTCTATTTTAATGACCGCAATTCATCTCAGTCCTATTTCGTTCTATTGTCGGCAGAAGGTGACGTTTATCACTTCGCTTCGCCCGATAGATTCCAGGAGCGGATTGTCGGTGCAGGCACAACGGCGGATGACTCCAAATTCTACGGCAAGATCTTGAAAATCTCTCAGATTGGCGACCGGTTGTATGCTTGTGGCGCGGGTGGGCAGATCTACGTGCGTCACGGCCGCGATGACTGGCGAATGCTATCTGACGCGGTACTGAATGATCCTGAAGCAAAGAAGCGGTTGTTGGAGAGTGGCCCTAGCTTGGGGCAGCCCGGCTGGAAAGAATGGATAATTCAGAAAGCTCTCAATCCAGGTACGCGGGAGGTAGTCTTCTACGATATCAAGGGCTTTTCAGAAGATGCCATCTATGTGTGTGGGACTGAGCGAACAAAGCCTGTCCTTTGCTTCTGGGACGGCAGTGAACTGCATGAAATCAATATTCCGCTGGCTGAAGCTGCGCTGACGGGCATTTATATTGAAAACTCCGAAAGTGTCTGGTCTGCGGTCGTGAGGGTGTTATTTTGCATGGCAGCCGCAATCGCGGCTTCGCTCCGGTAAACGCCGACACGCGATTGAATCTGTTTCATTCTATCACGCCCTATCGCGGCAAGCTCGTCTTGCCAGCGAGCGTCAGGCCGGGCGGCCTTTACGAGCTTGATCCAAGCAGTGGCGAATTTCGCCGATTCCAGCCGCCCCTGCCTCGCCTCAGCAGCCGCGATGATCCTGCATCCATTGACAATGGGCCATTCTTCGCACAATCCGCTGGAGATGTTTTATGGGTAGTTGCGTCAAAGGATATTTTCCGATTTGACGGTCAGGCTTGGGAGCGGATCAAGCATCCGGACATCTAATTGTTGCCTCGATAGGCCTGAAAGTCGCAAGAACGAGAACCGGCTACCAACGCCGAATAGACATTGGCGCGAGCAATTTAGCGAGGTCATATGTCAGCCGTCGAATTTCTTGCAACGCGAGGAGAGCCGCGACAGGCGAAGCGGATTTTGGAAGCAGAGGCCAATAAGGCCCACGACAGGCTTCCGGCGGATTTGATAGCTTTCTGGGCGAAGCACGGCGTCGGGCATTACGCAGACCGTAATTATTGGTTGTGCATGCCGTTCATGTTTGACGATTTTCTCGCAGTTATATTAGCCGAAGCGCCAAACCTACAAAGTAAGGATTTCGCCGCTTTTGGATATTCGAGCCTGGGAACGATCGATCTCTGGAACAGGAACGGGCGTCATTTCACCCTTCTCGCTGGATGTTGGGCTGTTGATGGATTTGACCAGTCGCAAGGAAACCGATCCGCTGCCACATGATCTGCACGAGCTATATAGTTTGGCAGGCGTTGAAATGCCGGAAAATGCGAATGAGCTCTTTCTCGAAAGGCGAAAAGCCCCGGAGGCCATCTGGAATATCCTGATGGGAGCCACGTCGTCCGACGCCCATAGATTCATCCAGGATGAGAATAGGCATCAGCTTTTACCGCAACTGCGCAAGGCTCATGGTCAATTGTCGGAAGCGGAAATCTATCTGCGCGAAAATCCCAAGCTTCCTAATATTGCAACCTCCTATCGAAAAACGAGTTGACTAGTTCACTCGCTCGACTTCCTAGCTCATTGCACTATTCATTTGCGGTCGAAATCGACGGGCGTCAGAATATCGTCGACGAGGTCATTCCAGTTACGGCATCAGACCTGTAAGCGCTCAGTGGCATCCGCATGGTGTGGAAAAAGCATGTGAACCCGGAGAACATTTTGTCCGAACCCCATCCTCGCACAATCGCGACCTTAGATAAGCTGGATTCCGTCGAATGGTTCGCCAACGTCGGGAAAAGAGATCAGAACTACGCGAACTATCTAAATTCATGGGACGAGGCCATCGAAGCCTGCTCGGCGCTCGAGTGGGAGAACCTTACTCTGGAAGCCGCCAATCAACTAACGGCGCAAATTAGAGTGAAGAGTAAGGAGAGATTCAATCAGTGGAATGCGGTTCTCAAAATTGTAAAACCACTTTCTGATGCTCTGGTGAGAGTTAAGTCAGAACATATCGCAACATCGAACAAACTGCCTGATTCATTTTTGAGTTGCGTCAGATGGGACATATTCCATTTGTGCATGGAAGCTGAATATTCCGATCTGGTCGAACCAGGATTTTTCTCTTCTCTTTCGTTTTATTATTTCAATGGTCACTTCCCCTGCGGCTTTTCCGGCGTGTTTCCGAAAGGGCGATTTCTAATATACTGAGATGACAAGCCTGATGGAGCCAATAACGTTCCCGAGGTCTTAAATGAACGATACCTATCTTTCACGCTTTTGGGGCAATGACTATCATATCGTCCTCGATGTCGCAGATATCGGGCGCTCGTTGCCGCTTCTTTGGACGGACATTGCGATTGCGGATCAAAGCAGGAGATTGGAAGCCTTCAAGGCGCTGGTGCGCCAAGTTTTTGTTCACATGCCGGAGACGAGTAGTTTACTTCTGCAGAGAACGACGGACGCCTATCTCGTCAAAGTGCGCGATGATGTGGTGCTCGTTGCCGACCGGCAAGCGGGCGATCAGGTTTTATCCTACAGGGGATTTGCGCCGACTGTTAAACCCAGGTTCGGGGGAAGTGTTGGAGCCTTCTACAAAATGCTCGACGGCTTCTGCGACTTCCATTCTATGGGTGGTTTGTTGCCAGAAAGAGAAATCCGCCCGATAGGCAAGGATGGCAATGAATACTGGACGGAACCTTCTTCAAAGCTCTTTGAGACTGTCAAATCGAAGGATTATTTTCATATATTCAACAGCGGTGGAAAGGGACAAGGCTATATCAATCTTAGCAGCACTGTCGATGATGATCCGGAGGGGTTGCTTCTTTGGGTCGATGATGACGAGCCTATGACCGATATGGATTTCTGGGATCTGTTCGATAATTGGACCTCCATCGCCATGGAGGACGATTGATCGAGGCGGCATCCGCATAGTGTAGAAATAGCGTGTGCATCCGAAGGACATTTCCGTCGAACCTTATTTTCGCAAACCGCGATGCTTGATAGCTGGATTCCGTCGAATGGTTCGTAAATGCGTGAAAAAAGGGATCAGAACTACATGCGCTATGTAAATTCATAGGACGAGGTTATTGAAGCCTGAGTTACGGTGATAGTTCGTTTAAATAAGAACGCGCCCTAATTGGCACACCCGATGACCCGTCTCATTGCGGCTGGAGAACCAAAATTTAGTGCACTGTCACCGTAATTCTTATGAGTCTCGAAATGAACGAAGAGCTTTCGGACCTACTTGCGCAACCGGATGAAATGGGAAGGCCCAAGAAGCCGATTACCGAGCAAGATATACAGCTTTTCGAGGACATGGAACATGTTCGCCTGCCGGATGACTTTAGGTCATTCCTGCTTGAGTATGGAGCTCGCGATCTGAACAGCCGGCGCATTTTTGCGTTTAAAAGCAAAGCGAAGTTTGCTGACGGAAAAAGGAAAACCATCTCAGTTGGCGCTATTTCCGGCCCTTTAAAAATGCTGGAAACTCGCAAGCGGTACGTAGACCCAGCGAATAATAATTCCGGCCCGATCGCACGGAGGCGACCCATTCCAACCATGTTTGGGCCATGGACTTCGTTCATGACCAATTGGCCACGGGCCGCAAAATCCGGGTATTGACGGTTGTCGATACCTTCTCGCGCTTCTCGCCAGCAGTCGATGCCCGCTTCAGCTATCGAGGCGAAGACGTGGTGCAGACGCTTGAGCGGGTGTGCCGGCAAGTCGGTTATCCGGCGTCCTTCGTGTCGATAATGGCAGTGAATTCATCTCCCGAGATCTTGATCTCTGGGCCTACCACAAGGGTGTCGTGCTCGACTTCTCGCGCCCAGGCAAACCGACAGACAACAGCTACATCGAGTCATTTAACGGCAAGTTTCGCGCCGAGTGCCTGAACGCTCATTGGTTCATGTGCCCACGCCATTGCGACGCAATGGCGGATGACGACGCGCGTTCGAAGATGGAGGATTGGCGTAGAGACTATAACGAGTTCCGGCCACACAGCGCGATCGGCAACAAGGTTCCGATTTCGCTCATGAATGGCTCATCGGCACCCCCGCCGGCTTGAGCCCTAACCCCGGAAAATTCCAGCGCCCGCTGGCCCAAATTCGGGGAGCACTTCAAATAAACCGCTGGAGCGAACTCAAAACTGGATAAAACTTGGGGCAAGGTCAGGACCTCCATAGCGATGGAAGACGATTAATCGGGCGGTGTCTTTCGAAGCAATCCAAATCAACTTGAGTTTGTAGACTCGTGAGGGGCGGCTATAAAATCCCGCTCGGCACGATGCTCATTGATATCGGCATGAAGCCATGTTCAATGTCTGTCCGCGACCCCATCATGAGGAAACTAGCCAACCCAATAGGTTTTGTTTCACTACGAAATCTAGGGTTGGGCGGCGTTCGCATGCACGCCGCCCGGTTTCTCAGAAGGGATAATGTTGCGCCGAATCCTCGATGGTGATCCATCTGAGATCGGTGAACTCGGCAATCGCAGCCTTGCCGCCGAAGCGGCCGTAGCCGCTGCCCTTCACGCCGCCGAACGGCATTTGCGCCTCGTCGTTCAGTGTTGGACCGTTGATGTGGCAAATGCCAGACTGGATTCGGCCGGCGACAGCAAGCGCCCGCTGCACGTCGCGGCTGAAGACGGCGGATGACAGGCCGTATTCCGTGTCGTTGGCGACACGCACCGCCTCGTCCTCGCTCGCTACCCGGATGATCGGCTTTACCGGACCGAAGGATTCTTCCGAATAAACGCGCATGTCGGGTGTGACGAAATCAAGCAGTGTCGCTTCGACCACGGTGTGGTCGCGCTTGCCGCCGGCCACAAGCTTGGCTCCCTTGGTCTGCGCGTCGGCGATCAGCTCTTCCATCTTCTTGGCCGATTCGAGGCTGATCAGTGAGCCGAGAACCACATGACCGCGCGGATCGCCGGCGGGCAATGCTGCCGCACGCGCCGCCAGCTTGACGACGAAGGCATCCGCGATCGCCTGATGCACGATGATGCGCTCGGTCGACATGCAAATTTGGCCCTGATGCATGAAGGCGCCGAAGATCGCCCCGTTGACGGCTCCATCGATATCCGCATCCTCAAGCACGACAAGCGGGGCCTTGCCGCCGAGCTCGAGCAGCGCCGGCTTCAGATGTTTGCCACTGAGTTCGGCGATAATCTTGCCGACCTTGGTCGAGCCGGTGAAATTGATGCGACGGACAGCCGGGTGGGCAATCAGCGCCTCGACGATACCGGGCGCGTCTTCGGGTGCATTGGTGATGACGTTGATGACGCCGGCAGGCATACCGGCTTCGGTCAGCGCGGTTCCGATCAGCCGCTGCGTACCGGGGCATTGCTCGGATGCCTTGAGGATGACGGTATTGCCGCAGGCAATCGGCATGGCAATGGCACGTGTCGCGAGGATCACGGGTGCATTCCAGGGCGCGATTGCCAGGCAGACGCCGGCAGCCTGGCGCACGCCCAAGGCGAGCGTGCCGGGCTTGTCGGAGGGGATGATCTCGCCGCCTATCTGCGTCGTCATGGCGGCCGCCTCGCGCAGAATATTGGCCGCAAGCATGACGTTGAAGCCGGCCCAGGGCGCCGTCGCCCCCGTCTCTTCCATCATCAATTTCGTAAACTCGCCGACCTTGGAGTCCATGATATCGGCCGCCTTCGCCAAGATCGCGCGCCGCCGACCGGGACCTGTGCTCGACCAGGCGGAAAAGGCGTTGGAAGCGGCCTCGATGGCCGCTGCGACGTCCTCCAGCCCCGCCGCCGGTGCCGTGCTTGCCAGCTCACCCGTGAAGGGATCGAGCCGGTTGTAGGTGCGGCCGCTGGCCGCTGGGCGGTCAGCGCCGTTGATGAGAAGGGAAATGTTCATCTCTTGTCTCCTGATGAGGGCAATATTCTAGAATCCGACCACGTCGGCATTGATGGAGGCTTCCAGCCCGCCATCGACCGGAAGGTTGGCGCCGTTGATCCAGCGCGCACCGTCCGAGCAAAGGAACAGGATCGCGGGCGCGATATCGGCCGACCTACCGGCCCGACCGACGCGGGTGATATCGCTGTCGACGCGGGCATCACCCAGCACGGCGCGGAACTGTTTCAGGATCGGCGTCTCCACGGGGCCGGGGCTGACGGCATTGACGCGAATGCCGCGCTCCCTGAAGAGCGGCTGATGTGCGGCTCGCATCGTCCAGAGCAGCAGCAACTCCTTGGAGAGCGGGTAGCCCTCGTCGTTCTTCAATCCATGTTCGCTGACGAGAGTGGCGACATCCGGAAAACCCTGGATTCCAGTCAACATCTTTGCCCGCTCCAGATTGGCGCGCCAGCCATAGCCGGCGATAGACGCGACATTGACGATCGCTCCACCCTCGCGCAGTCGGAGCGCGAGGGCTTCCGAAAGGGCGCGCAGGCCGTAGAAATTGACAGCCAACGTCGCCGTGACGCCGGTATTTCCGGAGAGACCGGCGACATTGGCGAGCGCGTCGATGCGATTGGGCAGCTGCTTGACTATGTCCTCGACACCGGCGGCGCTCGAAATATCCCCCTTGATGAAGGAGCTGATGCCCGATGATGGTTCGCGGACGTCGACGCCGATAACGTCGGCTCCCATCTGTCCCGCGAGTTCCGCGGCACGCGCGCCGATGCCCGAGGCAACCCCGGTAATGAGGATGGTCTTGCCGAAAAGCATGATTTCACCTTTCTATGAAAGCAGCGAAAGCTCGCCGTTAATGTTTATCCTTGAGGAGATCGGAAAAGGTCAGCCGGTAGCCGACGGGCAGGAGCTGCAGATCGAAACGGCGTTCGATCTCCCCCCAGAGGCCGCGCGGCAAATAGAGCGAGAAGATCACCGCGGCCGCGCCCAGGCCGACCAAGTACCAGACACCCGTTCCGCCGAAGACGGTTTCGATGACGAAGAAGAGAATGGCGCCGAGGATCGCACCCTCGAACTTGCCGATGCCGCCGACCAGCACCATGAAGATCATGTAGGCGGTCCATTGCACGCTGAAATAGGTCTTGGGCTGGAAGGTAACCGCCGTTGCCAGCCACAGCCCCCCGGCAACGGCGATGCCGAAGGCGGCAAGAACGAAGAGTAGCCGTTTCGTCGCCGCGACGCGGACGCCGACGGAGGCTGCCGCGTCCTCATTGTCGCGGATCGCCTGCATGGCGGCCCCTGTCCGGCTGCGCATCAGGGCAAAGAGCGCGCCTAGCAGCCCGACCATGACCGCAAGCGCCAGCCAATAGATCGCCACGCGCCGAATGCCGCTATCATAGGCATTGAGCGAGATCAGCGAGGTTCCTGTTTCGCCCTGAATGAGCCGGTCGAGATTGACGAGCAGATGGGCAAGCTCGGCAAGCACCCACATGCCAATGGCGAATTCGCCGCCCTTCAACCGCAACATCAGCCATGAGAGCGGCAGCGATATCGCGCCGGTGACAATTGCGGCGGCAATCAACGAAATAAAGGGATCAAGCCCGGCATCCGCCAAACGAATGGTGAAATAGGCGCCAAGTCCGAAGAAGACCTGCTGGCCGACGGAAACGAGGCCGCCGAAGCCCGCCAGCGCATTCCACATCGCCGCCAGGATCACATAAATGAAAAGAGTCGTCATGCGATCGGTGACGCCGTCACTCGATATGGCGGGCATGGCGGCGAGAAGCCCAATTACGACGATCATGGCGGCCAAGGTCATTCGCGAGGATGAGGTCCAGCGCTCGATGGAAATTCGGGGTGCGATCGTGCTCATGATGGGCTCCGAAGCAGCGTGCGGATTTTACCGAGGCCCGGGAAACCGAAACGGTGCAGCCGCACGAAAAGAACGAGAAGGAAGGCGACGTGGCCGCCGATCAGGAAACCCTGCGGATGGATCTGGGCACCGATCGATTGCGAAAGCCCGAGCACGATGCCGCCTGCCAAGGTTCCCCAGAGCGAGCCGGCGCCGCCGATGACGGCCGCCTCGAAGGCAAACAGCAGTTGCGGGCCGCCCGAATAAGGGTTGAAGGTCGCCCGCATGGCCAGGAAAGCGCCGGCAATGCCTACGGTGCCCATGGTGATCGCGGTTGCGACGGCATTGACGCGGCGGGCATCGATACCGACGAGGCCGGCGGTATCCGGATCCTCCGCCGTGGCGCGAATGGAACGGCCGAGCGCGAAGCGGCTCAAGAAAAGCTGCAGTCCGCCGATGATGACGATCGCCGTCACCATCATCAGCACGGCAAGCTTGCCGACGAAGACGTGACCGGGCAACTGCCAGGACGCATAGGAGAGATTGCCGATGAAGGGCGCCAGCGAGCGCGTATCCGCCCCGAATTGCTCGAACAGCAGGTTGTCGATGACGATCGACAGGCCGAAGGTCGTGAGGATCGGTAGCAACGTCCCTCCACGCGCGCTGCGCTCGAGGACGAAGCGCTGCAGAAGCCAACCGATGACAGCCATGACAGGCAATATGATCAGAAGGCCGACAAAGGGCGGAATGCCGAGTTTCGCTGCCAGCAGCCAAAGCCCATAGGCGGCGACGATGGCAAGGCTGCCATGCGCGAGATTGATGATGCGCATGACGGAGAACATGAAGGAGAGGCCGCAGGCGATAACGGCATAGTAGCCGCCAAGCAGGATGCCTTGAACGAGGGTGTTGATCACGAAACGCTCCTCTCGGCTGTCGGCCGATGTAGGCCGAAATAGGCCCGGGTCACCTCCTCGCGCGTAACGCCGTTTGCCGGCCTGTCGAGCACGATGTTTCCCTCCAACATGCAGATGACGCGGCTCGCGACGCTCATGGCGCGCGCCAGGTCCTGCTCGACAAGCACGATGGTCGTGCCGGATGAGAGAAGACCCTGCAATTGGTCGTAGACGCGGTCGACGACGAGCGGCGACAGGCCGAGGGAGACCTCGTCGAGCAGCAGGATATCCGGATTGCTCATCAGCGCTCGGCCGATCGCGGTCGCCTGTTGCTCGCCACCCGAGAGGTGGCCGGTCTTGGCGTATCGGCGCGGCTTCAGGTTGGGAAAAGCATCGAAGATCCGCTCGATCGTCCAGTCACCCTCGCGGCCGGCGCTGGTGCCGAGCTGCAGATTTTCTTCCACGGTCATCTGTGAGAACAGCCGCCGCCCCTCCGGCACAAGCGCGATGCCCCTGGCGATACGCCTGTGCGAGGGAACTGCCGTGACGTCTTCGCCGTCGAGCAGAATCTGGCCGGCGGCCGGCAGATGCGCACCGGCAATGGAACGCAGCAAGGTCGTCTTGCCGGCACCATTGGCGCCGACCATTGCCAGCACCTCTCCCTTGGAGAGATCGAAGCTGATGCCGCGCACCGCCTGCAGCAGACCATGCCGAACATCGAGATTGCGAATGGACAGAATGCTCATGCGGGCGTTCCTCCAAGATAGGCGCGCACCACTTCGGTATCGCTCATGACGGCCTTCGGATCGCCATCGGCAATGATCTTGCCGGCATCCATGCAGATCAGCCGTTCGACCACCTGGACGAGGATGTGGACGATATGCTCGATCCAGACGATGCCGATGCCGCGCCGCCGCAGCTCCAAAATGGTCCCGACAAGCTCGCTCGCTTCGCCATCCGTCAGCCCGCCGCCGATCTCGTCGAGCAGCAGCAGACGAGGACCGGTGGCAAGCGCGCGAGCCAGCTCGAGCCGCTTGCGATCGAGCAGGCCGAGCGTATCGGCGCGACGATTGGCAACGCCAAGCATGCCGCAGAGCCGCAGGGAATCGATGACGCGCTCATAGGCTTCATCACGGCTCGATGCCTTGCCGTGGGAGGCAGCGACGAAGACATTCTCGAATGTCGTCATGCCGCTAAAAGGTTTCGGGATCTGATGCGTCCTGACGAGACCGGACCGGCAGCGATCAGCCGCTGTCAAAGTCGTCACATTCCGGCCGTCGAAGATGATCGTTCCGGCACTCAGCGGAAAGGCGCCGGCCAGCGCGCTCAGCAGCGTCGTCTTGCCGGCTCCATTCGGGCCGACAATACCAATCGCATCGCCATCTCCCATGGAAAAATCAAGATTTTCGAGGACCACAAGCGCTCCGAAGCGCTTGCGGATCCCCCTGGCCGACAGGAAATCCTGGCTTGGCCTTTGTCGTTCCTGTTCCCGCACGATAGCCTTACCCATTATAAGCGATGAGCTTGGCTGCGACGGGCACGTTCGGATCGGTGGCATGCTCGGTGACGACATAGTCAAGCGCGAACTTCGAACCGGCTGGGGCCTTGACCCATTGTGTGCCGATGATCGGGCCGGGAGAAACATTGGCGACGGGGCCGCTGGTGAAATCCACCTTGCCGGCGATGGTCGTCGTCTTCAGCCCACTTAGCGCCTTGGCGACAGCCTCCTTGCTTTTCGCATCCGAGGCGGCCTTTAGCGCCTCAAAACCGGCGTCGAGCAGGGATAGGCTGGCGCCGAGCTGCTGGGTCCACTGCTTGCCGCTTGCCGTCTCGTAGCCATCGGCGAGCTCGGACCCCGAAACATCTGTCAGCGTCGACTTGTAGGGAAAAGCCTTGTGCCAATAGGCGGCGCT
Organism: Rhizobium sp. AG207R; assembly: GCF_027109195.1. NCBI lineage: Bacteria > Pseudomonadati > Pseudomonadota > Alphaproteobacteria > Hyphomicrobiales > Rhizobiaceae > Rhizobium > Rhizobium sp. AG207R. Next base: position 218,274 of record NZ_JAEPVT010000001.1, read on the forward strand.
GGCGATGTTGACGCCGAGGTCGCCGAGCGACTCGATGTCGGATGGAAAGAGCCCGGTCTTGGCGACCTGGCAGATCTTGAACTGCTGGATGAGACCCTGCTGGGCCGCCTGGCGCCAGAAAGCGGCGAAATCCGGCGGAATCGGGAAGCTGTTGAAGATCTCGACGCCTTCCTGGCGGAAGAGCGCGATCTGCGAGGAGAAATCGGTCGTGCCGGTCTCATAGGCGCCGGGATCGACGATGGTGAAACCGGCCTTGGCAAGCGCCGGCGCCAAATTGGCGCGGATGGCATTGCCATCGGCATCATTCGGATACATGACGCCAACCTTCTTGTTGGTCTCGATCAGGTTCCATTGCGATATATAGGTCTTCAGGAATTCGCCGACACCGAAGCCGAAGTGGTAGGTCCATTTGAATGGCGAGGGAGCCCCAGGCTTGGCTCCGCGGCCGAAATACCAGGCTTCCCACGGCATGACCGTCGACAGGCACGGCACGCCGGCGGCCTCGCAGGCATCGGCGACGGGATTGATGGTCTCCGGCGTCGAAACGGCCAGCATCAGATCGACCGCCTGGTTGTTGATCAGATCCTTTGCCAGTTGGCCGGCGCGCGACGGATCGGACTGCGTATCGCGGTCGAGGATATCGACCTTCCATGTCTTGCCACCGGCCCGCAATCCATTGGCCAGCGCCTTGCGCGCGAGATCGAGCACATAGCCATCCGTTTCGCCGAAGCCACCAAGCGGCCCGGTCCGCGGGCTGATGAAGCCGACCTTCAGTGTGTCGTCGGCGGCAAAGGCCTCGCGGCCGCCAAAGGCCAATGCGGTTGTTCCCGCCGCGGCCGCGGCCATGAAATCGCGCCGCGTCAGTCCGCCGCCCAAAATTCGTTCCCTGAAACCAGTCATGCCATTTCCTCCCTTTTGGCGGAGCCCTCTTAACTCCGTATTCCCTCGTTTCTTGCCGATCCGCGGCGTCAGATCGGATAGTTCCGTCTGCCGGAAGCGAGCGTGATCCAGCGCAGTTCCGTGAATTCGTCGATCGCCGCCCGGCCGCCGAAGCGGCCATAGCCGCTCGACTTGACGCCGCCAAACGGCATTTGCGGCTCGTCCGCGACGGTTGCCTCGTTGATGTGGCAGATGCCGGTCTCGATGCGTCTGGCGACGGCGAACGCCTGGTTGATGTCCTGGCTGAAGACAGCTGACGACAGGCCATATTCGTTGTCGTTGGCGACGGTCACGGCTTCGTCGATGCTGTCGACACGGATGATGGCCGCCAGCGGCCCGAAGCTTTCCTCGCGATAGATGCGCATGGCCGGTGTTACGTGATCGATGACGGTCGCGTCGATCAGCGTGCCGCGGGCGTGACCACCGCAGACGACCACCGCGCCCTTCTGTGAGGCATCCTCGACCAGCGCGCGGACACGGCGTGCGGCTTCGGCCGTGATCATCGTCCCGAGCGGCGTGTTGCCGTCGCGCGGGTTGCCGGCCACGAGCGTCTCGGCCTTGACCCTGAACTTCTCCACGAATTCATCGGCGATCTCCTCCATGAGGATGATCCGCTCGGTCGACATGCAGATCTGGCCCTGGTTCATGAAGGCGCCAAAGGCGGCGGCGCGAACGGCCTCATCGATATCGGCATCGGCAAGCACGATGAAGGGCGCCTTGCCGCCAAGCTCGAGCAGACAGCGCTTGAGATGACGCGCGGACGTTTCGGCGATCAGGCGGCCGACGCGGGTCGAGCCGGTGAAATTGATCCGGCGCACGGCCGGATGTGCGATCAAGACCTCGACGATGGCGGCGGCATCCTTCGGCGCATTGGTAACGACATTGACGACCCCGGCTGGAAATCCGGCTTCGCGCATGATTTCGCCGATCAGACAATGGGTCTTGGGGCAAAGCTCGGATGCCTTCAGAATGACCGTATTGCCGCAAGCAAGCGGCATGGCGATCGCGCGCACGCCGAGAATGATTGGCGCATTCCACGGCGCGATCCCAAGACAGACGCCGGCAGGCTGGCGAACCGCCATGGCGAGGCTCCCTGCCTCGCCGGACGGGATGATCTCGCCGGCAACCTGCGTTGTCATGGCTCCGGCTTCGCGCAGCATGTCGGCGGCGAGATCGCAATTGATCCGCGCCCAGAGCGCGGTCGCTCCGGTCTCGCCAACCATCGCCTCGACGAAGCCTGCCGTTCGGGCCGCCAGAATATCGGCGGCCTTGTTCAACAGCGCCCTTCGTTGATGGGGGCCTATTTCGGACCATGCTGGAAAGGCGGCCGCGGCGGCATTGGCAGCGCTGGTCGCGTCGGCCAGAGAGGCGGCCGGTGCGATCGTCGCGACATCGCCCGTCGCCGGATCGATGCATTCGAATGTCGACGCATCCGATGCGTCGAGCGCTTTGTCATTGATCAGCAGTTTCGCCACCAACATCGCGATCATCCGCTCTCTGGCAGGCCACGCTTGCCATCATCTGACTGGGAAGGGATGCACACGGATTCACGCGGCCGGGATGCAGCCTCGTCGAGCATATGTTTCGTGTGGAGACCTCCTCCCAAAGGCTCATGGGAAGAGATTACGTGGTTACCGAGAGCTTTGAATGTGATTTTCTGGGTTAATATTGCAATTATCTGGCAATCATGTCACGTTTTCGTCACCCCAAGCCAAGGAGAATGCATTGGTTTTCGACAGCGGCATCCATCTTCATGCCCGCGGTGAATGGCACGAGCCATCCCTGACGCACCGCACGATCCGCTTCCAAAAAGGTCTTTACGTCTCCTTCCACCATATCGTCCTGCTGCAGGCGGGCAGAGCCACATTTGTCCTTGACGCCGAAGATGAGAGAACCCTGCGGGGGCCGACCATTGCCTATATGCCGCCACAGGCGCGCGGCGAGCTGCATATGGCCGCCGGCGCGGCGAGCTTCCTCGTCGGCGCCTCGCCGCAGATCATGGTCGATGCGATTGGCAATCGAGCAGAATCCTACGCGCTCAGAATTTTCAGCGAGCGCCCCTGGTTCATGATCGAACGCAATATCAACGCCGTCAATGAGGTACAGCCGCTGGTCGCCGGCTTCGTTCGAGAACTCGGCGATCCCGCGCGCGCGTCCTGGATGGCGATTTCGGCCTATATGCGCCTGATCCTTCTGACGCTTTGGCGGGCCGGAGGAGCAGAGACATCGGAGCAGCGCGGGCGCGGTGGCAATGCGTCGATCCTGCAGCGATATCGGCAGCTGGTGGAAGCCTGGTTCCGGCAGCATCGGCCGATCACGGACTATGCGCGAGAACTCGGCGTCACGACCGATCGCCTGCACGCCATCTGCCAGGGCGCGCTCGGGCGCTCCCCTGTGCAATTGCTGCATGAGCGGGTGGTGCAGGAGGCAAAGTTGCGGCTGGAGCGCTCGGCCCGCACCGTGCAGGAAATCTCGGACGGGCTTGGCTTTCGCGACCCGACCTATTTCAGCCACTTCTTCAAACGGAAGACCGGCTTTTCGCCGGCGGCCTATCGTGAGGTTGCCCGCAGTAGCGAGGTCGCGGAAAGCACGCTTTCGTCGGGCTATGCCGATTGGCCGTAATTTCGAGCGGGCAGGCTTTGCGGCTCAAGCGTCGGTAGGCTTGGTTACTGCCAACATCAAGGCATCCAGCGCCACCGCACCTTCGCCGTCGGGATAGATCACGACAGGATTGAGGTCTATTTCCCGGATAGCCGGTTCGGCCAGCAGCAGCTGGCCGAGCGCAGCGATGATGCGGGCGGCGGCATTCACGTCGAGCGGCGGCGAGCCGCGGAAACCGCGCAGCAGAGGCGCATTCTTCAGCCGATGTAGCTCGCGGCTGATAGCGTCTTCAGGCAGATCGGGCGTCAGAATCCGAACATCCTTCAGGATTTCAGCCGTAACGCCGCCAAAGCCCGCCAGGATCACGGGTCCCCAGTCAGGGTCGTTGCGTGCTCCGATGATCAGCTCGATGCCGCGTTTGCACATGGCTTCGATCAGTACGCCGTCCAGGGTAAGGCCTGGGCGATGGCGCGCGATATCGGCATGCAGCTTGCTCCAGCCCTCCTGGAGGCTGGCTGCGTCCGACAATCCAATGACGACACCGCCGGCGTCGCTCTTGTGGCTGAGCTCGGGCGATTGCGCCTTCAGCACCACCGGATACCCAATCGCGCCGGCTGCGGTGAAAGCTTGTTCGAGGGTTGTTGCCAGGCGGCCTTCAGGAAACGGAATTCCAAGCGGCGCTAGCATTTGCTTGGCTTGATATTCGGGAATGACACCTCCCTGCCAGGGGAGGCCGGCAATCGCGACCGGAGCGGAGGTGTAGGTGGCAATGTCACTCGCCGCGAACGCATCGATGCGCTTCAGCGCGCGGAAGGCCCGTTCTGTCGATGGGAAATAGACGATACCGAGCGCCCGCAACTGCGCAATATAGTTCGCCGGGATGGGGGCTCCCTCATCAAGCCCGGCGAAGATCAGCGGCTTTGTCGGCTTGCGCTCTCGCACGGCTTTCAGGATCGGCGGCAGTTTGATGGCTAGGGTGACGGGATCGGTCTGGATGATGCAAGCGACAATGCTGGCGAACCGGGTATCGTCGAAGAGGGCCGTGAGCGTTCTGTCGTAAAGGTCCGGCTCCACGAGACCCTGTGCCGTCAGATCCAGCGGATTGCTGACACCGACGAAGGGCGGCAGAACAGCGCGCAGCGCTGGCGCTGTCTCATCGTTAATTGGAGGAAGATCCAGTCCAAGCTCCTCACACAGGTCGAGCGTCAGCGCCTTGAACGCGCCGGATTCGCCAAGCACCGCGAGGCCTCCAGCCGGAGGCGCCAGGCATCGCAGAGCGATCTCGGCGATGTCACCAAGTTCCTCGAGCGTTTCGGCCAGGATAACGCCGGCATGGGCGACCTTGGCGCGCATGAGCTGATAATCGCCGGCCATGGCACCGGTGTGGGTCGCGGCGGATTCACGCGCCGCGCTGCTCCGGCCGGGATGAAGAAGGACGATCCGCTTTCCCCTCGCATATGCTTCGCGCGCCGCGGCAAGGAAACGGGCGGGCTTGCGGAATTGTTCGACGATCATCGCGATGACCCGCGTGGAGGCATCCTCCACCAGAAATTCCACATAGTCCTCGACGCCGCTTGCAGCTTCGTTGCCGGTGGAGACGGAATAGGAGAGGCCCAGATCACGGCTGGCGAAGGTCACGCCGAGGACGGCGGCCATGGCGCCGCTCTGCGAGACTATCGCGATACCCGGCCGATCGCCCAGTGCCTTTGAAGCGGTTTCGATAAAGGTCAGGGGGATGCGGTCAACATGGTTGACCATGCCGAGGCAGTTCGGCCCCTCGATCACCATTCCGACTTCCGCCGCCATGCGGGTGATCTCGCGTTGTTCGGCCACCCCTTCCTCACCGCCCTCGGCAAAGCCCGCCGAAAAGATCACCGCCGCGCCAACGCGGCGACGGGCAAGCGCCTCGATCGAGGAAAGCACGGCAGCGCGCGGAACGGCAAGAACCGCCGCATCCACCCCGTCCGGAAGGTCACTGATCGAGGCGAGGCAGGGCCGGTTGCCGATTTCGGTCCGTTTGGGGTTGATCAGATGAATGGCCCCGGCATAGCCGCTGCGATCGAGGTTGGAAAGTACCGAAGCGCCAAGCGCGCCGGGCTTGTCGGAGGCGCCGACGATCGCCACCGATCTCGGGCGCAGCAGCCGTTCCATGGAGCCGCTAGGAAGAGCCGATGGGTGTGCGCTGGTGATCTCGACCGTCATGTAAGGCTCTCCTCAGGCCTGATGCTTGGATTTGTCATAGGCACCCAGACCGGGCTTGTACGTCTTGTCGTCGATGAACTGCTTGATACCTTCCTTGCGTCCCTCGTTATCATAACTGTTGGCCGCTTCCTGGGCGCGGACGAGGTAATCCTCCGCATTGTCGTAAGTCATCTCCCGCACGCGCCGAATGACATCCTTGGTGGCTTTGAGCGCGACGGGGTTCTTTTGCAGCAGGATGTTGGCGACATCGGTTACCCGCGCTTTCAACTGTGCAAGCGGTAGGGACTCGTTGACGAAGCCCCATTCGGCCGCCTTCCTGCCGTCGATGTTTTCGCCGGTCAGCGCGTGATACATGGCGTTGCGGAAGGATGTAAGTTCGCTCGCCACCTTGGCGGCGCCACCGCCGGGCAGGATGCCCCAGTTGATTTCGCTCAGTCCGAATCTGGCTTCATCGGCGGCAAAGGCGAGGTCGCAGGCGAAAAGAGGTCCGTAACCGCCGCCGAAGCACCAGCCATTCACCATGGCGATGGTCGGTTTCTGATACCAGCGCAGCCGACGCCACCAGCCGTAGCTTTCGCGCTGCGCCTTTCGCGTACCCTGTAGACCGTAAGCCTCGGTCTCGCGGAAATATTCCTTGAGATCCATACCTGCTGACCAGGCCGTGCCCTCGCCGGAAAGAACCAGAACACCGACATCGGCCCGAAACTCGAGCCCATCCAGAACCTCCGTCATGCGCCGATTGAGCGTGGGGCTCATCGCGTTGCGTTTCTCCGGGCGATTGAAGCTGACCCAGGCGATGCCGGCTTCAACGGTAAAGGCGACGGTATCTTTTTCGGGATGCTCTGTTGTCATGATGGTGTCCTTCTTGCCGCCAGGGCCTGCACATCAAGGGGAGCGGGCCGCAAGGAGGTGACCCGCATCGAATGCGGTAAGCTGTACCGGGGCCGTTTGACGGCAGCGCGATCGAAATGAAATTCCTCTCATCTCCGCCGGCGGCAATGCGGTTAACGAGACGTGGAGCGCGCTGTAGCGTCGCTGATCAACGGATCGCGGCGCTGCTGCCGATATTCTTCAAAAGAAAATTCCTCCAATACCGGCATATGACCTCCTCGCCGATAATGTTATGTCTCATAGCATTGTTTGATTGTTATGTGCAATAGCATTATAGGCGAATTATGGATATCGACACCCGTGCATCAAGATTGAGCGACCCGCTTGACGCTTTGCTTGGCTATCAGCTGAGGAGGGCATCCAATGTGATGATGGCCGACCTGGGCTCAAGGCTTCAGGCCATTGAACTCAGGCCGGTCGAAGCTTCCATTCTGACACTGATCGATGCCAATCCCGGCTGTACCCAGAGCGATCTTGGACGTAGCCTCGGCATCCAGCGTGCCAACATGGTTCCCCTGATGGTCGGGCTGACCAAGGCCGGGCTTGTCGACCGGGCTCCGGTCGGCGGCCGATCGCGGGCTCTTCGCCTGACAAGGACCGGCTCGGCGAAACTGGAGACGGTGCACGCCATCATCGAGGCGCACGAGGCGCGGTTTCGGCGTCTTTTCGCGCCCGAGCTTAGGGAGGCAGCGTTGGAAGTCCTGCGAGGCATCCGGCAAGAAGGCGAAGGGGTCTCGCGCCAGTATGATCGGGAACCGCCGGCCGGTGCTTGATGGGGCTCGAGCCGCGACGGCTGGCCGTCGGGGCGCTGTACCAATTATCCTGCCGCGGCAAGCTCACGGCGATAGCCGACATCGATGACGATTCGTCCGCCGGAGGCCCTCGAAACGCAGGCGCACATGCGTGAATTTTCCTGCCGCTCGGCTTCGGAAAAGAAGACATCTCTATGGTCGATCACGCCATCTGTTTCCACGATCTTGACGGCACAGTGCCCATATTCTCCATCGGGAATCGAAAACCATGCCGACGCCCGCCTCCAGCCATACGTCTAACATCGATTGATCGGCCCGAACCCGAACAGGAGCACCGAGCTCCGCGACTTCGACATGGAAGGCGTGCTCTGCAAAGCGACCATATCGCCGAAGACCTCGCAGCGCAGCCGGCTCATGGAGCGGCCACCTTTATGCTGAGCCTGGCGCGCCGCTTCCAGGAGGGCCGCGCGGGCCGCAGATATGGGCCTCGTCATCTGGTGGCAGGGCCGCGAATTCGGCATCGAGATCCGGTATTTCGCCGTCATCTTCAGCAAAAACCTGCAGCCGCTCGTCAAGCAGTGCGGCAAACTCGTCGAGAAAAGCCATCTGGTTGCGGATTTTCGCGGCATAGGCCAGCCGGAGCGTCTTCGCCCGTGAGGCGAGTACTTTTGCCATGCCGTAGATCGGGGTAATCCCGATACCGCCGGCAATCAGGGGTAGCGGGAGGCGTGCCAGGAAAGCTCGAAGCGGTTTTCGGGTTCGGTCAGTTCTATGTCGTCACCCGATGGCTTGGATCCAGGATTATTCGCCTCAAAAGCCGCGCACCGTCCTGTCGTCTCTGGTGATGACCAGGCGGCCAAGGAAGAGCTAAGGCTCGACTAGAGTCGGCGGAATTTTGGCCTCGCACGTCCGTGGTCGATCTCATGATTGGGCATGCTCATTGTATCGATTGCTCGCGCTTTTAGTCCCGCATGAACCCTAGCAGGACAGGGACTCGCCGTCCTTATCGTTCGCGGTACCCTCGAGAAGATATTGCGGCGCGTAGCTCGAGCGGCGGAATTCACGGCCTCAAAGCACGCTTAATTGCGCCCAAGATCGAGCATAAACGCAAGCATTTTATCGAATTACTCACCTTTGCCGTCAAGTTTCACATTGGACAATTGGAGCCAAGGAGGATTGTCGGCGTACATCTCGCGGATCAAACGCTTGATTTGCTCGATCCGGGCGTTGGGCTCATTGTGCCGATAGCTCATGATCACCGGGGAGGTCGCTCTTTCCTCCGCGATTGTCCGATAGCACACGTCATCTGGCCGCTGCCGTTGAGATGCAGCAGGGATGAGACAGACTCCGGCGCCGGCGGCGACCATGCCTAGCGCACCCTGGATGTCGCGAACCTCCTCGACCTTCGAGATCCCAATTCCGAACTCTGTAAACAGAGATAGAACTTCGTCGGCGAAACTCGGCCGCGGCGCAGAAGGATAAAGAATGACAGTTTCCTGCGAGAGCGAAGCAAGGTCAATTGGCTCTTCGGAAACAGACAAGGGGTGAAACTTGGGTATCGCCGCGACAAGGCGCTCTTCGCGAAGCGTAAGACGTTCGACCTCCCTATCGTTGAACCTGACCCTACCGAAGCCGAGATCAATACGTCGCTCCTTCAAAGCGCTGACCTGCTCCGTCGACATCATCTCCCGAATTTCGATATCAAGATCGGGCCAGACCTGCCTCATACGCCGAACCAGATCAGGAATGCCGCCGTAAAGCGTTGAGCCCACGCATCCGATAACAAACCGCTCGCGTTTCGAGCTGCCGATCTTGCGGGTCTGATCAATAATATGCTCAGTCCGTACGAGGATATGGCGAGCCTGCTCATAGAGAAACCGCCCGGCCTCCGTCAGCGCGATCGGACGTTGATTGCGATCGATCAGTTGTACGCCCAGTTCTTCCTCAAGCTGCTGAATTTGTCGGCTAAGCGGCGGTTGGGCTATATGGAGCAGATCGGCAGCTCGTGAGAAGTTCCGCTCACGCGCCACCGTTACGAAATATCTAAGTTGGCGAAGATCCATCCGCTGGCCTCCCGATGCATCTTTTGGGACTATCGCTGGCGATCGCCAGGCCGTCCAGCCGGATTGCATCGGCCGTTACCGGCATAAAAAATCACAAACCGCCGCATTGAAAGCGTCTGGACTCTCCACGTTTAAAATATGTCGGCCTGGTAGGCAAAGATGACGGCCGTCGCACACCCCCTTTGCTATCGCTTCCAGATCGTTCGGCGGACATACACTATCATCGGCACCGGACAGAGCGAGGATCGGGTTCGAGATCGAGCCAATATCCTCTCGGAGGTCTGCATCCCGCAACGCTTCGCAGCAGCCGAGATAGCCTTCCTTGGAGGTCCTCGAAAAGCTATCAAGTACCCTCGCGGTTGCGTCGGGGTGGGAGGCGCGAAACTCCGGCGTGAACCAGCGCTCGGCCGTGGCGGGCACCAAAGCCTCCAAGCCGCTGGCCCTGACGTCATCGATCCTCGCTGTCCAACCTTCGGCACTCCCGATCTTGGCCGCCGTTGCGCAAAGTATTATTTTCTCAAATCGAGCCCGATGATGGATCCCGAGCCACTGTCCCGTCAGGCCACCGATGGAGAGACCACAGAAGTGGGCACGCGGGATACCGAGAGCGTCCATTAGCGAGATCACATCACCGCCGAGGTCGGCAAGCGTATAGGGCCGAGGGGGTGCGGATGACAACCCGTGCCCCCGGCGGTCATAGCGCAGAATCCTGAAACTGTCAGCGAGTTCGCGAATTTGGCGATCCCACATGCGCAGGTCCGTGCCAAGCGAGTTGCAAAATATAAGCCAGGCCTTGTCGGAGGTCTCGCTAGTAGTACCGTCAACTCGATAATGCAGGCGATGCGTTGGTAGGTCTAGGAATGACATTAGATCAACGTAACGCCCACTGAAACGCACTAAGCGGAGCGTTGTCTATTGTGTCATTCACACCAAAGTCGCACATTGTCTCCTCCCGAGTTGCTACGCATTCAAGAACACGAGGTCAGCCGAGGTCGCCTCCCGCGACCGGCAGTATGCTTCCAGTAATGTATGAGGCCTCGTCGGAAGCCAGAAATAGGATTGGCGCGGCCTGCTCGGCGATGCTGCCATAACGCTTCATGAAGCTTGATTGCCTTACCTGCGCGACGACCTCGCCCATCCAGGCCTTTTCCTCGTCGGTGTCGCCTTCAGCGTTCCGAGGGATAGCCCGTGCGGGAGCTTCCGTACCGCCGGGCGCGGTCGCCACGACACGGATGTTCCGTTCAGCCAGCTCCATGGCTAGCGACTGGGTGATGGCATTGATGCCGCCCTTGGCCGCCGAGTAGGGCACGCGATGAATCCCCCGGGTGGCATTCGATGATACGTTGACAATAGTGCCGCCGCCGCGCGCCAGCAGATGCGGGATCACCGCGTGGCATCCGTAGAGCGTCGGCATCAAGGATCGACGTATTTCCGCGTCGATCTGCGTCGGCTGGAATGCTTCGTAGGGACGCATTCGGATCGCTCCGCCGACGTTGTTAATCAATACATCGATGCCGCCGAAGGTTTCTACGGCAAAACGCATCGCAGCCGATGCGCCTTCGTAGGTCTCCAGATCGGCCATGAACGACGCCGCGTGCGTGCCTGCCTCGCGCGCCACTTCCCCGACAAGATCGGCGCGATCCACCAGCACGACGCGAGCACCTTCTTCGGCGGCGCGTATGGCCACGGCACGCCCAATGCCTTGCGCCGCGCCCGTCACAACGAGTACCTTGCGAGCAAAGCGGTCTCGATAGGTGGTCATCGCTATGCCGCCTCTTTCCCAACCGCATTGGGCGTGAACTTCTCGTAGTAGAAGCTGCTAGGGCTGACACCATTGTCATTAAAGTGCTTGCGCACCGCATCGACCATGGGCGGCGGGCCGCAAAGGTAGACGTCGACATCACCGCCGTGCAGGACTTCCGCGGGCATATGCTGCGTTATCCAACCTTTGCGCGGGTGGCTGGACGTGTTTTCGGCGACGACGGTGCTGAAGCTGAAATTCGGCAGGCGATCGGCATAAGCCTCTATCACGTCGACGAGAACGAGATCGAGATCTCGCGTCACCCCATAGATCATATGGATCGACTGGTCAGAGCCGGCGCGAGCGAGCGTTTCAAGCATCGAGAGGAAGGGCGCGAGCCCTGTCCCGCCAGCAAGAAACAACAGGGGACGTTTCACTTCACGCAGATAGAAACTTCCCAGCGGGCCCGTCAGGTCAAGCTTGTCGCCAGGCTTCGCGCCGGCGAGCCAGCCGCTCATCGCACCGTTGGGAATCCGCTTGATGAGAAAGGCGACGCGCTGATCACCCGGAGCCGAGGAGAAGGAGTAGGAGCGGTTCTGACCATAGCCGGGAACGTCGATATTGACGTATTGGCCGGGCAGGAAGGCCGGTAAGGATGCCGCATCCACTCGCAGTTCAAGGACAATCGCAGCATCTAGGTGCGGCGTCACGGCGGTAACGGTGGCCGCGAACTTCTGATGGCCGGTCTTGCAGGCAAGCGAGGTCGCGGGCACTGAAAGAACGCAATCCGATGTCGGTCTCATCTGGCAGGTGAGCACCAGACCCCTTTCCGCCTCGTCCGCGGTCAGGGCGTCGTCGATAAAATCATCACCGAGGTCGTAGCTGCCGCTTTCAGCGCGGCACTTGCACGTGCCGCACACGCCGTCGGAGCAATCCATCGGGAGGTTGATCTTGGCGCGATAGGCAGCGTCGAGAACCTTCTCGCCGCTATTGCATCCGATGAAACGGGTAACGCCGTCCTCGAAGTTCAAAGCGATGTTGTAGCTGGTCATGGAAGCCTCCTCATGCGTTCCAATGCCGTCAGGAGATGCCTGTCAGATGTGATAGACGTCGATGACCTGGCGAATGTAGTCATTCTTCAGCACGATCTTCTTGTTTGAGATCAGCAGTTGATCGCCGCTCCTGCGCAAGGTGACAAACATGGTTCCGAAGAACTGGTCCGTCACCTTGTAGCGGTGATTGAGCGTGTGGAAGTTGCAGCGAATGTCGACCTCCGCTTCGCGGCGAGCCAATACCTCGACATTGGTGACGTTGTGGCTGGTGCGTGGTTCAGGCGTCGATGCACCGGAGCGCTCGGTCTTGATACGGAACACCCGGTCTTCCAGCCCGTCCCGGCTTGGATAGAAAATCAGCGATATCTGGCTATCCGGGTCCTCGGTCAGTTGATCGTCATCATCCCAGGCCGGCATCCAGTATTCGACATCCGGTGCATAGCAGGTCAACCATTCATCCCATTCGCGATCATCGAGCAGTCGCGCCTCGCGATAGAGGAAGGCGCGGATCTCGTCATAGGAAATGCTCATGAGAGGACTCCTTCCTTCTCGGCCGCGAGCGCCTCGCGCATCACCTTCGCCCAATATTCATGCTGGCGGACGAACAGTCCCTCGTCCTCGCTGCGTTCCCCTGACAGCAGCGGCTCCAGGCCCATCCGCCTGGCATTCTCGTCCGGGCCGTCGATCCAGAGGGGCGCCCCGCGCGACAGATCATTCCATAGTGCCGTCGTTCCGGCGTAACCGGCCTGGCAGGCTCGGAATTCCTCCAGGTCATCTGCGGTACCCATGCCCGATACATTGAAGAAGTCTTCATATTGCCGGATACGAAGCGTGCGATCCGCCTCGCTTTCGCCCTTCGGCGCAAAGCAGAAGATGCTGATCTCTGTCTTGTCGACGCTGATGGGGCGGGTCACGCGGATCTGGGTGCTGAACTGGTCCATCAGGAACATATTCGGATAAAGGCAGAGATTGCGGGTCTGGTTGATGATGAAATCCGCCTTGTCGGCGCCCATGCGGGTTTCGATCTCGTCGCGACGGTTATAGACCGGCCTGACCTCCGGGTTCATCGCCCGGGTCCACAACAGGATATGGCCGTTCTCGAAACCGTAGACGCCGGCGATGGACTTGCTCCAGCCATTGGCATCGACGGCCTTCGTGCCCTCCTCGTTGCGCCGTCCCATGGTGGCGGCGTAGTTCCAGTGGACGGAGCTGACGTGATAGCCGTCGCAACCGTTCTCCATCTGCAGCTTCCAGTTTCCGTCATAGATGTAGGACGAGTTGCCACGCAGGACTTCCAGGCCCTCGGGCGCCTGATCCACGATCTGGTCGATGATGACCTTGGCTGCGCCGAGATAATGCTCCAGTGAGGCAACGTCTCCGTTCAAGCTGCCGAAGAGGAAGCCGCGATAGCTCTGGAAACGCGGCACCCGCTTGAGATCGTGCGAGCCATCCTTTGCGAATTGCTCGGGATATTGCGTCGTCTTCTCGTCCTTGACCTTCAGCAGCTTGCCGGTGTTGGAGAAGGTCCAGCCGTGGAAGGGGCAGGTGAAGCTGCCCTTGTTGCCATGCTTGCGGCGGCAGAGCATGGCGCCGCGATGAGCACAGGCATTGATGACGGCATGCAGCTCTCCAGTCTTGTCGCGAGTGATGACCACGGGCTGGCGGCCGATATAGGTGGTGTAATAGTCGTTGTTATCTGGAATCTGGCTTTCATGCGCCAGGTAGACCCAATTGCTCTCGAAGATATGCTTCATCTCCAGCTCGAACAGGTCTTCATTAGTGAAGATGTCGCGGCGGCAGCGGAATATTCCCGCCTCCTTGTCATCCTGCACCGCGGTTGCAAGCAGATGATCGAGATCTCGGGCCTTATCGATGATCGCAGACATGGTTTTTCTCCCGCTCGCGGCGCCTCGGCGCGGCACTAGCAACAATGTCGATGATGAAGAGAGGGGCGGTGGCCGTCCCGGCCACCGCGTCATGCGGTTAGGCTGCCGCGCGCTTGCGCTGCTCGTTGATCTGGTTGTCGACGCCGTTGACGAGGGCTGTCAGATGGAAGTCGAACTCGATTTCGGCATAGGGGCCACTGAGATTATTGGCCTTGATACCGGCCTCGTCGGTGCGTTCGGTGACCTCGGGCACGAGGCCGTCCCTGGTCGCATAGGCAAAGTCGTCATTGACGAGCGGATCGCCGGCGATGTTGATCTGGGTCGTCAGCTTGCGATGGTCGTCGGCGCTGATGAAGAAGTGGATATGAGCTGGGCGCTGGCCGTGGCGGCCGAGTGCCGACAGCAGCTTTTCGGTGGGGCTGCCCGGCGGCACGCCATAGCCATGCGGCACGATGCTCTGGAACTTGTAACAGCCATTGACGTCGGCGATGATCGTGCGACGCATGTTGAACGGGGCCTGCTTTCCCGTGGGGTCGAAATGCGAATAGAAGCCACGGGTATCACAGTGCCATACCTCGACGCTTGCGCCGGGTAGCGGCTTGCCATCGGCGCCATGGACGGTGCCGTGCATGATGAGCGCGTGGCCGTTGGCATCGGTGCCGTCGTCAAGGCGGGCAAAGCCGTGCGCGACCGGCGCGCCGGCCACATAGAGCGGCCCTTCGATCGTGCGCGGCGTCTCGTTCTTGATGCCGAGCGCGTCGTCGATGGCATCGAGGCGTTCGTCGAGAAAATGGTCCAGCCCGAGGCCGGGCGAGATGAGGCCGGCCTGGCCGGCCGCGCCGAGTTCGTTCAGCCAGGCGATCGCCGTCCAGTATTCGTCGGGTGTGATGTCGAGGTCGTCAATCGCCCTGAACAGATCCGACACCAGCCGGTGGATGACCTGCTTGACGCGCGGATTGCCGCCATCATTGGTCAGGCCGCTGAGCACCTTCAGGAAATCCTGTACGTCAGGCCTGTCAAAAATCCTCACACTCATGTCGTACTCCTCCTCTTTTCCGATCGTTGCGATAGCCGCTTCGAAGACCCTGCGAGCGGCAAGGCCCTCTTGCGGGTCGTCGCCTCAGGTGTCGTCGTCGCGGATCGACGACGGATGCCGCAAAAGCGGCGTGACTTTGATGGTCATGAACTTGAACAGCGGCAATCCACTCAGGATCGCATGCAGCTCTTCATTGTCCTTCACATCGAAAATACTGTGGTTCGCGTATTCGCCGGCAATGCGCCAAATATGCCGCCATTTGCCGCTGCGCTGCAGTTCCTGAGAATAGGCCTTCTCTCTAGCGATAATCTCACCCGCGTCGGTCTGCGGGAGATCCCAGGGGATGTTAACGTCCATTCGCACGAGAAAAAGCATGACCCCTATCCTTTACATAGCGACGCTGACGGTCTTGCGCGGCCCATCGCGTAGGAAGAATTTCACGCGCTCATCGTCGAGCGCGATGCCGAGGCCTGGCCCATTTGGAACGGCGAGCTCGAATTCGCCATAGTCTAGCGGCGTCGCGAGAATTTCCTCGGTCAGCAGCAGCGGCCCGAAGAGTTCCGTTCCCCATTGCAGATTGGCGAAAGTGGAAAAGACGTGAGCGGAAGCGGCGGTCCCAACGACGCCCTCGAGCATGGTGCCACCATAGAGTTCGATGCCGGCTGCATCGGCGATGGACGCGACGCGCTGCGCATTGAAGAGGCCGCCGCTTTGCTCGATCTTGATGGCGAAGACATCCACGCCGTTGGTCTTCGCGAGCTCGAAAGCGGTTTCTGGACCCTGTAGGGATTCATCGGCCATCAGGGCGATGGAAAAGCGGCGCACGAGCCGCGTCAATGCCGCCGCGGAAGCGACTGGCTGTTCGACCAGCTGGCAGCCCGCATCAGCAAGCGCGGCCATGCCGTAGGCCGCTTCGGTTTCGCTCCAGGCCATGTTGACGTCGACGCGAACCGCACCGCGGTCCCCAAGCGCGCGCTTGATCGCCGCGACATGCGCGATGTCTTCGCTGAGCGTCCTGGCGCCGATCTTCAGCTTGAAAATCCTGTGGCGGCGAAGGTCGAGCATCTTCTCGGCCTCGGCTATGTCGGTGGCCGTATCGCCGGAGGCGAGTGTCCATGCGACTGGCAACCGGTCGCGTACGCGTCCTCCCAGGAGTTCGCTGACCGGCAAGCCGAGACGCTTGCCGTGCGCATCCAGCAGTGCCGTTTCGACGGCGCATTTGGCGAAGCGGTTTTCCTTGATCCTTTTACCGACGCGCGCCATCAGGAGCTGTATACGGGTGGCGTCCTGGCCCATCAGAGCCGGCTGAAAATAGGTATCGATCGCGAGTTTCATACCCTCCGGGCTTTCCCCGCCGTAGGAGAGCCCGCCGATCGTCGTTCCCTCGCCAATGCCAACGATGCCGTCGCTGCAATGGATTTTGACCAGCATCAGGCTCTGACCATGCATCGTCGTGACGGAGAGCCTGTGCGGCCGGATGGTCGGCAGGTCGATCAGCAAGGTTTCCACCCCGTCGATGACCGGGGCCATGGGTGCGTTCTGAGCAATGGGTGCGAAAACCGTGTTCATGACGCAAATGTGCGCCGCGGCCGAAGGATCGTCCAACACTGAATAGGTTTATTATAATACCCTGTAGGTATAATGTGCTTCAACCTGACCGGAATGCAGGCTTTCCGCACTACACAACACCAGACGAGTTTAAAAATAAGCGGTGAGTAGGAGGCGTCGAAAGGGACTTCGTCAACTCCGCTCCTCGTCGGCCGACGAGCACCCAAGCGATCCGGTATCAGTTATCGATAATCGCTACCGCGCGGCACCAGCCGGCGGATGCTCGCTCGATCTTGACGGGGAAGCAGCTGATCGTGAAGCCGGCCGAGGGGAGTTCCTCCAGATTGTGCAGCTTTTCGATATGGCAATAGCCGGTGTGCCGGCCGGCCTTGTGGCCTTCCCAGATCAGCGATGCATCCCCGGTCTCGATATATTTTTTTGCGGTATGCACGAACGGAGCATCCCAGCTCCAGCCGTCCGTGCCGGTGACGCGGACGCCCCGGTCCAGAAGGTACATGGTCGCTTCATAGCCCATGCCGCAGCCGCTTGCGACATAGTCCGGCTGGCCGAACTTGATGCCAGCGGATGTGTTGACGACGACGATTTCCAGGGGCTTCAGCACGTGGCCGATACGCTTCAGCTCGGCTTCGACGTCGGCCGCCGTGGCGACATAACCGTCGGGAAAATGGCGGAAGTCGAGCTTCACCGCCGGCTGGTAGCACCATTCGAGCGGCACCTCGTCGATACGCCAGGCCGGTTCGCCATGGTTCATCGTCGGATGGTAATGCCACGGCGCGTCAAGATGCGTGCCGTTGTGGGTCGAAAGCACCACTTTTTCAACCGCCCAGCCTGCTCCTTCGGGCAGGTCCTCGGCCTTCAACCCTGGAAAGAAGGACAGGATCTGGTCGAGGCTTTGGACGTGGTCGATATAGCTCACGGACGGAATCTGGATCGGCGGGTCGGCCGGGATGTCGTTGGCAATCGGGACTGAAAGGTCGATGATACGGTGCGCCATTGTTTCCTCCCAAGGCGATGCGTTCGCGCAATATGGCGTCAGGCGAATTGCCGGACGACCTTGTTCTTCAAGATGCCGATCTTCTCGATCTCCAACTCGACGATGTCGCCGTCCTCCAGGAAGTGGCCGGTTTCCAGGCCGCATCCGTTGCCGATCGTGCCCGAGCCGATAAATTCGCCAGCATGGACGGTTTCGTCCTGCGACATATGCGCCAGGATCTGCTCGAAGCTGAAGAGCATGCCAGCCGTCGTGCTTTCGCAACGGACCTCGCCGTTCACTCGGACGGCAGCCTTCAGCGAATAGGGATCGGGTATCTCGTCCCGGGTCACGATCCAAGGACCGAGAACGTTGGCGCCGTCGAAGCTTTTGCCCTTGGCCGGGCCGAGCCATCCCGGCATTTCCTTGCCCTGCTGGTCGCGCGCCGAAAAGTCGTTGAAGATCGTGTAACCGAAGATGTGGTCTCGGGCGTCTTCGACGCTGATATTGGCGGCGGTCTTGCCCACGACGATGCCGTATTCGAGCTCGTAGTCCATCACCCTGGAATAACGGGGCCATGCCACCGTGGCGCCGGGGCCGCCCACGATCAGCCGGTTTGTGATGTAGTAGATCGGCAATTGACGATAGATATCCGCAAGCGGCGCAAGCGGTTCGGCGTCTATGGCCGCAATGGCCTCGCTGTCGCCCGCGGCCATCAGCCGCCGCATGCCTCGGCCCGACTGCCGTATATGGGTTTCGTAGCTCATGCCGTCGCGCATCTGACGCGGTTCGGGAAGCGGCGCCAGCAATTCGGCCGAACCGACCGGCAGCCCGAGCGCGGCGTTGTCGCCGTGTTCGGCAAACAGGCGCCGGGCTTCCTCAAGCGCGCCATCGCCGCCGTCGATCAGCGCCAGCATCGAAGAAAAGCTTCGCGCATTGTCACTGTGAAGCTCGGCCGCGTGTGTCAAGTCGAATAGGCGCGTATCGCCTTCATGCACGATTCCGACACGTGGGGAACCGTCCGCGTTTCGAAAAGTCGCCAGTTTCATCAGTCTCCTCCGACTTGCGATCATATATATTTTGTGACTATATCGATATTTGATATCATCCCGATTGGGAAGCGGGATTTTGGGAGGAATTTAAATGACGGTTTTCGCGAGGGCCGCGTTCGGAGCGGCACTGGTACTTGCTGCGTGGGCGGACAATGCTACGGCGCAGACGAAGGTCAATATCGGCTGCACGGCGACGACGGATTGCGCATCCGCCGCGGTGGCGCTGCAGGAGGGCATCTTCAAGAAGAACGGTCTGGACGTCAGTCTGACGCTGATAGGGCTGAATTCCAACATTCCCGCGGCCCTGCTCTCGGACTCGATCCAGATCGGGGGGCCGACGCCGTCCGTCTTCTTGCAGGCCATCGATGGCGGGCTCGATCTCGTCGCGGTGGCGGGAGCCAGTTCCACCGCCAACAGTACCTATGACTCGGCAGGGGTGATCGCCGCGCCGGCAAGCGGGATCAGGGGCCCGAAGGATTTCGTTGGCAAGAAGGTGGGCGCACCCGGTATAGGGGCCTTCCTCCAGGTCCTTTTCTCCAAGTGGCTGATCGATAACGGCGTCGATCCCAAACAGGTGAATTTCGTCGAGGTCACCTTTCCGACGATGAGCGATGCACTGAAATCCGGAGCCGTGGATGCCGTGGTCGGGGCCGAGCCGTTCATGTCGCGCATTCTGGCGAGCGGCACAGGCAAGATCGCGGGCTATTTCCTCGAAAAGCTGCCGGAGCGCCGACCGCAGATCCTTTATGCGTCCACTCGTGTCTGGGCGGATGCGAATCCGGATGCCTTGAAGGCGTTCCGGGCCTCCATCCAGGAAGGCGCGAAGATCGTCAACGAGTATCCCGACAAGGGCCGGAAAGCCATCGCCAATTTCACGAAGATTTCGATGGACGTGCTTTCGAAGATGAAGCTTTCTGTTGCGGATCCAGGGATCGATCAGGAACAACTTGATTGGTGGGTCAGCACCATGAGCGAGCAGAATATGCTGCAGGGAAAGCCGGATACGGCGACACTTATCCAGAAATGATCGAAGCTAAAATCAATCCACTGTTCGGGGAGGCTGCGACGGCCTCCGATACCTTGAGCGAGCGCGCCGCGGCGGTTGTCGAGCACGATATTCTGTCGGGCATCTGGCCGCCCGGGGAACGCCTCGGTATTCAGGCCCTCTCCGAGCGTTACGGCATCGGTGCCACGCCGCTCAGGGAAGGTCTGTCTCGTCTTGTCTCGAGAGGATTGATTTCGGCCGTCGGCCAAAAAGGTTTCCGGGTCGCCGGTGTTTCGAAAGCCGATCTTGCCGACATCACGCTCGTGCGAACCCTGACTGAGCTGGAAGCCCTGCGGCTTTCAATGCAGCAGGGAGGCGATGAATGGGAGGCGGGCATCCTGTCGGCTCTCCACCGTCTCGTCCGGTCCGTCGAACGCGATCCTGAGACGATGCGGGAAGGAACTCCGGAGTTCGACCGCCTGCACAAAGCCTTCCATCGGGCGTTGCTCGAAGCCTGCGGCTCGGAGCGCCTGCTGCGAATACACGATGATCTGTATTACCAGGCTTATCGCTACCGACGGGTGATGATGAGTCGCCTTGCGCCGCATCACGATGCTTTCCTGGAAGCCCACAAGGCGCTTGCCGATGTCGTTCTGGCGCGGCGGTTCGACAAGGCCGAGGCCGAGCTCGCCAGCCATCTCGCCCAAACCCTCGATGTCGTCTACGGCCGAACAGAAACATAAGGGGAAACATGAACATGGCCGTGACAGCCAATCCAACGGCGATAAGCAGAGATGCCGCGCAGTCGGTGATAAGCTTCGACGGGGTGAGCCTTGCCTATGGCGGCCGGGTCATCATCTCCGAATTGAGCCTCGACGTCCGCCGCGGCGAAATCGTCTGCATCATCGGGCCTTCGGGCTGCGGCAAGACCACGGCGCTTCGCATGGCCGGGGGCCTCGTGCGTCCGAGCGCCGGCACGGTGAGGCTGCTCGGCGCCCCGCTGACCGCCCCACGGCAGGACGTGGCGATCGTCTTTCAAGACTACGCCAAGGCGCTACTCCCCTGGCGCACGGCGGCCGCGAATATCTCGCTGGCGCTTGAGGCGGCCGGCGTACCGCGTGGCGAGCGGCAGGCCCGCATCGGGCCACTTCTCACCAAGGTTGGGCTTGCGGGACACGAAGATAAATATCCTGGGGAGATGTCGGGTGGCATGCAGCAGCGCATTCAGATTGCCCGCTGTCTGGCCCAGGAGCCGGCCGTGTTGCTGATGGACGAACCGTTCGGAGCTCTCGACGCCATGACCCGACAGGGCCTGCAGGACGAGATGCTCTCGCTGGTGGCGGAAACAGGGACGACCGTCTTCTTCGTGACCCATGACCTGGAGGAGGCGGTCTATCTCGGCGACCGGGTCATTGGCCTCATGCCTAATCCCGGCCGCATCGGCATCGACCAGCCGGTAGATCTGCCCCGCCCGCGCAATCAACTCGAGACCCGCGAAATGCCCGAATTCCTGCGGCTTCGGCGCGCGCTGTTCGATTTCATTGAGAAGGCTGAACCATGAGCGCTAGCCGATGGAAAGGTTTCGTTGTGCCGGGAGCGCTGCTGATTGCGGCGGAAATCGGCATGCGGACCCGTGAATCGGATTCTCTGTCGCTTGCTGCACCGAGCGACATCGCTGCTGCTCTAGTCCGGATCCTGGTTGACGGATCACTGCTGGCTGCAACGCGTGATACGCTGGTGACCGCAGGTGTCGGCCTGTTTCTCGGCGGAGTGATCGGTTTGATACTCGGCATGCTGTTTGGTCTGGTCGAGACGGTGGATCGTCTGATGGAGGTGACTGTGGAAGCGGTACGCCCGATTCCGTCGGTCGCGGTTCTGCCGATCGCCATGCTGCTATTTGGTTTCGGTTATCGCATGGAGATCGCCATTGTCGCCTTCTCCTGCCTTTGGCCGATCATGATCCTGACTCGCTCGGCAATGGGTGGCATCGAGCCGCGACTGATGGAAGTCGCGCGAGCACTCAGGCTGTCGACCTGGAGCCAGCTGCGAAAGATCGTGCTGCCCGCAGCGCTACCGCGCATCATGGTCGCATTTCGTTTGGCGGCGGCGATTGCGCTTGTCGTGTCCGTCACAGTCGAAATCGCCGTCAATCCAATCGGACTGGGCTACGGCATCCTGATCGCGCAGCAGGCCCTGCAGCCAGCCATTATGCTCGCATATCTGGTCTGGATCGGTATCGTGGGATGGGGGCTGAACGGTCTGTTGTCGCTGGTGCAGAACAAATTTTTTGGCCGCATCGGACGAGTGGAGACCATTACATGAAGGCCTGGCGCGTGCTCTGGCTCGGATTGAGCTTTCTGATCGCCGTTCTCCTCGTCTGGGCATGGCAGATGCTGGCGGAATATAAACTGGTCAGCCCCGTTTTCCTGCCCGGGCCGGATCGCGCCTGGGGCGCTTTGATGAAAGGCTTCATGACCGGCGATCTCGGGAGAAAGCTGCTCTCGACAGTGGGGCGGATGTTCTGGGGATGGCTGATCGCCTCCTTACTCGGCATTATTCTAGGCGCCGCCATCGGCACCTCTCCGCGCCTGCGCGCCTATCTTTCGCCGATGCTGGAGTTCCTTCGCCCGCTGCCGGCCTCCGCGACGATTCCCGTGGCCATCGCGATACTCGGCCTGTCGGACGGCATGGTGCTTGCCGTGATCGCCTTCGGCGCGCTTTGGCCGGTGCTCCTTGCCACCGTGCATGGTTTTTCGGGGGTTGAACCGCGCCTCTATGAGGTCGGGCGAGCGCTAAAACTTTCGCGAGTGGCCGTGATCGGCAAGATTGCATTGCCATCGGCGAGCCCGGATATTCTCGCTGGTATGCGCCTCGGGCTCACGGTGGCTCTCATCCTGTCAATCGTATGTGAGATGATTGCAGGTCGGGATGGACTCGGTAACTGGATTCTGCTCGCCGCACGCTCGTTTCGTGCCCCGGACCTCTATGCTGGCGTGATCCTGCTCGGTGTGCTGGGATATCTGACCGCGGTTGCGATTGGACTTGTCGAGGCCCGATTGCTTGACTGGCGACGGCGCACGAAATAACTCCAAGCAACAGACGTTGAATCTGCTCACGCGCGGCCACGACGGCACTGCTTTTGCAACCTCCGGCGAGCAACCTATCGCTACGGTTCGGAGGTTGGTCAACGGCGCTGTGTCGCAACGCCAGGCCTATTCGGACCCGCAGCTAAAGCGGCGCTGGCAGACTTGGAGCGCTTCGACATCATCAAGGAAATAACGGGTCGCAAGCGCGGGAGAGTCTTCAGCTATGGCCCGTACCTCGCAATTCTGAGTGAGGGCACCGATCCGTCGTCCCCGGCCGCGTGAAAAAACAGAATATTTATAGGTCGCTGGGTCGAATCCGTTCAGCTGCAAACAGTACCGGAGATTGCGATTGCTTCTGGCCCAAATCTATTAAGCTGATGCATGACCTGAGATTGATGCGCGGGCGCGACTGGTACCTGAATTTATGACGCCACAAGCCACATATACGCTGCCGCCGTCCAGGAGAAGCCAAGGCCGCCGCAGCCTTCACCAGTGACCGGGTCGAAATATTCAGCAAAACCCTCCGCCTCAATTGCCGAGATGGTCGACTTGCGCAGCTTCTCGGCATCATCTACGCGGCCATTGCGCTTCAGGCCGTCGATCAGCAGCCAGTTGATGATCGCCCAGGCCGGGCCGCGCCAGTACCGTTTCGGCTCCCAGCTGTCGATGCCGGGCTTTACTGTCGGGAAGGCGACTTTCATCCCCTTGGACCAAGCCTTCATTTCATCGGCGAGAGCGCCGACGACTGCCTTGTCGAGATCGAGCGACAGAAGCGGGATGAAGCCCGCCTGTGTCGGCGCCACGATATCCTGGCCAGAAACGAGATCGCGGGATACGAAACGCGACAGATCGGGTCGCCACTGGGCGAGGATCGCGTTACGAGTTTTTTCATTGAGCGCGGCGATCTCGGACGCGTCTTCCATGCGGCCAAATTCGTGGGCGAGTGCAGCAAGGTCTTCGCCGGCCTTGAGCAGGATCGCGGTGGTCTGGATCTCGGCGACCTTGAAAGGTGCCTTCGCCCACTGTCTAGCTGGCTCCCAGGCGCAGGCGGCATAGGTATCAACCAGGTGGATGAAGCGCTGATAGTCCTCGTTGCGGGGACGCATCAAAGCGTTCACGTGGCCGGTATCCTTGCGCACGACCGGCGTGTCGGTGGTGGTGGGAACGCGGGCGAGCGCGACGTCCCATGCGGGAGAATTGTCGCTGCCACTTTCCCAGGGATGGAGCAGGGCAACGAGGCCTGTTCCTTGCGGGTCGCGGGCCGCATACCACCAGCGCTGCCATTTCAGGGCCGCCTCGTAGAGCGGCAGGGTGCGGGTCTTGTCACCGGTGGCTTGGTGCAGCTTGCGCAGCGCGATGGCGAAAACCGGCGGCTGGGTGATGCCGGAGGTGGGGATCGTGTGGTGGGTGCGCCAGACGTTCGGGCCTGGAAAATAGGTATCGCTCGCCTGGTGGAAGACGATATGCGGGATCATGCCGTCCGCCCACTGGCCCTCGACCAGCCGCTCCAGTTCGCGATAGGCGCGGTCCGTATCGTAGAGCGCGAAGCCCATGGCGACGAAGGCGGAATCCCAGTTCCATTGGAAGGGATAGAGCCGGTCCGTCGGCACCGTATAGCCGCCGCGGTCATTGGCGACGAGAATGCGCTTGGCTTGATCGATATGCAGGTTCATGTGGGTACTCCGGTATTGGGGAGGGACGCCCCTAGGCCGTCACGGGCGGAAAGGATTGGCCGCTTTCGGCGGAAAGCCAGGTGATGCGCTTGCGATCGAGCTTCAGGCCGATCGTATCGCCGCTCCTGACGGTTTCGGAGGCAGGCAGGATGACGCGGACGGGCTGATCGTGGATCGAGCCGGTCAGGAGCAGGTGCGAGCCCATCGGTTCGGCGACCCGCACTTTCATTTCAAGGCCCTCGGGCAGGCCCGCGAGCTCGACCGCCTCGCCGCGCAGGCCGAGGATGATCTCCTTGCCGGCTTCCCGCGGCGTATTCAGTTGCTCGATCCCGGCAGCGACCTGGCCGTTCAGGACGGGGACCTTGATGAAGTTCATCGGCGGATTGCCGATGAACCCGCCGACGAAGCGCGTTGCGGGATGATTGTAAACATCGACCGGCGAGCCGACCTGCTCTACGATCCCTCCGTGCATGACGGCGATGCGATCGGAAAGGCCCATCGCCTCCGTCTGGTCGTGCGTGACGTAGATCGTCGTCGTGCCGGCCGACTGCAGCACCGTCTTGAGTTCGGTGCGCATTTCGAGGCGAAGCAGCGCATCGAGGTTGGAGAGCGGTTCGTCCATGAGGAGTACCTTGGGCTCGACGGCAAGCGCGCGGGCAACGGCGACGCGCTGGCGCTGGCCGCCCGAAAGCTTGTTCGGGTAACGGTCGAGATATTGCTCGATATGCAGCAGGCCGGCGGCCTTTTCGACTTGCGCCTTGACGCGTGCCTCGTCCGCCTTCTGCATGCGCAACCCGAAGGCGACGTTTTCATAGACCGTCATATGCGGGAAGACCGCGTAGTTTTGGAAGACCATCGCGAGGCCGCGGTCCTTGGGAGCGAGCCCGAGGACCGACTTGTCGCCGATGCGGACATCGCCGCCGGATGCGGTTTCGAGACCGGCGATGATGCGCAGGAGCGTGGTCTTGCCGCAGCCGGACGGGCCGAGAAGCGAGACGAATTCACCGTCGTTGATCGCCAGCGAGACCTCTTTCAGGGCCTGGAATGTTCCGAAACTCTTGCGGACACGGTCGATGACAATATTGGCCATGGAGTTGGTCCCGTTATTTGGAGGAAATGCCCCAGATCGCGAAAAGGTAGCGCCTGACCGCGAAGATGAAGACAACAGAGGGAAGGATGAGCATCAGGCCGCCGGCGAAGCGGTAATGCATCGGGCTTTCGGAAAGCACCGTCAGCAGATAGGCGGTCAGCGTGCGATTGCGCACCGTCAGCACCGAGGCGGCGAAGACTTCGTTCCACGAAATGACGAACGCGAAGACCGCCGTCGCGACGATCCCCGGCAAGGCGAGCGGCGCCACGACCTTGAAAAAGGCCTGGATGCGGGTGCAGCCGAAAACCCATGCGACTTCTTCCAGCTCCTTCGGGACGCCGAGGAAAATGCCCTGGGTCACTAGAGCCGCGAAGGGGAGCGCCAGGACCGTATGGATCAGGCCGACGCCGACGATCGTATCGTAAAGGCCGAGCCGGATGAAGGAGACGGTGAGCGGCAGCGCCAGGATCGCCAGCGGGAAGGCGCGCGTCAGCAGAACCAGCAGCCGGTAGCTGTCCTTGCCCGGAAAATTGTATCGGGCGAGCGCATAACCGGCGGGTGCCCCGAGCAGGATGGAGAGCGCTACCGTGATGCCCGCGGCGCCCAGCGAATTGAGGAACGAGCGGACGACCCCTTCCGTCTGCAGGAAGAGCATGAAGGGTTCGAGCGAGATACCGGTCGGCAGGCCGGTCTTCGGCCAAATGTAAACGCCCTGTCGTCCGCCGAGCGCGCCTAGCGCCACGAGATAGATCGGCACCAGAACCCAGGCGCAAAGCGCGCCGATACCGCTCCAGAGCAACCAGCGGCGCGATGAAACGAAGCTTGCGGGATTGGCTGTTGCTGCTTCGGAACCGATGGCTTGTGTACTCATGGCAGGCGCTCCGGATCGACCTTGAAGGCCTTGAGATAGACGAGGGTTGCGGCGAGCGAGATGACCATGATCAGAACCGCATAGGCGGCCGCGACGCTGTAATTCTGGTTCTGGTTCTGCCAGTTGTAGGCTTCGCCCACGAGGACCGGGAAATTACGGCCGCCCAGTGCGTATACGACTGCGAAGACCTCGAAGGCGAGCACGGTGCGCAGGATGAGGGCCGATTGCAGCGCCGGGCGGATCAATGGCAGGGTTATTTTCCAGAAGCGCGTCCATGGACCAGCCCCGAAAATTTCGGCGGCCTCCTTGAACTCCTTCGGCACCTGGTTGAGGCCGGCGACGATGATGACCATGACGATCGCCGTGCCGCGCCAGATCTCCGCCACCGCGATGGCGACGAAAAGCGCGACCGGCGTCTGATAGGAGAGCCAACTCGCCTGCCGGCTGATCACGCCGAGGCTGAAGAGCAGCGAGTTGAAATAACCGGTATTCTGCAGGATCGACAGCCAGACGAGGCCGGCGGCGAGATCCGAAATGCCGAGCGGAATCGTCCAGATCCAAAGGATCGTCTCCCGCCCGCGACCGATCTTGGCGACCATCGTGCCCATGGCTAGCGCGATGGCGATCTGGACCGGTACGACCATGATCGTCAGCAGGAAGGTGTTGCGCACCGATTGGATGAAATTGATGTCCGCTACCATGCGCTGCATGTTTGCAAGCGACGGCGCGCCGTCATCCGAGACCGCCAGCCAGATCGTCTGCACCAGCGGCACGATGAAAAGCAGGCCGAGGAAAACGACGGATGGCAGGATCAGCAGATAGGGGATCCAGGGTCGGTTTTGGCTCATAGGCTCCCGCCTCGAAAAGCAGGGTTACGGAAAGAATGACCGGACATTCGCGTCCAGGCACCCCAGGAAGGGTTATTGAACCGGACAGGCGCCGTCACTCTTGGCATCCGGTGCCCAGCAGGAAGCCTTGGTGTCGGTCATCAGCTTGGCCATGACGGCACCCTGCTTGGCGAGCACGTCGCCAACGGGCTGATTCTGCAGCACGATCAGCTGGAAGCTGTCCATATAGATCTTGTTGAACTCGCCGCCCTTGTCGCCGAGGCCGACTGGGAGAAGCGAGATCACCGCGTCCTTGGCGGCCTGGGTCTTGGTGACGGCACCGGCGAGAAGCGCGATGCCCTGATCGAGATCCGGCGGCAGCTGAACGTTCAGCGTTGGAAAGAAGCCGACCTTGGACGCGGTGAGCAGCTGGATCTTCTCAGTCGTCAGTGTTTCGATGATCTTCATCGCGCCCGCCGCATCCGGGGCGCCCTTCGGGATCGAAAGGCCGGCGAGAACGGGCATGTATCCGCGCCCCTTGGGGCCGGCCGGAGGCGGGAATACGACATAGTCGTCCGGCGAGGCGGAAATGGCATTCTTCAGTCGGGCGACATGGTCCCAGGCGACCATGACTTCACCGGCGGCCAGCGGCTCCTGCATGAAGTCGTAATTGGTCGAGTTGGGGTTTACATAGGCCCAGAGCGACTTGAGTTTCTCCCAGCCTGCCACGGCATCGGCGTTCTTGAAGGTGCGTACTACGCCGCCGGTAAAGGACGGATAGAAATAACCCTGGAAGTAACGTGCCATCAGGCCCTTGGGACCGGCCGGGAAGCCGATCTGCGGCTGGCCAGTCGCCTGCTGCATGTTCTTGCCCCACTCGATCAGCTGATCGTAGGTGATGGCGTTGATATCGGCGCCCTTTGGCAGGTATTGCAGGGCTTCCTTCTTGGCGGCCATGACATAGGTCGCCTGCATCCACGGAATGTATTGCTGAGTGGATTTGCCGAGCTTGCCGAGGTCGAGGAGCGATTGCGGCATGCCGCCGGCAGCGAGCGTCTTAGCGAGATTATCAAGCGGTTCGAGCTGATCCTTGTCGGCAAGTGGCGAAAGCTCACCGTGCAGCGCGCCGATCAGGCTGACGGTGTGCTTGCCGGCCTTGGCCTCCGCTTCCATGCGTACGGCGAACTGCGGCGGTTCCTCGACCACATAATCTACCTTGCCGGCATCCTTCAGCAGGTCCTGCCGCACGACGGTTGCCTCCTCGATCGGGCGAAGCTGGGTGGATACGAAAACCGTCTGGGCAAGCACCGGCGAAGCAAAGGCCAGCACAGCGGAAGCCAGAATTCCGAATGACGTGATGCGTTTCATGTTCTCTCCTCCTTCATTGTTTTTATCTGTGATGCACTGTGTCGGATCATGCCGCCTTCATTGGACGGCGATGACTGTCGCGATCAATGAATTCGATCGCGTGAAGCTCCTGCAGTTCCTCCGCGGGTTCGCCGGCGATCGCCCGCAACAGCAGCGAGGCGAAGCTCGCGCCGAGGTTTTCGCCGGTCATGCGCATGGTCGAGAGGGAAGGGCTGGTGAAAGCGCCCGTCGGCAGGTCGTCGTGACCGACAATGCTGATCGCGTCGCCGCCGTCGATCTCGCGTAGCGCCCTCAGCGCTCCGATCGCCATTTCGTCCGTGGAGCAAACGAGCGCAGTGGGACGCGAAGGCTGCCGTAGCAATTCCAGTGCGGCGAGATAACCGCCCTGTTCCGTGGGCGCGCCTTCGGCGCAGAGATCGGCATTCAGACCTGCCTCATCCATCGCGGCCTTCCAGCCCGTGCGGCGCGCATGCGCGAAGTAATATTCCTGAGGCCCGGCAACATGGCCGATGCGGCGGTGGCCGGCGGCCTGAAAGCGGACCGTTGCCGCGTGGAACCCGGCAAAGCCGTCGCCGTCGATATAGGGATGCGGCACGAGGCTTTCGGTGCGGCCGTTGGTGACGAAGGGAATGCCACGCGACTGGAGAAATTCGACGCGTTCATCCCGTCGCCTGGTGCGGACGAGAAGCATGGCGTCGACGCGGCGGCCATCAACGAACCGACGGCAGATGTCGAGTTCGCTCTCACCGCGTGGCACGGGTGCGATGACGAGATTGAGGCCAGCACTCGCAAGATGTTCAGCACAGTTGGAGAGCATGTCGAGGAAATGCGGCGGACCGATATGGCCGGGGTCGCTCGGCAGCGTGACGGCAACCAGTTCCGCGCGTTGTTTTCTGAGCCTGCGCGCCGATGCGTTGGGACGGTAACCAGCTATGTCCGCGGCCTCTCTGACCCGCTTGCGGGTCGCGGCAGAGACATCGTCATAACCATCGAGTGCACGGGAAACCGTGGTGATCGACAGTCCGAGCGACTGCGCGAGCTGCTTGAGATTGGCCAAGATCATCCTCCAAAACAGCAAGAAAGATTCTCCAAAACGTTTTGGGAGTCAAGTCAAAACGTTTTGGGTCCATCGATGGGCAAGCTAAGGTGAACACCTGCCGCCTCCCGATGCGCATGTTTCAGATCCCGTTCGCGATCTGACACCAGCCATGTGATCTCATCTATGGAGATCGCGGCTTTTGCATAAGGCCGCGCCGCCTGCTGACAGATCGTCATGCTGGGAAGGTCGATGCTTTGAAGAAACGTCCTTGGAACAATGGTCAATCCGAAGGGCGGATCAAGCGCCTCGAGATGCCGAAGCGAGCCATGGACGGCCGCGCGGCCCAGACTGATGAGAGAGAATGCTGCCGATGAATCACGGAAATCGAGGATGAGCCCCGAGAAGTTACTCGGCTCAGTTCCGCATTGAAACCGACAGCGTGAGTTCTTGGATCTCGGACCCGCCATGCTTCTGTCCCGACGTTTTGCTGCAGGACCGAAAGCAAACTGGACCCGACGGAGGAGCAGCGATCGAATAACAGGCGCGAGACCCGGACACTATTTCAGACGGAAAGATATCTTATCTCGCGCAGCACGCGCTGTGTCGTCCTTTCGAAAGCGAATATCTTGGCATCGATTATATCCGCTCGAAACCCGATGAAGAGCCTTCCGTTCTCGATATCCGGCGTGCAGGAAAGGGATTGGACCGTTCCGGCCGCCACATAGCGGTTGGCAATGGACGTAGGTAGAATGCCGACGCCAAGAGCCGCGGCAACCAGCTCGCCAATGACCGCGACGCTGTTGCAAATAATAATGCGCTCCGGTTTCAAGCCTTCAAGTGCAAACCAATGCGTCACCTGCCGGTACATCGCGGATGGTGGCGGGTTCGAAATGATCGGCCTGTCGGCCAGCACCTTGGGTGTGATCTCGCCCGGCAGGTGCCACGCCCTCGGAGCGACCCATTGTGTCGGCTGAGGTCCGAGCGGCCGCAGATCGAGCTTCTCGTCGCCCAGCGGATTCAACAGCACCGCCACGTCCAGCCGGTTGTCGATCAGCATCCCCTCCAAGAGCGTACTGGTCGTGACCGTCCACTCGGGCTCCAAGGCAGGATGATCGCCGGACAATCCGGCAAGCAATGGTGCGAGGCAGGTGACGGCGAAACCTTCCGCAAGACCTACGCGCAGTGGACCGACAACCTTCGGATCGAACTCCCGCTCCTTGATGCCTCGCATCTCGGCCATGATGGTTGCCGCGCGTGGCAGCAGGTCGCGTCCCTGCGCCGTGATTTCCAGCCCTCGGCTTCCCCTGTGAAACAAGTCGCTCGCGAGCGTCGTGCTCAGCTCCTTGAGTCTCAGGGATACCGTGGGTTGGGCAACGTGAAGCTGGTCCGCCGCCTTCTGGACCGAGCCCAGCTGGGCTGTCCAATAAAAGGCCTCAATCTGGGCAAAGGTGATCCGCATTATTTAAAAAACCTATATGACAAGCTCAGAATAACAAATTTGCTCAGGAAAATAAATGATTATAAGAAAATATCTCGACGGCATGTGAAGGGCCGCTGGGGAGGAGCAAGATCATGACTGAGCGTTCGGATATCATTCTCAAGGTAAGGAGGAGGGTCATTCCGATCCTGCTGCTTTGCTATTTCGCGGCCTTTCTCGACCGCGTGAATATCGGCTTTGCGGCACTGACCATGAACGCCGATCTTGGCTTCAGCGCATCCGCTTTCGGCTTTGGCGCGGGAATATTCTTCCTCGGGTATGTTCTTTGCGAGCTGCCGAGCAACCTCATGCTTGCAAAGGTGGGGGCGCGGCTTTGGATTGCGCGCATATTGATCACTTGGGGCATTCTTTCGGCGCTCACCGCATTCGTCTGGTCGCCCGCCAGCTTCTATGTGGTCCGGGTACTTCTCGGTGCCGCGGAAGCCGGTTTCTTTCCGGGCATCATCTTCTACATTACGCTTTGGTTTCCGAGAGCATATCGTGGTTCGACCTTCGCGCTCTTCAATGTCGCCGTTCCTTTGGCCTCGGTAATCGGTGCGCCGCTATCCGGATTGATTTTGCAGGGGTTCGACGGCGTGGCAGGCCTCCATGGCTGGCAGTGGATGTTCCTCATCGAGGGGTTGCCCGCATTCATCATGGGCTTCGTGGTCCTCTTCGCCTTGCCGGAATTACCTGAAACGGCGCGCTTTCTCACCCACGATGAACGGGGCTGGCTCGTCGACGCCCTGCGAAGCGATCGGCAGATGCAGGAAGCATCCGGACGTTTTTCCGCCGTGCAGGCGCTCTTCGATCCCAAGGTATTGTTGATGTGTCTGATTGCCGTCGGGCTGGTCATGGGCACGACCGGCATTGCCATCTGGATGCCGCAGTTCATCAAGCAATTCGGCCTCTCCAATCTGCAGACCAGCTTTATGGCTGCTATTCCATCTGCTTTCATGGCAGTTGCAATGATCGTGGTGGGCCGGAGTTCGGATCGCAGGCACGAGCGCGTCTGGCATACCGCCGGGCCATTTATGGTGAGCGCTCTCGGATTTCTGATCGCTGCCTTCTCGGGCAATCCGGTTGTTTCGGTGGTGGGCCTGACCCTGGGGGCGGCCGGAATTGGCGGCGCGTCGCCGACTATCTGGACATTCCCATCGACGCTGTTGACGGGCACCGCCGCCGCTGCTGGAATCGCACTCATCAACTCGGTCGGCAGTACCGGCGGTTTCTTTGGGCCCTCGATTATCGGTTGGGTTCGCGACGCGACGGGCGGCTTTCAGGGAGCACTCATATTCCTGGCGATCGTCATGGCGATCACCGCCAGTCTCATCCTCATTCTCGGCAGAAGCATGCGAGAGCTCCTTTCCCCGCTCGGTCGGGGCCAGACTCCGACAAAGGCATGATCATGAAAATCGACGAAATACGCCTCTATCATCTAGTCGCCATGTTGCCGGAGCCAATCGGCAACGCGCTGGTCTCCTTTGCGAAGCGGGAAACCTTGCTGGTGGAAGTCGCGGCCGGTGACCTGACGGGCTGGGGGGAGGCGTGGCTCGCGCCCAGAACCGCGGCTGCCGCCATCGAGTTTCAGCTCGCGGGGCGGATACTCGGGCAGGATCCCTCCCACATATTGTCGGTGTGGCGAAATTTGCGGCAGGCCGTCGAGGGAGAAACCGCCGCACCTGCCATCGCCGCCCTGGATATGGCGCTGCACGATCTGACCGCGCGCGCCTACAAGATTCCGGTGTCCACGCTCATTGGCGGCGCCCGGCGTCAACGGGTGACGGCCTATGCAAGCGGGCCGTTTTTCAAGCCTGGCGGACATCCTTACCGCGACTTTGAGCGGGAGATCGATGGATATCTCGAGGCGGGCTTTCGGGCCATCAAGCTGAGAAGCGGATACACGGTTGAAGACGATGCCAAGACGGTCCTCGCCTCTCGACGGCAAATCGGCGCTGATCGCGATCTGATGGTCGACTTCAATCAGTCCTGCTCGGCCCGGCGCGCCATGCGAACCGCCGATCTCATGAAAGATGCCGAACTGCTGTGGATCGAAGAGCCGACTAAGCCGACGGATATCGGCGGTTATCATGCTTTCGCTGCTCATGCCGCAACCGCGCTTGCTGGCGGAGAGACATTCACCAATGCATCGGCGTTCCTCCCGTTCCTAATGGGCGGATGCCTGGATATCCTGCAACCCGATATAGCGATCTGCGGCGGGCTGACCGGGGTCTCACAGGTAGGCCTACTCGCCGACCTTTACGATCGACCGCTTATACCGCATGTCTGGGGAAGCATCGTCAATTTGCATGCCGCCCTGCACTTTGTTTCGACATTGCCGGAACATAGAGGCGGTGGGCAAGCGCATTTTCCCTATCTGGAATTCGACGTCGGTCCCAATCCCTTGCTCGATCTTGCGCAAAGACCTGTCCTGAATGTCGATGGAACGATCAGCGTGCCGGACCTGCCAGGCCTTGGCGTGAATCTCAAGGCGGAAGACTTGCAACCCTATACCGCCGAATTCAGGAGGATCGCCTGATCGGGCATCACGACGCCGGCTATGCTTGCCGCCTACAAGTTCACGCTTAGCGAAGTCGCCAACCTCTCCGAAGGTTTCGATCCGCTTCATTGGGGTGCCGTTTGACTATCCTTTGATTGAGCGCATTAGCGGCCTTAAGATAGCGCGCTATTTCCGGACCAAGCTGAAGGTGAAGTGGCTGCCGCGATGATAGTCGACGGCGTAGATCACGGGAACTCCGACATCATTAAAGCAGGTTTCAGTAATGAGGAGGGCAGGGCCGAAATCCTTGAGATCGTGGCGCTCAGCCACCTGTTGGGGAAGCATGACGGCGCTAACGGACGCGGACGACATTCGGGGGCGGTGCCGGTATTGCTCCAGCAGAGACAGTAGCGATCCGCTCCAGTCGATATCGTATAGCCGAGCGGGAACGATACGACGTGGTACGAAGTCAAGGCAATACATGATCGGATTATCGTTCTCGAGGCGTACCCGCTCCAGACGGATGACCGTCTCCTTATCGTCCAGCCGTAAATGCTTGGCGACCGTCGCATCGGGAATTTCTTCGGAGATGGAAAGCACCTTGTTCACGGTCTTATAGCCGTAGGCGAGCGTCATGTCGGTGACGCTTTCGAAGACCGTGATCGGGCGATCGACGTGGACGGCCGACATTGCGGAGACAAAACGGCCGCGGCCATGCTCGACATAAATATCGCCCTCCTGCTCGAGCAATTTCAATGCCTCGCGCAGGGCGGGTCGGGAAACGTTGAAGCGCTGCGTCAGCTGGGCTTCGGTTGGCAATTTTTCGCCGGGCCTTAGTCCCTCGCTTTGAATGAGGTCAGCGATACGGTCGCGAAGCTGGATCACGATGGTGCGCGTATCGCGAATAGACTCGTCCAATTCATCCCTCTCACAACAATTTCATCACATCCACCGTCTTGTCTGACAAATATCGCTTGGTCAAGGCTTTCATGCAAGGTCGAAGGCTTCTCCAACTCTGCCAGTGCACGCGTAGGCACCAATGATCGCATGATCAACGTCTTGACAGTTAGACTCGATGATGTCAGTTGTCTTACAACTTTGCTGGATCGGCGAAGCTACACCCCAAAGCGCGTCCATGCGACGTCATCAACCGAGAGACACTCATGCTGAATTTTGATGAAGAGCGGTTCCTGCGTATTCAGTCCGGCGCCTTGGCGCTGGCCCAGCGCCTCGACCACGTGATTGGTACCTGCCTCGCCGCGGGTGCGCAGAATGTATTTTTCCTCGGAACTGGCGGCGCCGCCATTCTCATGCAGCCGGCGGCCCAATTGCTGCAGCGCAATTCGTCCTTCCCAACCTTCATCGATCTGACGGCTGAGCTTTATATTTCCTCCTCTGTCAACCTGACTGCAAGATCCATCGTCGTCATGCCTTCGCTTTCCGGGACGACAAAAGAGAGCGTCGCCATGCTCTCCAAGCTCAAGGAGATCGGCGCCACCGTGCTGACGCTGGTCGGGCATGAGGAAACGCCTCTCGGCAAAGGCGGCGACCATGTCTTCGTCAACTTCGCCGAGGATGATACGTCCTGCGAATCCTTCTATCTGCAGTCACTTATTATCGCTCTGTCGATCATGAAGCATCGAGGTGAAATCTCCAACTATGACAGCATAGTCAGGGAACTGACGACACTCCCCAAACTTCTGCTGGAGGTGAAGCGCGATTTCGAGGCCAAGGCCGAAGCCTATGCGACGGCGTTCGCATCGTCTGATTATCACATCATCACAGGCGCCGGAAATGTCTGGCCGGAGGCCTTCTACTACGGCATGTGCATCCTTGAAGAAATGCAGTGGATCCGCACGCGCCCGGTCCACGCGTCCGATTTCTTCCACGGCACGCTGGAGTTGATCGACAAGGACGTCAGCGTTATCCTGTTTAAGGGCGAGGACGCCTTCCGGCCAGTGGCCGAGCGCGTTCAGAACTTCGCCCCGAACTACACGGAAAGGCTGATCGTGCTGGATACGGCGGAATTCACGTTGTCGGGGATATCTGAGGAGGTCCGCGCGCTGATTTCGCCGGTGCTGCTTGCAACCGTGCTGGAACGCATCAGCGCGCATCTCGAGATCATGCGCAATCATCCGCTGACCACCCGTCGGTACTATAAGCGGGTTGCCTATTGAGCCACCCGGCGAAACAAGCAGCCTAGCCGCGGACGCTGAAGGCGCTCGCGGCTGCAAGCGTCATTAACAGCTGGGTTTTCCGCGGGGGGACGAATGCCGCCTTTTCGATTTGCGACCGTCGGTGACAATTGTATCGATCGCTTTCTGCCGCCGGTGGCCCAGTCGCTCGTCGGCGGAAACGCCGTGAATGTCGCGGTTCAACTCGCCCGGCTCGGTCACTCGGCCACCTATTTTGGGGCGGTAGGCGATGACCTGGACGGTGTCCGGACAAAACACATACTCAAGGAGAATGGCGTTAAAACCGATCATGTTCGTCTCCGTCCCGGCGTGACCGCCTATACGGACATCGACCAGACCGCTGTTGGTGACCGGATCATGGTCTTTGAAGAGTTCGGCGTCTGCGCGGGCTATCGACCGAGCGAGAGCGAGGTTGCTATTCTGAAGGATGTCGATCACGTCCATCTCGGCTGGATGGATGACGGCGGCGCCTTGCGTCGCCGGCTCGCCGCTGATGGCGTGAGCGTGTCCCAGGACATTTCCGTCAATGCAAGTCCTGAAAATCTGGGCGTCGCGGGACTGACAGTCGCTTTTGCTTCCGCCGGCGCTCGTGGTGACAAGGCCGAAGCCATGCTGTGGCATATGATCAGGGGCGGCGCGATCTGTGCCGTCGTCACGTGCGGCGCCGACGGGGCGATTGCCTCGCGCGGATCGGAGAGGGCCGAGATCGGCATTTCCAAGGTTCAAGTCATCGATACGACAGGGGCAGGAGACAGCTTCATTGCTGGCTTCCTCGCGTCTTTCATTGCTTCGATGCCGCTGTCGGCCTGCATGGCGGCCGGCCGCGACAGGGCCGCGATCACCTGCACCCATGTCGGCGGCTTTCCTCAGGCGCCGATGCCGCTCAGCTCCGCGGCGCGATAACTCGCGCCGCGAAAGTGGCGGCCGGCCCTGCCTTCAATGCAGGATCTGGCTTAGGAAGAGTTTGCTGCGCTCGTTCCGAGGATTGTCGAAGAACTCCGCCGGCGTCGCTTCCTCGACGATCGCGCCGCGATCCATGAAGATGACGCGGTCGGCGACCTGGCGCGCGAAGCCCATTTCATGGGTGACGCAGATCATCGTCATACCGGTATCGGCAAGCGATACCATCGTATCGAGAACTTCCTTGACCATTTCAGGATCGAGCGCCGAGGTTGGCTCGTCAAAAAGCATGACCTTCGGCTGCATGCAGAGCGCGCGGGCGATCGCGACGCGCTGTTGCTGGCCGCCGGAAAGCTGGGCAGGAAACTTGTTGGCGTGCTCGGGAATGCGAACCCGTTCGAGATAATGCCTCGCGATTTCGATTGCTTTGTACCTGTCCATCTTACGCACCCAGACGGGCGCAAGAATGCAGTTTTGCAAAACAGTGAGATGTGGGAAGAGATTGAAATGCTGGAAGACCATTCCAACCTCGCGACGGATCTCGTCTATGTTCTTCTCGTTTTCCGAAAGCTCGGTGCCGCGCACGGCGATCCGGCCCTCCTGGTGCGCTTCGAGCCGGTTGATGCAGCGGATAAGCGTCGATTTTCCCGAACCGGACGGGCCGCATATGACCACGCGCTCGCCTTTGCGGATCGAAAGATTGATATCGTCCAGCGCATGGTAGTGACCATACCATTTATGTACGCCTGACAGTTCGATTTCCGGCTGTTCGATGCGGGGCTGTGACATCAATTTATCTCCCTGGATGACTTGAGAACGAGCCAGCCCGACAGGATGATGATAACCCCGCCGGCGATCGTATAGGTTTCAATCGGATTGCCGAACAGCATCACGCCATAAAGGCAGCCCCAGATGATCTGACTGTATTGAAAAGGGGCGAGAACCGAGGCATCGCCACTGCGAAAGGCGCGCACGAGAAATGCATGTCCGGCGTAGAGCAGTGTGCCCGCCAGCCCGGCATACGCCAAGGTGGGCAACGCGACGCGGCCGAAGCCGCCCGTCGCCATGGTGACGCCAAATGCGCCGCAGCCAAGCATGAAGAGAAGGGCGGCGACCAAGGCATCGTCGCTTTCTTCTGCCTCGATGACGCGCAACAGAATGAGCGAGGCGGCGAACAGGAGCGCCGAGCCAATCGCCGCGGCGTGGCCGAGGTTCAGCATCACGCCAGCGGGCCTGAGCGCGACGGCCACGCCGGCAAAACCAAGCAGCACACCCAACTGACCGGTCCAGGACAGCCGCTCTCCCAAAAGGATATAGGCGAGAACGGCAACGAGAACCGGTGTCAGGAACGCTAGGACATAGGCTTGCGCGAGCGGAAGCATCGCGAAAGCATAATGGATGAGGAGCGTATCGCCGGCGAGTAGCAAGGCGCGCAGAAGCGCAAGCCGCGGCCGTTTCGGCACCAGTCCGCTGAGCGTGCCGTTCGAGGCCGCGCGTCCAATGACGAGCGCGAATGCCGCGCAGGTGGTCATGAATGTCACCTGTGGCACCCGCACATCCGCACTCATCAGTTTCACCAGCGCATCGCAGCCGGAAAAGACGCCGAAGGCGGCCAGGACGCCGCCGATAGCGGGCAGATTGGCGCTGGCCCTGAGGGTCGGCGGATGAGGGCTATCGGGCATTGAAGCGGCCAAATCGCTCTTCGATGCGAGCCTGAAGGAATTCCAGCGCCATGGAGAGAATCCAGTAGATCATCGAAGCGGTGATAAGCATTTCGATGTGGCGGAACTCCGTTTGACCCTGGGTGCGGGCAAGATACATGATCTCCCAGACGCCGACGACCGAGACGAGCGAGGAATCCTTCAGCATGGCGATGAACTGATTGCCCGTTGGCGGGATGATGACGCGCATCGCTTGCGGAAGGATTACCAGGAACATGGTCTGGTTCGGGCTGAGCCCCAGAGCTGTCGCGCCTTCGGATTGACCGCGCGGAATGCTCTGGATACCGGCGCGAAAGATTTCCGTCATGTAGGCACCGTAGCACAGGGAAAGCGCCAAGATGCCCGCCGGTATGGCGCTGATGACGTAACCGACCTGAGGCAGGCCGAGATAGATGATATAGATCTGCATCAGGAGCGGCAGACCGCGAAAGAGCGAAGTGTAGAACGTCGCAAGGCCGTAGATGACGCCGTTTCGCGACAATTTCGCGATGGCGCCCGCCAACGCGATCACGGTGGCGATGATGATCGATATGGCGGATATGTAGAGTGTCGTCACCACACCCTGTGAGATGAGGAACCCGATCTTTTTGGCAATGAAGGTATAGGAAAGATCGAATGTATAAAAGAAGAGCAGCAGGAGCGCGAGGAGCTCGATCCACACACCCACGATCTGCTGACCGCGCGGCAACAATCTCAGAAGCTTGATGTTGACGGCGATGATAAGGGAGATCAGCACGGCGGAGACGAGCCTGCTTGCCTGGGGACTGTCCGTCAGCCAGCCAACCGTCATCGGCACCAGCTTGCCAATCCAGGCCGAACTGATGCCAAGCGCGTATAAAACAGTGGTCATCAGCGTCAGCAGGAGCAGCA
The DNA here is from genome assembly GCF_027109195.1 of Rhizobium sp. AG207R. Taxonomy (NCBI): domain Bacteria; kingdom Pseudomonadati; phylum Pseudomonadota; class Alphaproteobacteria; order Hyphomicrobiales; family Rhizobiaceae; genus Rhizobium; species Rhizobium sp. AG207R. Next base: position 257,630 of record NZ_JAEPVT010000001.1, read on the forward strand.
GCCCGGTTCGTCGTGCCGCGTCCGGGTAGTTCAAGATCAATCTTCCAAGCATCATCGTTCCCCTTGATGATCTTTCTAGGCGGCTCTTTCGCGCCACCAGTCCTGTGCCTGCAGCTTCCAATAGGTGAGTTGTGCCGCCGCGAGTCCGGCAATCCCGCCGGCCCAGACGAGACCGAAGGGCTGAAACAGGCGGTAACGATCGGATTGGCCCAGAATCCCCTCCGCCACGATCTTGCCACCAATCGCGGTCGTATTGAGACCGTGGCCACCAAACGCGGTACAATGCCAGACACCCGGCATCATCTCGCCAATTTGTGGCATGAGGTGACGGGCGTAGGACATTAGCCCTGACCAGGCGAGCTCGGTCTTGAGTTCGGAGAGTTGCGGGTAAGTCCCAGTCATTTCGCGACGCAATTCGCGGGCGAGCGCTACCGGCGAGGCGGCGCGCGTGGTGATGCGCCCGCCCCAGAGAAGACGCCTGCCGTCTTCCACGACGCGATAATAGTCCCCGGCGCGGCGGTTGTCGCCGATCGCGCAGCGTGTCGTGATCGCTTGGGCGATCAGATCGGGATTTTCCTCGGAGATCATCACATAGGTGGCGATCGGCAGGAAAGAGCGCTTGAGCTTGCCAACCAACTGGCCGGTATAACCGCCCGTCGTCAGCACGACCCGGCGCGCCTTCACATGGCCACGCGCCGTCTGCACGATCTTCTGGGCGCCCGCGAGCTGGCAACCGGTCGCCGCCGAACTTTCATATATGCGCCCGCCGAGGCGCTCGAATTCGCGGGCTATCGCTCGCAGATAATTCAGCGGATGGATGTGGAAGGACTTCTTGCTGTGGAGGGCCTGAAAATAGCGATTGGATTTCAAAATGGCGCGAAGCTGATCGCGGTCCATAAATTCGAGATCGCTGCCGAAATCGCGGTTCATGTCTTCGGCATAGCGCTTGAGGCCGTCACCGCCGTCATATCGCAGCGCGCTGATGATGCCCGGCGTCAGCTTAGCGTCGGCAATATCGAGATCGCGGATGGTATCGCGAACGAAGTCGACGCCCTCGATGGAAAGGCGGTGAATGGCCTTTGCGGTTTCGGTGCCGGTGACGCGGGCGATCGCCGCGCTGTCGGTGGCAAACCCCGCGCTGACGAAGCCGCCATTCCGGCCGGAAGCGCCAAAGCCGACGGATTCGGCCTCCAGCACGACGACGTTGAGATTGGCGCGCGCGAGTTGCAAGGCCGTCGTCAATCCGGCAAGGCCGCCGCCGATGATCACCGTGTCGCATTCGACCGGGCCACTCAGCGCGGGCCGTGCGGCAGTCTCACTCATCGTTCGGCGATAATAGGTGTCGGGATACGACATGGTCGATCTTTCAAGGCAATCGGGAAGAAAAAGGGTCGGGGCTGCCGCCCTGACCCGCGCTTGATCAGTCGGTGCTGTAATCCGCGCCGTACCACTTCTTGGTAAGCGTTCCGAGCGTGCCGTCGGCTTTCATGGATTTGATGATCTCGCCAACCTTGGCGGTCCATTCTGAATCACCTTTTTCCGCGATGACCACAAGTGGTTCACGAAAGGCATATTCGCCTTGGATGATGCGAAGCGGATAGCCGTTCTTGATCGCATTCAAAGCGGTCTGTTCTGGCGCGATGACGGCGTCAAGGCGTACGCCCGGACCGAGGCGCAGGTCGTCGAAGGGAAGCATGGAATCAGCGAAGGTACGCACTTCGCCAGGCTCGACCTTATATTGAATTGGCGGCATACCTGGCGCGTCGATCTGCAAATTGCGGCGAATGAAGTCTTCCGAAGTGGTTGCCGTTTCGACCCCGATTACCTTGCCGTTGAGATCGCCAACGGACTTCAGCGGGCTGTCTTTATGGACCACGTAGACATAAGGGCTGTAATAGTAGATGCCGGCGAAATCGATGACCTGGGCGCGGGATTTGGTGGGTGTAACCGAGCCGACACCGACATCGTAGCGGCCCTGCCAGTGCCCACCCGTGAGGGTTGCCCAGTCTGGGGTCTGGAAGCTGACCTCCACGCCAAGGCGCTTGCCGATCTCTCGGGAGACGTCGATATCGAAGCCGACCATCTCATTATTGTCGTTGAGGAAGCTTTGTGGTGGCCAGCCGCTGTTCGTCGCGACCACCATGGTTTTCTTTGACATGACGCGGTCAAGCGTTCCGCCCGCGTGCGCGAGGGATGCCATTGCGAGGACGGCCGCGGCGATTGCCGTACATTTCACGAAACGTTTCATAGATCCTCCATTGCCAGGCACTCGTTCCACTTTATGTAAGATGTCTGACAACTGGAACTAGATTGCATTGGTCCTAGAGTGTCAAGGCTCCTGTCCCAAAAACTTTATGACCCTTCGGCAATAACTCATGAAATCCCCGCATAGCAACTCCCAAGAACACCAATAGCGCGGGTATGGAGGGATCGAATCCGTGAGAGGTGGTGTCAGACGAGTTTCGCCCACGCACCGAAACTGTGTGCTTTGCGCATTTGCTTATGCGCGCCAGGTCCGGAGATAACCTCTCGGGCTATTCCAACCGGATAATGTCCAAGCAGCGTTGCCGCATGGACCATATGGCACCGTCGATCCTGGGCTGGACGGAAGCTGAAATGTTGGGCCAGACGCTGGAGCGCATGTTTACCGACCAGCACCGTCAGCGAGACATATTGGGAAATGAGATGCGCGACGCGCTGGCATACGGATGTGAAGAGGTTTAGACGATACTCGGCCACTAGGCGAGCCGTGTGGAACATTATTTCACTTTGGCAGTTGATCATAAGGGAAATTAAGGAGGATACGCAAATGCGAAAGATAATTATTGCCTGTGCGGCCATCTTCATCGGTGCTGGTTTACCTGTGGCTGCGGTTGCGGAAGAGGTCGTCATTGATGGGCCTTCCTATGATCAGGGCTATCGCCATCATCGCCATCACCATCCGTATGTTGCCTTAACCGATCGGGGCGTTGCCATTGGATCGGTTCGCGATCGTGACCGTTACGATCGATATAATGATCGCGGCGGCTGCATGACAAGGACTGTCACACGCACCGATGAAAACGGCGACCAGATCACTAAAACCATTCGGCGCTGCGATTAACAGCGCCGATGGGTAATTGCTCCCTGCGAGCATCTATCCCTAACGTCACCGGGAGTGGCACGGTCGTCGATTAGACTTCTGCCGGACTGGCACGCGAAGAAAAAGCGCCGCAAGAGATCGTGCGCCCCCAGCTTTTCTGCGCCAGTGCTTGGGCTTGGCGAAGAGCTTATAAGATCGGTCTGAGGCCGCACGAGTACTTGGACGGGAAGAGAAGGCGCACCCTGGCTTTGCGAATGGCGAGGCGCGGCGCCTTGCCCCTGTGACTACGCTCCCGGTCTCGGCCACCTGCTTCGCGATTTAATTGGCGCCCTGTGGCTGACGCCGCGCCGAGCAGAGGCCGCACCCCGCGAAAGCCTCGCGCGAATTAGTCGAATACCCAGCTACCGAGACTGGCCTCCTGTTGGATGGTGGTGCTCGTCGATCAGCAAGGTTTTCGCATCGATACATCTGGCGCTTCATTCTGCTGGCAGGCCGCGGTCCGAACACGATAGCGGAGGTATTCTATTGTCAAACGGCCGCTGGCCTCAGTTGCAGACTCAATTCGATAAACTCCCTCCGAAGGAGATAAGAGCGCGCAGCTGGTGAATTGGAGGTGGCCTGATTGGCTCTGCCTCCAATTTCCAATTCATACATACTCGATAATTCGGCGGATGGCTGGATTACAGCGAGATTTCGCCTACGATGCCGCGAGTAAATATCCCTCCCGCGGATCATCAATTGCGGTCCCATTGATCGTGATCGCATATCCTCCTGTCGGATCAACTCTCGAAACCGAAATTTCGTATCGACCGCTGGGCAGTTCCAGCGCAGCCGAGTAGCCGTCCCATCCGGCCGGCAGCGCAGGCTTGATGTGCAATCGCCCGCTGTCGGTGCGAATGCCGAGGATACCTTCGATTGCGACGCGATAGAACCACCCGGCCGAACCGGTGTACCAGCTCCAGCCACCGCGGCCCCTGAGGTCGCCTTCTCCATAAACGTCGCCGGCGATGACATAGGGCTCGACGCGATAGGTCTCCGCGGACGATTTGTCGAGCGCGTGGTTGATGGGGTTCAGCATTTCGACCGCGCGCCAGGCGTCCTCGCCGCGGCCCATCCGGGCAAGGGCAAGAGCCGTCCACATGGCGGCATGCGTGTATTGGCCGCCGTTTTCGCGGACACCTGGCGGGTAGGCCTTGATCACACCGGGATCATTGACCGGCTTGACGAAAGGTGGCGTCAGCAGGCGGATGAACTTGCCCTCCTCATCAACCAGCTTATCGAGGACCGCGTTCATGGCCATGTTGCTGCGATCGGCATCTCCCTCGCCGGAGAGCACGCTCCAGGATTGGGCGATCGAGTCGATCTTGTCTTCCGCCGATTGGCTGGAGCCGAGAGGCGCGCCGTTGTCGTAGTAACCACGGCGATAATATTCGCCATCCCATCCGGCCGTTTCGATCGCGGCCTTGAGCTTTTCAAGATGATCCGCCCAACGGCTGACGCGTTGCGTGTCGCCGCGCTTTTCCGCATAGGCGATGAAGCGACGCAAGGCGCCCGCGAGGAACCAGCCCAGCCAAACGCTTTCACCACGGCCGGCGATGCCGACACGATCCATCTTGTCGCACCAGTCACCGCTCATCATCAGCGGCAACCCGTTGACGCCCGTGCGCTTGATCGCGAGATCGAGGCCGAGAGCGGCATGTTCGTAGAGCGATGCGGTCTCGTCGGAGACACGTGGCTGCAGGAAGGCGTCGTACTGGCCGGGGCTGAGCTGCGCGCCTTCGACGAAGGGCAGCATCTCGTCCATGATCGAGGCGTCGCCGGTCACCGTGCAATATTGGTCGAGGGCATAGGCAAGCCAGACCGGATCGTCGGAGATGTTCGTGCGAACGCCGGCACCGCTATCTTCCAGCCACCAGTGCTGGAAATCGCCTTCTGGGAACTGACGGCGGCCGGTATTGAGGATCTGCTTGCGGGCGATCTCAGGCGAATGCAGCAGGAAGGCCAGCGAATCCTGCAGCTGGTCGCGCAGGTTCCACGCACCGCTCGATTGGTAGAAGGCGGTACGGGCCATGATGCGGCAGCCATAGGTCTGATAGGGCAGCCAATTGTTGACCATGAAGTCAAGCCGCTTGTCCGGTGTCGAGACGTGCGTCTTGCCGGTGAAGCTCTTCCAGAACTCACGCGTCTTCTCTAGAACCTCCGCAAAACCGATGGAGCGGATGTCGGCGATGAGAGCGGCGGCTTCCTCCTGCGAGGCGGCATCACCCATATAAAAGCAGATGTCGCGCACTTCACCTGACTCGATCGTCAGGTCGAATGCCATAGCGGCTGCGGGATCACCATCGAGATCGACGGCATTGGAGAGCCGCGAGCCGGCCGAAACCGTGCGCGGCTGCTGGATCGTCCCGTGCCGGCCGATGAACTCGCGGCGGCTGGTGGAGACGCTCGACGGTGCTTCGCTTGCAGCAAAAGCCGCAACACGCGTCCCGAAGCTTACGCTGAACGGATTTTTCGCAAAGACCGCTCCGCTCACGCTGTCGAAGCTCGAGATGATGAAGGGCTTGCTCTTCGTCGGGTTGTTGCCGAGAATCCATTCGGCATAGCCGTAAAGACGCAGCTTGCGTGCTTCGCCTGCATCGTTGCGGATACGCAGTTGCGTCAGCTTGACGGGCTTTTCCATGTCGAGGGTCTGGGTGACCTCCAGGGAAATCTCGTCCTGAACCGTCGAAAAGATCGAGTAGCCAAGGCCATGCCGGGCTTCGAAGCGCGTGTCTGCGCGCTGCGCGAGCGACGCGTAGGGCACGATGACGGAGCCGCGGTCGAGATCCTTCAGATAGAAGGCCTCACCCGGACGGTTTGTGACCATGTCGTTGGTCCAGGGCGTCAGCTGATGATCGCGGGAATTCTGGCTCCAGGTGAAGGCAGCGCCTTCCGCCGAGACATGGAAGCCGAAGCTCTCGTTGGCCATGATGTTAACCCACGGATGAGGCGTCTGTTCGCCGCCGGACAGGCGCACGACATATTCGCTGCCGTCGGCCGCAAAGCCGCCATAGCCGTTCCAGAAGACAAGATCACTGCCATCGACTGGGGGCGTCCCGACAGTGTCGCGAACCATACGCGGCACCAGGGTGGAATCGCCCCACTGACCAAGCAGCGCGGGCGTACCGGAAACGGAACGGGCCTTCTGCACCTGATCGATGAGGCTGCCGTCGCGACCGCGCAGCACGACGCGCGAGGCGGCGATGATGGCGTCATAGGCTTCCGGAGTCGTCAGATCCTTGCGCAGGACATAGATATTGCGCTGGATGCCGGCAACCTCGCTGGCGTGGCGCGCCGCGTCACAGAGCTGGTCGATGGTACGTTGCATTTCGGCAGCAGCCTCACCGGTGCGCTCGTTGAAGATGACAAGATCGACCTCGACGCCGCGCGATTGTAAGAGGCCTTGCGCACGCAGAAGTTCCTTGACGAGATCGGTGCCGAGCTCGTCGGTGATGCGCAAGGTCATCAGTGGTGCATCACCGGAGAGAGTCGCTCCCCAAAGAACGGACTGCGACTTTAGGCCTTCGCGAACCGTCTTATTGTCGGCACGCAGCGCCATGTCCGGATAGATGATGTAGCGGGCAAAGCGCTGGTAGGCGGCCGCCTCCTTCGAGTTGACGCCGATCTGGCGCAGCTGGCTCTGCGTTCTCGTCCAGGCCTGCACAAGACCTTGGGCAAAGCTTTCCGGCTGGCGATAGTGCTCGACCGCAGCCTCGAGCTCGGTGCGTTCGGCCGCGGCAATGGTCCAGAAGGTTACGCTGACCTTTTCTCCTGCCGGCACACGAAGCGTCCTGCGCAGCGACAGGCAGGTATCCATCGTGAAGCCGCTCGAATTGGAAAGTTCCGCACCTGCGTCGAACGCGGCAGCTTCCGTTAGCGTGCGCCCCCGCCCAAGGAAGCGCATGCGGTCCGTCTCATACTGTGTCTGCAGGCTCTCGCCCGACGTATCGACGATGAGATGGGCGATGGCGACCTCGGGATCCGTCACGCCACGCTTCTGCCGCTCGACGAAGATTGCGTCACCTTTCGCGGCGATTTCTGTCTTCAGGAACATGCGGGCAAAGACGGGGTGACCTGTATCGACGGCATCGAGAGTGGCGACAGGCTCCATATAGGAGGTCACCTCGATCACTCGATCTTCCGTGCCGGTGTTGCTGATCGTCAGACGGCGGCCTTCGGCATCGTAATTGCTTGCGACGAAGACTTCCATTTCGCTCGTCAGCTCGCCGACGGTCTTGATAAACTCCGCCTTGTCGTCGCTGAAGCTCACCCGAACATGCTCGTTGGCGATCGAACGCGGCTCCGCCGTTGCCGACCACCATTCGTTCGATGCGGTGTCGCGCAGAAAGACGAACGATCCCCAGCGATCCTCGGTCGGGTCGGCACGCCAGCGATTGACGGAGAGATTTTTCCAGCGGCTGTAGCCGGAGCCGGTCGCCGTCAGCATCGTGGAGTAACGGCCGTTCGACAACAGCAGCAATTCGCGCTCGCGTGAGGCCGGATCTTCCAGGCGCCGCACTTCCGGACGCATCAGGTCGCCTTGGATGGTCGCGGGCGCGTCGGTTTCGTGCTTCGAGGCCATGACGGGAATATCGCGCGGCGCCTTTTCCTGCAGCAGCAATTCGGCAGCCTCGATCACTGGATCGGCATGGAACAGTTCGCGCAGCAGCCCATCGAAAGCCACGTTGGCGACAGCGGCGATCGACATGCCGTGATGGTGCGCATAGTAGTTGTAAACCACCGCGCATTGCTTGCCCTCGGGCACGCGGCTTGCCGTGAAATCGACCGCATCATGGAAACCATACATGCCGAGCGCGCCGACGGCCCGCAACCGCTCTAGGTTTTCGAGGGCCGCGACCGGATTGTACTGGCTGGCCAGCAACGAGGCGTAAGGCGCGATGACGGCGTTCTGTCCGAGACCGCGTTTCAGGCCGAGCGTCGGCACCCCGAAGTTGCTGTACTGATAGTTCATCTGATGATCGCGGGCGTTGAAGGCCGCTTCCGAGATGCCCCACGGCGTGCCAAGCTTGCGCGCGTAGTTCATCTGCTCCAGAACGATCAGATTGTTGGTCTGGTTGAGAATCCCGCCGCTGCGCTCCTGCATGACGAGAGGCGGCATCAGATATTCGAACATCGAGCCGGACCACGAGACCAGCGCACCGCGCGTGCCGACGGGCACGACGTGGCGGCCGAGCTTGTACCAGTGCTCGGTCGGGAGATCACCTTTTGCTACGGAGAAGAGGCTCGTCAGACGAGCTTCCGAAGCAAGTAGATCGTAGCAGGCGGCATCCACTTCTTCCGTCTCGACGCGGAAGCCGATCGACAGCAACCGGCGCTCCGGGCGATAGAGGAAGCTGAAATCCATATCGAAGGCGATTTCACGGGCGCGATTGCCGATCCGGATCAGCCTTTCGCTGATATCAGGTGCCTGGGCGGGATCGAAAGCCTTGTCGACCTGATGGAGTTCGCAGGTTTCGACCAGCTTCTCCGCCCAATGGACGACTTCCTCGCTCCGCGTGGTCTTGACTTCCCTGTCAAGGCTTCCGGCAAGTTCGCGGATTTCCCGAGCCTGCCCGGCAAATCGTTCGATGAGGCCCGAGGAGAATTGCTTCTCGCGTTTACCGGTCGCGACCGCCGCTTCAAGCTCGGCGATACGGCCGTCCAGCCGGTCATGAAGGGATCGGTTCGACCGCGTATCGTCATCAAGCTCCGAAAGCACCTCGCGCAGAATTGCCGCGACGTCGCCGATGCCGTCGAGATCGGTGTGGATATGGGCAAGAGGAGACTGGGCCCAGATGCGGCATGCGGATGAAACGGCGATCAGATGGCCGGCAAAATTTCCGCTATCGACTGAGGATACATATTTGCGGCCCAGCGGCTTCAACGTGTCCGTATGATACCAGTTGAAGAGATGACCTCGATATTTTTCCAGCTTTTCGACCGTCTCGATCGTCTGTTCGATGCGCTTGACCGCGTCCTCGAACGAAATCCAGCCGAAACGACGCGCCGAAATGACCGACAGCAGATAGACGCCGATATTGGTCGGCGATGTGCGCATGGCGACGACCGCATGCGGCGTCTGCTGAACGTTGTCGGGCGGCAGGAAGTGCTGGTCGGGAACGACGAAGTGGTCGAAGTAGCGCCAGGTACGTCTCGCGATCTTGCGCAATTCGTTGCGGACGTGGTCGGGCACAACAAGCCGATCTTCGGTTTCCGCCGTCTGGCTGACCAGCCAGGCGATGGCTGGCGACAGCACCCAGAGAAACGCGAAGGGAAGTCCGACCAGCCACGCGATGCCGCCGGAAGAGGCGGCGAAGACCAGCGCCACAACGGCCAGGAGGGGCGCGCGCCACATGACCTTGTAATGGCCGAGGATCGTCGTCTGCGCCATGGCCTGCGCACTTGCGGCGGTGCGCCACTGCAACATCAGCTTGCGGCTGACGAACATGCGGTAGAGCGAGCGGACAATCGCATCCGCCATGACGCAGGCGATGTCGGCGATGAAGATGATGCGCAGCGCCACCTGGGCATTGGCATTCTCAATATCTTTCCAGACGGTATGGAGATGCGCCCGCAGGATGATGTCGCTGCTTCGCGGGATGATACCATTGATCAGTGACAATGTCGGAGCAACGAACAGGCTGAAGATCAGCAGGATCTGCCAGATGAGCGCGCCGAAAGGATCCATCCAGTACCAACCGAGCACGGAAGCGAAGAACCAGGCGATCGGCGTCAGCGAGCGACGCAAATTGTCGAGCATCTTCCAGCAGCCGAGCGCGGTAATGCCACGGCGCTCGTCGAAAATGTACGGAATAAGCTGCCAATCGCCGCGAGCCCAGCGATGCTGACGCGAGACTTCGACCTCGTAGCGAATGGGGAAATCTTCAACGAGCTCGCAGTCCGTCACCAGACCGCATCGCGCCATCGAGCCTTCGAGCAGGTCGTGGCTCAATATCGAGTTCTCACTGATCCGACCCTTCAGCGAGGCTTCGAAGGCGTCGACATGATAAAGGCCCTTGCCGGTGAAGGTACCCTCACCGGTGATGTCCTGATAAACGTCGGAAACCGCGAAGACATAAGGGTCTAGACCGCGATTGACCGAGAAGACACGCTGGAAGGTCGATGCGTCCTTGCCCGTCGTCAGCGACGGCGTTACGCGCGGCTGCAGCACGCCATAGCCATCGACGACGCGCTGCTTCTTGTCGTCGAAAACCGGGCGATTGATCGGATGGTGCATCTTGCCGACGAGCTTCGTGACGGTATCACGAACAATGCGCGTGTCGCTGTCCAACGTCATGACGTACTTGACATCGGCCGGCACGACATCGAAGCCCGCGATAAAGCTCGTGTCTTGGCTGCCGCGCAGCAGCATGTTGAGCTCGTGCAGCTTGCCCCGCTTGCGCTCCCAGCCCATCCACACGCCTTCGGCCGGGTTATATTGCCGGCGGCGATGCAGGAGATAGAAGCGCTGCCTGCCTTCTTCCGAATAACGTGATTCCAATTCGGCGATCTTGCCGCGCGCATAATCGAGAACGTCGAGATCGCGGGCGGTCTGTTCTTCCTCGGCATCCGGCCAGTCGGTCAGGAGCCCGTAATAGATCTCACCGCGAGCATTGGCAAGGTAATGTACCTCAAGATTGCGGACGAGTTCATCGACGTGCTCACGCCTGCCGATCAGGGAAGGAATGGTGACAAGCGTGCGGGCGTCCGCCGGCAAGCCCTTCTTGAATTCATAGCCGACGAGACGATCCGGTGTGATGAAGAACGTGGCGAAGAAATTGAAGAGGCCGGTCGCGCCCTCGGATGCTGGGAGCGCGAACATCAGCAGCAGGACGATCGTCGCAAACAGCGGCATTCCCGCGTCGACGAATGCCCATTCGACCAAGACGAGCGCCAGCAAAGTCAGGAGAAGCACGGGAACGGCGATCGATAGCCAGTTCAGCTTGCGGACCATCCGCATGAACCGCAGGCCGAGCGTCGGTCGGAAGCCGATTTCCGCCTCCAGTGCCGGGCGCCCGTCGCCGACGAAATAGTAGCCAACGTTGCTTGCAGATCCGTCCCTGCTCTCATTCTTTGCACGGTCGGTCAGCCGCACGGCGGCCTCGGCGATATCCATCTCCGTCTTGTCGGACCGCTTCGCGAGCTTTTCGATCTGGCGGCGGTAGCTGTTGCGAGATCCGGCATCGAGCTCTGCATAATCCGTCTGCTGCCAGAGCAGCTTGTCGATGGTGCTGACCTCTTCGACCCACTCCGACCAGTCGGTGTCGTTGATCTCGCGCAGGCTCTTGATGATGCTGCCCATCAGCGCATTGGCCGCGCCGAGACGGGTCTGCTCAGCCGACATGACGGCTTCGGCATCCGTTTCCTTGGCGGAAAGTTTGGCCTCCAACCAATTCAACGCAGCTTCTGTTGGTTCGAGTGCATTGCGAAGACGATAGTGGAGCTGCGTGACGAAGGTCGTGTCGTCGAGATTGGCAGCGAGCGTTTCCAGATGTTGCGCCGCGCCGGCGTCACCGAGCGAAATTGCCTCGGTGGCCGCTGCATTGGCCGCCGCGCGCATTTCGCGGCTCTTATCGATCTGCGATGCCACCCGGCGAAGATTGTCGATCAAGACATAGCGCACCAGCGAAGGGAGCGCCCAGAGTTCGCCGATCCGTAAGGTTTCGCGGTCCTGGAACCCTTCGGTGACTGCGGTCATGCCAGCATTGCTGATATTGCTGTGCGCATGCGCCATGTAGAGCCAGGCGAGCGCGAGGGTGCGCGGCACCTCCGTGCCGTCGAGATTGATCTTGCGCAGTTCGCGATAGAATTTTTTCGGAAAGTCGCGGCGAACTTCCTGGATTGCCTCTTCGACAATGTAGTGGTTGTCGAGCAGCCATTCGGCAGCTGGCGTGATGCTTTCGCCAGCATCGACATCCGCGGCGGCGGCGCGATAGACCCGCAGGATCTCGTTTTCGTTCTCCTTGTGTCGGAGATAGAAATCGAAGCCACTGAATTTTAGGAGATCAAGCGTGCGAGTTTCTGCAAACTTCGCTGCCATGGTTCTCAGCTGATCGTTGGACAAGAGAGTGGCGCGAATTCCGAATTCGCGATCCAGATGAGCCATCTGAGGAGTTGGAGCAGAATCGTTGACAGTATCTTTAGATGACATGTGTCTTTCGCTTTTGTCTCGTCGTTTCCCAAATGCAGAGTTCCAGAAACGACAACCCGGAGCCTGAGATCTTCATTGCAGCGCCCCAGTTGACGGTAACTGGGGCGATGATTGCCGCTTAACTAGCCGCACCACCCTGAACGCAGGATTAATTGTCTGGGCCGGCGACGTTGGCGGCCGTCGGAATTGCCGTCTCGAAGCAATCGGCCATTCTCGCTGAGCTTTCCTGCAAAGCTCCTTAGAGGCAAAACAAAATCATCTTATTCCTGAACTACTGGCACACAATCTGACGGCGTATTTGATCCCGTAATTCACAAAGGAATGAATTACCAGAAGGGGAGCTTAAATGTCCGTAATCGCACCGACACTTTCCCATGTGCTTCAAAATATCGAGCGGTTCAAGGCAGAGCTAGACAGCAGCGCCGACCTCCAGCGTCGCCTGGCATATGCTCGCGCTTGGTATGCTCTTCAAACCGAAGCCGTGGCAAGTCGCCTATCACCTGAGGAGCGCCTCAGACTGAGAGCCGCCCTCTAGGCGGGAATCCTCGCATTTCCTGCGGTTTTCAGCCGAACTTCATGCCACTGCGCGGGCTTACCACGCAGACGTCGTCGAGACACCTAGAATGTGGCGATATTACAATGTGTTAGAGGAAGGAGGGCGCAATTCCAATCAAAAGCATGAATAAGATGAAGGCGACTCCAACCGGACACCTGCGTGCCTTCCCGATAGTCGGCACGCGTTCACAATCAAGCTCCGAAACGGACGGCTACAAATTCCGGATTGGACGCATGTAAGTTCCGAGGTGAACGCGCCGGCTATCTTAATTCGCGCCACGGTCGTTTGGTGATAATACGACCGAAAGGTGGCCCCTGTTGGCTAATGTCGTCTAGTCGCGCCAAGGCGCACCAACGCATATCCGGCACCGCCAATCTCAATCAAAAGGTCTGATCTCATTTCCCGATCGGTGACCACCTTGATTTTGGTCCATTTGTCTATCTTCGTGTCGTGCGGGAGAGGCAATCCCTCTCGCAGCAGGAGGGTGAGCTCAGGTGCTCTTTCCGACTTATAAATACAAATCCTCATTGCGCGGGACCCTAACTGCACAGATTTGTGACAGCTATATTGCAGTGCGTTATCAACTATTGCAATGCCGCGAAATCATCCTTTGCAAATGGCCGACGAATATGTCTGTCCTCTTATCCATGATTCTACCGCTTCTGCCGCTATGCGTATGGGATAACGATAGATCAATCAGCTTCCGGCATTCGACCGCACGCCTTGATCCAACGGCCTCATTGGCTCGTGAGCCGACACGTGGAGCCTCGGCAACAGGGCACTACGTCCGCTGGCGATGAGCTTCGATGTGCCAGCTTTCATGACGAAAGCCATTTTTGGTGGCATGCACCATGAAAAGCAATGATTGCAGTCCATTCAAGTGCTGAAGCTCAGGTCGGTGGAGTGCCGATGGGCTGCTCACGAGCACAATGCATTCTCGCTGTGACGGTCAGAACGCGCTCTTCACCACGCCGCCATCAACCCTGAGCGCCGCACCATTGGTGGCCGAGGAAAGCGGGCTCGCGATATAGGCGACCATGGTTGCTATTTCTTCGGGCGTTGTGAAACGCTTGATCAGTGAAGTTGGTCGGATTTTCTCGAAGAATTCGGTCTCGAACTGCGCGAAGCTCTTTCCTTCGGATCCGGGCAACGCTGCGACGAAATCCTCGACCCCGCGCGACTTCGTTGGACCAGGCAGCACACTGTTGACCGTGATCGCGGTGCCGGCAACGGATTCGGCGATACCGCGCGCTGCCGCGATCTGAGCCGCCTTGGTCACACCATAATGCACCATCTCGGCAGGAATATGCACGCCGCTTTCGCTCGATATGAAGATGATGCGCCCCCAGTTATGCCGGCGCATCGACGACAGATAAAGACGCGCGAGACGAACGCCCGAAAGCACGTTGACATCGAAGAAACGTCGCCAGTCAGCATCGGGGATTTCTTCGAATGGCTTGGGTTCGAATATGCCAAGGTTGTTGATCAGGATCTCGACGTTTGGGAAGCGCTTCGTGACCGCATCGGCCGCCGCCTCGGTGCCGAGATCGCCGGCAAATCCGTCAACGTGGCCACTTCCGATCGCGGCAAGTTCGGCGACCGTGCGATCGACCGCATCTTGGGTTCGTCCGTTGACGATGACATGGGCGCCTTCGCGAAGGAGAGTTGCCGCGATGGCATGACCGATGCCGGCGGTGCTGCCGGTGACCAGAGCCAGTTTACCGTTAAGCTCGAGGTTCATGAGGGTTCTCCAATGAGAGATATGACAGGAAGAGCACGCGGAATAAGCATGTTTCGCAAGGGAAGGCTATTTGCTTTGAGAACCACGACCCTACGACGGATCCGGTTGATTGACTAGTTCACTTCCTTGGTAGCGATCGCCGAATGACGATCAACGCATTATCCGTGAGCGATCGTGCGAGATCCTTTGCATTCAACCTCGGCTTCTTCTTCCGATGAGCAACGGCGCCGGTATGGCATTGCCGTCAATGGGTTATCAGATTTCGCATCGGTCGTTCCTCGCGTCTCTGTTAAAGGCAGCGAGACGGCGTCACGTCCTGGTGGATGCCGGGATTTATGCAGAAGGCGCATAAATTGCATGTTCAAATCTCGTTTGTGGCCGAATTCAAAAGCAACGTAAGCTTTTCCCATTAGAAAACGGAAGCTCACCAACGAGCTCAGGGGATCGAAATTTGATGAATTCAGCGCCACTGGACGTGAATGCGCTTGTGATCGTGCCGCAGCGAAAAATCGGCACGAAGATCATGGCGGCGATCTGCGTCATCCTGCTTGTTCTTCTGGCGAGAGCCTTCTGGAAGGGCGATATCGCCTGGGAATATGTCGGACAGAACCTGTTCACCAGGGCCGTCATGGCGGGTGTCGGCAACACGATCATCATGACCTTCTGCGCCATGATCGTCGGCATCGTTCTCGGTGTCGTTGCCGCAATCATGCGCATGTCGGACAATCCGGTTCTGCGCGGTATCTCGGTCGGCTATATCTGGCTGTTCCGCGGCACACCGGCGTTGCTGCAGCTTCTCCTGTGGTTCAATCTTGCCTTGATCTTCCCGACGATCGGTATTCCCGGATTGTGGTCGCTCCGCACCGTCGATGTCATGACACCCTTCGTTGCCGCCCTCCTTGGCCTTGGCATTCAGCAGGGTGCTTATACCGCCGAAGTCGTGCGCGCCGGTCTTCTGTCGATCGACAAGGGGCAGATGGAAGCAGCCCAATCGATCGGCATGACGAAATTGCGGGCAACGCTGAAGATCGTTCTGCCGCAGGCCATGCGTGTCATCGTCCCGCCGATCGGCAACGAAACCATCGGCATGGTGAAGCTCACCTCGCTTGCCAGCGTCATTCAATATTCGGAAGTGCTCAAAAACGTCGAGGATATCTACTATGTCAACTCGCGGGTCATCGAACTGCTGATCGTCGCCGCCATCTGGTACATGGTCGTCGTCACCATCCTCAGCATCGCACAAATCTATATCGAGCGGCATTTCTCCAAGGGCTGGGGCAGGCGGGATGCGGGCGCCCAGCAGGCGGCCAACCAGGCTCTCACCGGGGAGGCAAGCTGATGGACGCGATCATCAAGGCGCACGGCCTGCAGAAGTACTTCGGCACGTTTCATGTCCTGAAGGATATCGATTTCGAGATCAGGAAAGGCGAAGTCGTCTGCATTATCGGACCTTCCGGTTCGGGAAAAAGCACCTTTCTGCGCTGCATCAACCAGCTCGAACAGATCGATGCCGGCTATGTCACGGTCGAAGATGAAATCGCCGGCTATCGCCGCGAGGGCAATCGGCTCTTTCCGCTGCCGGATCGGGAGATCGCCCGCCAGCGGCAGGCCGTCGGCATGGTCTTCCAGAAGTTTCATCTCTTCCCGCATCGCACGGTCCTGCAGAACATCATCGAAGGTCCGGTCGGCGTGCAGAAGCGGCCGAGGCAGGAATGCCTCGCCGAGGCGCGCGTTCTTCTGCGGCGTGTCGGCCTCGCCGACAAGGCGGGCGCCTATCCAGGCGAATTGTCCGGTGGTCAGCAGCAGCGCATCGCCATTGCCCGTGCGCTCGCCATGAAACCGAAGGCCATGCTCTTCGACGAGCCGACCTCGGCACTCGATCCCGAACTTGTCGGCGAAGTCCTCGGCGTCATGAAGGAGCTTGCCGCCTCCGGGACGACGATGATCGTCGTCACCCATGAAATCGGCTTTTGCCGAGAGGTCGCCGACCGTGTCGTCTTCATGGATGCCGGCATGATCGTCGAGACCGGCACACCCAGCGACATATTGGAAAACCCCAGGAATCCCAGAGTGAAGAACTTCATCTCTGCGGTGCTTTAACAAGAAAAACCCGAAGCAAGATCATCAGAGGACAATCGCATGAAACTCATTCGTCTCGCCGTTTCGGCGGCCCTGCTTTCGCTCGCGGCCACCGCCGCCTCCGCGGACTCGAGCCTGAACCTCATCAAGGACGGCGAGCTACGCATCATGACCAACCCGATCTATCCGCCCATGGAGTTCGTCAATCCGGATACTGGCACGATCGATGGCTTCGACGTCGACCTGGCAAATGCGATCGCCAAGAAGCTCAACCTGACGACCGTGTTCGTGACCTCCGCCTTCCAGGAGCTGCAGAGCGGCCTTCAGACCGGCCGCGCCGACATGATCATCTCCGGCATGAGCGACAACGTGAAGCGCCAGGCCAGCATGGATTTCGTCGATTACATCACCAGCGGCCCGATCCTCTTCACCGTCAACGCCAATGCCGCGACCTACAAGCAGGCGACCGACCTTTGCGGCAAGACAGTTGCCGGAAGCCGCAGCACCTCCTTCGGTGATAACGTCAAGGCGTGGAGCGCGGAGAATTGCGAAGGCAAGGGCAAGCCCGCCATCAAGTTCGAGGGAACAGCGGATTCGAACGCCGCCCGGCTCGGCATGAAGCAGGGCCGCTATGACGCGGTCGTGCAGGGCATCGAAACGATCGCCTATCAGATGCGCATCGAGCCGAACACCTACACGCTCGTCGGCGAGCCGCTGCTCAGCAACGACACATTTGGCATTGGTTTCAAGAAGGACCACACCGCGCTTCGCGATGCGGTTGCCGGTGCTCTCGATGGGCTGATCAAGGACGGCACCTATGACGAGATCCTCAAGAAGTGGGGCCTCATCCACAATGCCGTTCCGAAAGCCGTGATCAACGGCGTCAAGTAAAGCTTGAAGAAGCGCCGCGATAAGAGCGGCGCTTCCCTTTCCATCGTAGGCAGTCATCGGCCGGGGTGTCTCAGCGCCCGCGGATGGATGGCTGCGTCCCAAACACCTTGAAGCGCATGCAGAGTCCCATGACTGCGAAGAGTGCAATCAAATCGGCAAGACCAAGCCTGTGGCCGGCAGGCCGGCAATCGGCTGTGGCGCTTGCCTTCGATGTCGATGGCCCGACGGGCGATGCGATGCTTGACGGCTCGCTGCTCTCCAATCCCCGCTATTTCACGCAAGGCGCCTATGGTCCGTGGCGGGCATTGCCGCGGCTTCTCGATCTGCTCGCGGCTCATGGGCTCAAGGCGACCTTCTTCGTGCCGACCTGGGTGGTCGAACATTGGCCGTCGCAATGCGAACGGATCCTTCGGGATGCGCATGAGATCGCTTATCACGGCCACTATCACGAGGTTTTCATCGACTGCAGCCGGCAGCAGCAGCTCGACATCATGGGGCGCTCCCGCGACATCTTTCAAAGCCGCATGGGTGTGACGCCGGTCGGCTTCCGCACGCCCTCCGGCGACTGGAGTGACGAGACCGCGCAATTGCTGCACGAGTTCGGCGTCATCTATTCGAGCTCTATGCGCGGCGACGACAGGCCTTATTTTCACACGGCATCGCTCGGTCGTGGGCTGGTCGAGATTCCGGGCCGCTGGGATATCGATGATTATACCGCGCTCGCCTACAGCGAAGAGCCTGATTTTCCCATCGGCCTCGACCGCATCTTCGGTTACGCCGATGTTCAAAGGAACTGGTGCGCCGAATTCGAAGGCTATCACCGCGAAGGGCTCTGCTGGACGACGATCCTGCATCCGAAAGTCTGCGCCAAACCTGGTCGGCTTGCGATCCTCGAGGGTCTGTTCAAGGCGATCACCAGCCATGGCGACAGCGTCTGGGCGACACACTGCGCGGAAATCGCGAAGTGGTGGATCGCACAACATCCGGAGAAGGCCGCATGAGCAGCACGGCATTTGAAGGTTTCTGGCCACGGGGCAAGACATGCGCGGCGATCGTCTCGGTGATCTTCGACGATGGGCTCGATGCCGTCGTGCAGGCGCCGGATCTCAAAGGGCGCAGCAAGAGCTTTTCGGTCTGGCAATATGGCGCCGCGCGCGGCGTCGAGCGTCTCTGCAACGTCTTTGCCGATGCTGGCATATCCACCAGCTGGTTCGTGCCCGGCATCGTTGCGGAGAAACACGAACGGTTGCTGCGCGATATCGTGGCGCCACACCATCAGATCGAGAGCCACGGCTGGGATTTCGAGCGCTATGACGCGATGGATGCGCCTGCCGCCGCGGACCTACTCAAGCGCAGCCGTGACAGGTTGAGCGGGATCGCATCGAATGAGGTTTCCGGCTTCCGGTTGCCTGCCGGCAACTGGCCGCATCACTTCGACCGGCTACTGGTTGAGGCGGGATATACCTGGTCGGCATCGCTGAACGGAGACGATGTGCCCTACAGCCATTCCTCGTCGCTGGTGGAGATCCCGGTTCACATCGAGCTGGAAGATCGGCCCTATTTCCAGTTCAATTTCACCCCGGCCTTTCCAAAAGGGCAAAGCCGCATTCCGTCTTATGAGGCGGTTCTTGGCAACTGGATCGCCGAGTTCGATGCCTATCGCAAATACGGCCTTTGCTATGTCATCCAGCTTCGCCCGGAATGGACCGGCACGCCGGGCCGGATCGCGCTCGTCGAAGCCTTGCTCGCCCATATTACAAGCTTCGGTGACGTGTGGCTGGCGACGGCGGCGGATGTCGCGCGCTGGCATGCCAATAAGGGCCTTGCCGCACCGGGCGATCACCCGATCAATGTCTACGAAGCCTATGTCGATGAGGAACGGCCCCGTGAGCGATAATCTGACACAGGCACTGGCGGAGCTTGTGTGCTCGACGAGCTATGAAGCTTTTCCGCCCGAGACCATTCACAAGGCGAAGCTCCATATTCTCGATACGCTGGGAGCGGCCATCGCCGGCTCGGCCTCTCGCGAAACCAATGCGGTCGTGGCGATGCTTGATATCAAGGCCCAGACCGGTCATGCCGCGATCTGGGGACGACCGATCGCGTCGGACGCAAGGACAGCCGCCTTCGTCAACGGCGTATCGGCCCATGCCTACGAGCTTGATGACAGCGGCGGTTGCGATCATTCCGGCGCCGTCGTCCTTCCAGCTGTGGTCGCCGCGCTTGGCGATCGAAGCCAGCCAGTGAGCGGCAGCGTGCTGCTGCGCAGCGTCCTGCTCGGCTATGAAGTCGGCCGTCGCGTGCTGGAGGCGGTCGGCGGATATGAAGAGCACAACGGTCTTGGCTGGCATTCGACAGGCACTTGCGGTTCATTCGGCGCTGCCGCTGCCGTCGGCAGCATCGTGAACCTCGATGTCAATGCAATGGCCTCCGCTCTCGGCTCCGCTTGCTCCTTTGCTGGTGGAACCTGGGCCTTCATCCGCAATGGCAGCTCGACCAAGAAGCTTCATGCCGGCCGCGCCGCCGAAGGCGGGCTTATGGCCGCCTATCTCGCACGGCAGGGATTCGAGGGGCCTGATAGCGTCTTCGAGGTGGAGCGCTGGGGCAGCTTTTTTGCGACTTTCGGCGCCGGCAAGGGCGATCCGCAGGCGCTGATCCGCGACTTCGGACACAACTGGCGCCTGAACCGATGCTCGATCAAGCCGCATGCCACCTGCCGTGGCACGCATGCGGGCATCGATGCGCTTGATATCATGCTACAACGTCATGGTCTCAAGCCCGACGATATCGCCGCCATCGAGGTCGATATCAGCGGCTTCCAGTATGGCATGTGCGGCGGCAAGATCATCGAGTCGCGCGCACAGGCCCAGATGAGCTTGCCCTATGCCCTGGCGGCCCGGCTGCGCTACGGCAAGGTCTTTCTGGCCGAGCTTGAGGAGGCCGCGTGGTCGGCCGTGGAGATCGGCCTGTTGATGGATCGCATCACGGTGCGAATTGATCCCTCCATGAAGGACGAGGACGAGCCGGCGATCACCATCGTCACGACATCCGGCGAACGGCATCAGCTCGTCGTCGAATTTCCTCTTGGAGGCCCGCAGAACCCGCTGAGTGATGAGCGACTGATCGGCAAATATGCCGCGCTTGCCGCCATGGTGCTGCCGGCATCAAGGGTCGACGCCCTCAGCGACTTCGTTCTCGATCTCGAAAATCAGACCGACGCCAGCAGCCTGCTGGCGCTCCTTCAATAGGGAGTGCGCCCGGAGGAGGGCGGCATTCGTTCAAAAGGGAAGACCGCGATGAGGAATCAGAAAGAAGTCACATGGTCGCCGCTGTTCAAGGAGGCCGTCTCCAGGGATTTCGAGAGCTTTCATGAGTGCCTTGATCAAGACAAGCGCATCGCCTTGCACGACGTCGCCGGATCGAAGGTCCACGCCGAGATGCTTGCGCGCGCGGGCATTCTGACCGCGGAGGACAACGCGCAGATTCAGGCCGGTCTCGACAAGGTGGCCGAAGAGATGCGTTCAGGTGCCTTCGAATGGAAGACCGAACTCGAAGACGTCCACACCAATGTCGAGGATCGGCTGATCGCGCTTATCGGCGATGCGGGCAAGAAGCTGCACACGGCAAGATCGCGCAACGACCAGGTGGCGACCGACATTCGTCTCTATGCCCGCGAGCAACTGGATCTTCTCGGCGGCGATCTCAAGACGCTGATCGGCGCCTTTGTCGATCTCGCTGAGAAACATGCCGATGCGATCATGCCCGGCTTCACGCATTTGCAGGTGGCGCAGCCCGTCACCTTCGGCCATCACCTGATGGCCTATGTCGAAATGTTCCTGCGCGATCTCGACCGGGTTGGCGCGGCACGCGAACGGCTCAACATTTCGCCGCTTGGCGCGGCGGCGCTTGCGGGCACCGGTTATCCGATTGATCCTGAATACAGCGCCTCCAAGCTTGGCTTTTCTACCTCCTTCGCCAACTCGCTCGACGCCGTTTCCGATCGCGATTATGTCGTCGATGTCTGCAGCGCCGGCTCGATCATCATGGGGCACCTGTCGCGTTTCAGCGAGGAAGTCATTCTCTGGTGCACGCCGATGTTCGGTTTCATCGAGGTCGGCGATCAGTTCTGCACCGGTTCCTCGATCATGCCCCAGAAGCGCAATCCGGATCTGGCCGAGCTGGTGCGCGGCAAGGCCGCCCGCGTCATGGGCAATCTCGCCTTTTCGGCCGCGCTCATGAAAAGCCAGCCGCTTGCCTTCAACAAGGACCAGCAGGAATCGAAGCCGCCGCTGACCGATACGCTTGAGACCGTCCGCGCCGCCGTCAGCGTCACGGCGCAAATGATCCCGACCATCACGGTCAAGCACGCAAGGATGCTCGCGGCCGCTACTCAAGGCTATTCGACCGCAACCGACCTTGCCGATTACCTCGTCCGCGCCGGCGTTCCGTTCCGCGATGCGCACCATGCGGTCGCCGCGATCGTCGGTGCGGCCCGCGACAAGGCCCTTCCGACGCTCTCGGAGCTTTCCCTTGCCGAGATGCAGGCCTTTGCGCCTGGTATTCGCGAGGATGTCTTCGAGGTGCTGACGGTCGAGGGATCGGTTGCTAGCCGCGATCACAGGGGCGGCACGGCGCCGCGAAGGGTCCGGCAAGCCATCGAGACCGTGCGTCGGGCGATCGCCTGAGCGGATCGGTTGCCATTCCATCCACATGCTTTAATGCTTGCCGTTCGAGACAGCAAAGAAGCCGGGTAGGGAATGGAGCCAAGGTTCGATCACAACAGGTTGCCGCCGCTACAGACCCTGCAGACCTTTTCCGTTGTCGCGGAAACGGGCAGTTTCACAGCGGCGGCGGCGGAGCTCAACCTCAGTCAGAGCGCGATCAGCCGGCAGGTGCAGCAGCTCGAGCATTATTTCGGCTGCAGCCTGTTCGAACGCCACACCCGCAAGGTGGCGCTGACGGAGCGCGGCATGGCGCTGATTCCGATCGTCGACGGATTGCTGGCGTCGCTGAAGACCTCGTTCGAGGCGACGCGAACGACAGTGCGCTCGCTGACCATCCGCATGCCGCCGACCTTCGCGCGCAAATGGTTCCTGCCGCGCCTGCCGGATCTCCACAGGCATCACGAGGACCTGAACATCAATATCGATACCGCCTGGTTCCTGAGGCCGACATTTTCGGTCGGCGATATCGACATGCTGATTACCTACGGCAATGGTAACTGGCCCGGAATGGACGTGCTGCCGCTATTGCGGGAGCAGTTGACGCCGATGTGCTCGCCACAGTTTCTATCGAAACTGGGCGATCCGCCCGCGGTCAAAAACCTGCAGAACTGCGTTCTGCTGCATTCCAATCCGCGCCATAGCGACTGGACCCTTTGGCTGCAGGCCGAAGGCGTTTATTCGTTCCAGGCGGCCCGTCATCAAGTCTTCGACACGCAGGATTTCGCGATGACCGCTGCTGCGAGCGGCTATGGCGTGACGATGGGCGATCTTGCCTTTTCGCGCCAGGATCTCCAAAGCGGCGAGCTGGTCGCTCCATTCGAGCGGATTATCGACAGCGGCTACGGCTACTACGCACTCTGGCCGGCCCGCGCCGAAGCGCGCCAGAAAGTGCGCGCCTTTTCGGATTGGCTGAGGCACGCCTGCAGCGCGAGCTCGGACGGCTTTGGCGGAGATCGAGCCGGGACGTCATCGTAAGTTCCGTTTCCCGCGCGCGATGGAGCGACCTCAAAGCCTGGTTCATGCCCGGCCGTGCCACCCAAAAAAACGCATCGGCCGCTAGTTCTCCGAAGACAAGGGCAGGGGAGGGCCGAGGAGCGCAGGCGAACTGGGGATCATTGGTCTTCAGGGTATCTGTGATGCCGCATCCTTGTATTGAGGGAATGCCGATAGCTGCGAGCGAGCAGCTATCGGCGTCGGTCAGGAGAACCGAAAGGAAGGCGGGGAGCCCTTCCAGTGCCAGAACGAGGCACCATGCGGAAAGTTCCTGATGACCATTGAAAGAGGTGTGTTCCTCTATTTCCTCGCCAGCTTAGCGCATGGTCGCCGTTGGCCATTTCGCCGTCCGCCCAGAGGCTTCGTCAATCGCCGACCTCATATTCCCCGGCGAGTTGTCTATCGAGTGGAACATTTTGGGAGCTTCTGAGTAGTTTGTTCAAGCCAGACTTCTTTTACCCATGGACAAACGCGGAAACGGAACAATTCCGCCCAGCGCGGAATTGAAACTGTTGAAAACTGTCCCTCGATTTGACGGAGAACGCCGTGCCAAAGACCGCAAGAATTCCTGACGTTATCTCACCCGACGATCACGTCCTCACGGCAAAGGAAGCGCTTGAGGTTTCTTTTCTCAAGCTGGAGCAAGAAGTGGAGGTCCGCCTCGTCGCCGCGGCTCTACGTGCGGGATGGTCGGCAGACGAGGCGTTGGATGCCATCGATCAGCTCCGGGCGGAGGAAAACGGAGATTGAGGCGCGCGCTCGGGCGCGGCCCTCGCGGTCGGCGTTTAAATCACGTGGCCGTGTGATGAAAAAAGAGACCTGATATAATCGGGCGCCATCTGAATTCCGCTGGGTGCGGCGACGGCGACTGTGTCCAAGATGTAGGTTCGAAAGGGAGGCTCCGCATGCGGAAGCTCCCTCCAGCGTTTAATCGCGATGCTCCGGCATTGCCTTCAGTTGGTCCTTTGTCCAAGACGTCACGCCATGGACATCGCCGCTTTCGTCACGCATGAAATCGAGATCGGTCACTCGCACGGATACCGGCTTCGCACCGATGCCAAGGAAGCCGCCGACATCAATTACGACGCTGCTGCTGCTGCCGGCTCCATGCACGTGGTCAACCGTACCGATCTTATGATCATCGGCGCCATAAATGGATGCGCCTTCCAGATTAGCTTGTGTGAGTTCTTCTTCGGTCAGTCGTATGTGGTTGCTATGATCCATGAGCGTTTCCTCCTTTTGCTTCCGAACGCCTATTGACCAGCGACGTGATGGTGTTGCGTTCGTGTTTATCCGTGTGTTGGGAGCTGACGTCACAAACCGCGACATCGTCTCCTCGATCAACATGAAGACCAACGACCGTGTAATCGCTTTGTTCCCGGATTGAGACTTCTGGCAAGCAATGGCTGCCCTTCATGCGCGCCAAAACCGTTTAGGTGGCGGCCTCCACGCACCTCAAAAAGAAAGCAGGGCGTCTGGCCTCTTCAAAAACACTGATTTGCGTTTAACCACACTTCGAAACGCGGGTGGTTTGCTCATAGTTGTTCCGCGATCCAGGAACTCGATCTCGTGATCGGGCGTTGTACGTCGTCAATTTGGTGTACGCGAGAGGTGAACGTGGTTGAGAGCAAGAAGCCGGTAGTGGTCAGTTCCGGCATTCCCGGGCTGGACGAAATTCTCCGTGGCGGTTTGCCCGCATCAAATCTCTATATCGTTCAAGGTGCGCCGGGGTCGGGCAAGACGACCGCAGCTTTACAATTCCTCCGCGCCGGTGCCGCGAACGGAGAGCGCTGCATTTATGTCAGCCTGTCTCAGACGAGGGCGGAGCTAGAAGCGATCGCCCTGTCGCACGGCTGGACGCTTGAGGGCATCCGGGTGGAAGAGCTCGCGGCCTCCGATTCGATCAAGGGAGTGACCGACCAGTCCATTTTTCAGACGGCCGAACTCCGTCTCGACGAGACAAGGAAGATGATCGAAACCGCGATTGAGGAACACAAACCGAGCCGATTGGTCTATGACTCACTGCTGGAAATACGGTTGATCACCGGCGATTCACCCCGCTTTCGTCGTGAGTTGATCGCCTTCAAGGCGTTTCTTGCCAAACGCGACATCGTGGCTCTGCTGCTTGATACCCAAACACCAGAGACCGATCGAACAGGCGAAGAGGTCGATGGCATCGCTCACGGCGTCATTCGTCTCGACAAATCGCTTGAGGAATATGGCGCGGTTCGCCGCCGCATCGAGGTCAGTAAGATGCGCGGCGTGCCTGTCGCGGACGGCTATCACGACATGGCGATCCGAGAAGGCGAGGGCGTGGTCGTGTTCCCGCGGATCATACCGGGCGCCGTGGCGAGAGCGATCGAGCCTCAGTTGATCAAGTCAGGTGTGGATACCCTCGATGACATGTTCGGCGGTGGGCAGGAAGCGGGAACAACCACGCTCGTCATCGGTCAGGCGGGTACTGGTAAATCAACCATGGCCTCGCTTTATGCGACTGCGGCCCTCAAACGAGGCGAGAGCGTAGGCCTGTTCTTGTTTGAGGAACGAATAGAGACTTTCTTCCGGCGTTCGGAGGGATTGGGAATGGATCTGCGCCAATTCCACGAAGATGGTCAGTTGATCATCCGGGATTTCAACCCGAATGAGATATCGCCAGGTGAGTTCGGTCAGATCGTGCAGCAAGCGGTGAGCAGTGAAAGGGTAAAAGTCGTCGTCATCGATAGCTTCACGGGATATCTGAATTCATTGCCCCATCGCGAGAAGGCGGTCCGAGACATCCAATCGCTCCTGAAATTTCTCGCGCGAGCTGGCGTGCTTACCATCCTTATAGTGGCGCAGCATGGTCTGCTCGGACAAGGGGTCGCTATTGATGTCGATGTAAGCTTTCTGGGCGACACGGTGCTTTTGCTGCGAATTACCGAGCATGAGGGTAGGCTGCGACGGAGCATTACCGTCGTGAAGAAACGGCACGGTCCACACGATCTCGACGTACGGGAATTGTTCATTCAAAGCTCCGGTGTCGCGGTGATCCCTTATAACCCCATTCCGGAGACCTAATCGCCCGTGGCCGCGAATGACAGCCATCTCGACTGGGTATTGGTAATCGCGCCTTATCGGCGCGACGCCGAACATTTGGAGATACTCTTAGCTCAGGAGGACGTCATTGCGCGGCGAGCGGAGGGCTTGGAACAATTGAGGGCGCTGTTGGCACAAACGCCCGGTGTCGTGGTTGCGACCCAGGAAGCACTCGATCCGGAGGTGCAGAAGGCGATCGGTCGCCACCTTGTCGAGCAGCCAGAATGGTCCGAGATGCCTATCCTTATCCTATTGGATCGGATGGTTCCTCCGACCCGCGTTCAGGCTGAGCTGTCAACCGTTTGGCCCCGCTCGCGGCAGCTCTACTATCAGCGTCCCGTAACGGCGCTCGAATTGCTGAGTGGCGTTCAATCGAGCCTCTTGGCCCGCCTGCGCCAACGAGACGTTCGGGATCACATCGAGCGTGAGCGCGAGCTTCGGCGTGAGCTCAACCATCGGGTAAAGAACATTCTTTCCAGCATTTCCTCAATCTTCCAGATGACGCGTCGGCGTGCAGTTTCGCTGGATGAGTTCGCCGACGATTTCGCCGGTCGGCTTGCCGCTCTTGCCAACGTACATTCCGCGGTGTTCCAGGCGAATGGCGATGCAGCCGAGTTCTCCCATATCGCCGAATTGACCTTCAGCCCATATCGGGCGAAAGGCGCCGATCGCATTAGTTTCGCGGGGCCGGAAATTTTGCTGAGTGCCGAAGCCGCGACGACGTTGGCCTTGTGCTTCCATGAGCTCGCGACAAATGCGCTTAAATACGGTGCCCTCTTAAAACCAGAGGGCCGGATCAGTCTGAAATGGTCCGTCTCACAAGATGGGAACCTGGATCTCGAATGGCTTGAGAGAGGAGGTCCGCCAGTATCGGAACCCAAAAGGAGTGGATATGGAACACGCTACATCCGCTCGGCGTTATACAACCTCTTTGGCACGCCGCCCACCATCCTGTTTCATCCACAGGGGCTACGGTGTACTCAAGTCGGTCCCCTTGCACGCGTGTCACCGAAGGACCTTTGACCTCCAGGAGGCCTTTTAGCCATGTCATCTTCGGCACATCCACTGCGCATATTCTGTCTTGAAGACAACCCGCTGATCATCTTTCAGCTTGAGGCCATGATTGAGGATTTGGGGCATATCTTTGCGGGGTCCGCCATGAGCTTCACCGACCTCGTCAAAAGACAGGATCTTGGCAGTATAGACGGAGTGCTAGTGGATATCGATCTCGCTGATGGACGCACTGGCCCTAATGCGGCTATCTGGCTTTCCCAGCAGGGGATTCCAAGTATCTTCGTCACAGGCCAGGAGGCGATCGCGGCGGAATATTCCCAAGCGGTGCTTGCAATTATTGGGAAACCGGTGGCCGAGATCGAACTCGCGGAAAGGCTGGAGCTGTTTCGGCACACCAAACCGCAACCATGACCCAAGACGCTGACGATCGCTCGTCGACAGAGGAGCGGTCTTCGGTCGGTTCGAAAGCGGGCTCGTCAATGCCCTGGCGGCTGAAATCCGCCGTGTCTAGCAACCGTCGGGCTTGTCGGCTTTGCTTGGTATTCCCTTGGCACATCTAAGATCATAAGCAAGGCTCTGTTCGCCGAGGGGTGCATGGTTCGCGGGCACGAGGCTTCAGACCGTGTCCACCCACGAACTCTTCCCATACGCGCACTTTCACAGGCCTTTTCGGGGGCTTAGCCGGCGGGTGTTTCGCAATCCGTTACTGATCACGAACCTTGTCACAAGCAGCTAACTCGTGATTGCTCTTGATGGTAACCGAAGAGGAACATTCTCTTTACTGAGTAATTTTCCTTTCAGCTCATAGGAGCTGAAAATCGAAAGGAGAATGCCATGAAAACGAGACTTGTAGTTTCAGTTACTGCCCTTGGCCTTCTGGCCGGTTCGGCGTTCGCGCAATCTTCCACGGTAACCGGCGCTGCGGGCGGCGCGGTGACGGGAGCGGTTGTCGGCGGCCCTGTCGGGGCTGCCGTGGGAGGTGTGGCCGGTGCGATTGCCGGTACAGCGATCGATCCGCCGCCGGAGAAAGTGGTCACCTACGTTCAGGAACAGCCCCTGCCTCCATCCGAGGCCGTCGTGCAGGATCAGATCGTTGTGGGCCGCGCGCTTC
This sequence comes from Rhizobium sp. AG207R, assembly GCF_027109195.1. Taxonomy (NCBI): domain Bacteria; kingdom Pseudomonadati; phylum Pseudomonadota; class Alphaproteobacteria; order Hyphomicrobiales; family Rhizobiaceae; genus Rhizobium; species Rhizobium sp. AG207R. The sequence continues at coordinate 286,086 of NZ_JAEPVT010000001.1, forward strand.
CAGAGACGGTTGTCGTCACGCCGGTGCCGGATAACCCGACTTATGCCTACGCCGTCGTCAACCACAAACGCGTCATCGTTCAACCGAAGACGCGCAAGGTCGTTCGCATCCTTGAATAATGCCGAAAGGGCCTCCGAGAGAGGCCCTTTTCATTGCATTCGGAAGGTGGTGCGAGGCGGACTCAAGCTTGCGACCCTGGACCGACGGGAAGCTTATGGAAGAATTGCGCCCGGTTGGCATCGAGCGCCGAGTGGAAGCCGTCGAACACCTCATTTGTGAGACCTTAGGGATTGGCTTCCGTCTTCAGCATCAGGGAGGGACAGCGGAGACGAGGACGGCCTTGTTGCGGAACTCCGCTCATTCTCGGTAAAAGTCGCTGGTTCGGCTCCTCTCAAGAGCGAACATGCTCGGAGCATATTCCCTGAGAATTTCCATGAGCCCGTTACAGCCCAGCCGGCTCGGCACAGCCGAACAGGATTGCTTGGCTCATCTGCCGGTAGCGTGCGGTGATTTCCTCTGGTGACGGTGCGAAAAAGCTCTGATTGGTCCCACGAGCACCGTCGCAGAGCAACTGCACCAAGGTCTCGACCGATATCGTCGGCCGAAGAGTCAGTTGGCCGTTTGCCATGATTTGCTCGAGTAGTGCGGCGAAATCGGCCTGGAAAACTGTTGCAGCTTCTACCATCTCCGGGCGGCATAGGCGAAACGCGTAGTCGTTGACTTCAAACGCGAAAGGTGAAAGCACCAATTTTCTTCTCGTATCGCCATACCGAACGTCGAGCACAGCTGTGACGATATCAAGGACATCGGCGCCAGCCGAAAACAGCCTGCTGCCTTCGCTAAGACTGCCTTGCCGAGTACGCTCATTGTTTTGGCGAACCATTGCCTGGAAAGCTTCTTCCTTGCTGCTGAAGTGATGATAGAGGCCTCGGCGCGTGATATTGCAATATTTTGCCAGTTTGCTCATCGTCATGGCTTCGTAGCCATGATCGAGAAAACTCTGGGTAATATTGGAAACCAGGACTTCATAGGCCGACATGCAACGCGCTTTCAACGAATCTTTCAGGTCAATCTATAAGATGCGGCGTGACCATGGAGCAAGAACAGCGAGCATTCGGTACGCGGCTGGCGGTCCCTTTGAGGATTATTGATAGCCATGCAAAGTTGTCGTGGCGCGAACCGGTAGAGCAGTCTGACAATCCTGATCTTCAAACGTGGCTTTGTCTCCATAGGCTCGATTTTCATACCGCGCGTGCCGCTGTGTTGTTCGGCTCGAACTTGTAGTTGACGATGGCCACCAACGCCAATGCCGACGAGACGATAAGAGCGATTGTCGATACGAAGCTCAGCGCGAGGCCAATCTTGCTTGGATCGCCGATAATGTCCTGACTGACGAAGCCGATCAACGTGGGGCCGACGCCCATGCCGATGAGTGTCACAATCAGGACGCCGACTGCGCTTGAGATGCCACGCATGCGTGATGGTGTGATGTCCTGAAGTGCGGCAGGACCGTTCGCAACGATGATTGTGGAAAGAAATGTTGCGGTAGATATCAAGGCAAGCGCGACGTTGAGGGTCGAAGCAAAAGGTACTGCCGCGGTGAACAGCGATGCAACCAGGGCAGCGCCGCACATAAGGATGGGGCGAGCGGCCGCAATACCACGTCGAACCAGGCTATCGCCGAGTACTGCGCCAAGGATCAACCCCGATACACTCGAGGCGATCAAGAGCGGTCCGAGGCTAAAGCCGACGGCGACTGGCGGCATATGAAAGGTGCGGATCAACATGGTGGGGATCCATGCACTGTAGCTATAGGCTTGGGTCGCCGCGAAGGCCAGGCAGAAATAAAGGCTCGCGAGTTCCACCCGATTATTCAAGAAATAGGCGCGGATCTCGACCATGCCCGGTACAGCGGCTGGAACGGTTCCGGAATGCCTGCGGGGTTCCTTGAGGCTTGCAGCCCAAAGGGCGACAGCGATGCCAGGCAGTCCGATGAAGACGAATACCATCTGCCATATGTACCGCATGCCGGACAGAAGGAAGACGTTTCCCGCGCTCGATAATTCATGAAGAACCGTTGCTGCCAAAACGAGCGATAGACCGGCTCCGATGAATGCGCCTGTGCTGTAAATGCTTATCGAAAGTCCGCGTCGGCGGGTGGGGAACAAATCGCTGATCAGGGAATAGGCGGCGGGTGTGAGGGCCGCTTCTCCCAATGCGACACCCGTCCGGCACAGCAAAAGAGCTCCAAAACTGCCTGCAAAGCCGCAAGCGGCTGTCATGATGCTCCAGAGCGCGATTCCAACGGCGGCGATCCGCACACGGTTTCCGGCATCAACCCAGCGACCCAGCGGCAATCCGGCGGTTGCGAGAACAATGGCGAAGGTGAAACCCTGCAGGAGGCCGATCTGCAGATCCGTCAGATGAAGGTCCTGTCTCAGCGGCTCCGCCAGGAGACCAAGTATCTGCCGGTCGAGGTAAGACAAGGTGGAGGCGATGGTCAGAACGCCCAAGGTGTAGAACGGGTTGATCGGTCTGGGTAAGGGCATCCGCTCAGGTCCTTTTGGCAAACCAGTGGTTTTGCCGATGATATGAAGCGTCCATTAAATTTCCCACCTTCTCGTGCGCGTACAATTCGACACCGGTCGATTTCTCATATTGCAATAATATGAGAAACATTCTCGTTGACAAGTTACCTACGATCCGGCATTTACTTCTCATATTTTTATAATCTGAGAAGTTTTTAAATCGTCGCCAAAGAATTGCGAGTCGGCGCAGCGCTCCTAGTCAGCAGGTGGACCGGAACGATCTGACGAGGACTTTGGATGGTTTCGTTGGCGGATGCGCTAGCCGGAGATCGCATTCTTGGAGCAGATAGTAGAATTTCCGGAGGCATTTCCACCTCTTGCAGGCGAGGGAACAAACGATCGGCCATGGAGCGGCGTGAGCGGCATGATTTCGCGCGTTTCCTTCCCGTCAGCGGTTTTTTTCCTGGCTTCGGCAATGTTCGAGGCCCATAAGCAATCGCCGCGATCCGCAGCGCTGTTTGCGACACAGCAGCGTTGGCTCCTAAGCCATGCCGCGGTCGCCCACTTTTTTCGGCCTATCGGCGATGTAGAGCCGGGTCTCAGCCGTAGAAGTCTTGGCCTTCTGGCAACCTTCCTTGGTCTTGCGAGCCGCAATACAGCCTATACCTTCTTTGATGAATCGATGAAGTATGGCGTCATTCAGGCTATCGACAGTCGGGTAGCCGACCATCGTGGATGGGCAAAACCATCGCCTGATTCCCTGTCTCTCCTGGCGCTCTGGTACAATCTGCATTTCCAGGCACTCGATCTGCTCGATGACGGACAAAGATACGTGCAGTTCTCCACGCAATGGGAGAGCTTGCTTCCGTTGATCCAGCCGCTTGTGGCGGATGCTCTGTTCTTCACTCCCGAAGTGCGCACGCCGGGACCGCTCTACAGGATCTTCAGCTGGATCGATTCGGGTGGCTGGGTGATGGACCGGCTGATCGCAGGTGTCGATCGGCAAAGCTTCCCGCAGCCGGAGCGATATCTCACGGACGTCAGCTCCATTGCATATCTGGCACGAGCGACCGGTCTTTCTAGCGCGCATACCAGCCGCAAGATCTCGGAAGCTCAAGCGATCGGAGGCCTCGGCTGGGCTGGGCGGCCGGGACATTCGCCGATGTGGATTTCGCGCGGCTTCTACGAGGAATATGCGGCGTTTCAGGCGCAAAAGCTGATCATCCTCGATGGCGCGCTCGCCAACGCTTTAAGGGGTGGCGCGCCGGTTTCTCAAGGAGCCCGCAATTGCGAATAAGACGATCTGTCTTCCTCGGCGTTTGCCGACATTCGCCTGCAGAAACTCCTCAAGATCTCCCAAGTCAAAAATGGATGCTGACCTCTGTAGCCAACTTTATTAGTCCTGCTGCGGGAAGGGGTTGTGCCGGCAATTTTCGACCATTCCTTGCGGAATTCCTTCCAACACGACTGCGTATGCTGAGATTGAGGTTCATTTTGACTTTCGGATACCGTTTTTTCCGATCCTGGGGACTGGCCGCGAGCGTTGCAGTAATGGCGCCGGCATGCCTTGCCTTTGCGCAGACGGCCTCGCAGGTAACGCCGCAGAGCTTCGAGCCGCAGTTGCAGAAGCAGAACAGCGGCATCGTCATTCCCGAAGCATCAGGTCCGGTCGCGCCCAAGGGAGCGGAGAAGCTCACCGTGCGCCTGAAGGCCGTCACGGTCGAAGGCGGGCTTCCGGGCTTTGCCGAAGATGAGGCGCGCGTGACGAAGAGCCTGACCGGCAGCCGAGTGACGGCGGCCGCCCTCTTCGAGGCGGCGGGTCAGCTCGAGCGGGCCTATGGCGCCAAGGGATATGGCCTGGTGCGTGTGGTGCTGCCGGCGCAGCGCCTGGTCGATGGCGCGACCTTGCGCATTGTCGTCATCAACGGCTTCGTCGAAAGCATCGACACCTCGCATCTTCCCGACAATATCCGCAAACGCATTGGCAAGATGCTCTCGCCGCTGGTGGGCGAGAAGGGGATGTCCAACGATGAGATCGAGCGTCGGCTGCTTTTGGCGGGCGACCTGCCGGGCACGGTGCTGCGCTCGACGCTGTCGCGCGGCACGAAGCCCGGCGGCAGCGTGCTGACGATCGAGGCGCGCTACAAGCCGGTCACGGGCTTCGTCTCGGGCGACAATAATTCCACCGACGCGCTCGGCAAATACAACACCGGCGTCGGTCTGGACTTCAATTCAGTATTCGGCTTCGGTGAACTCTTCTATCTGAGAGCCTCGGGTGCGCCGCGTTTCGGCGGTGACGAAGGCTATTTCACCGGCGCGCCGCGCAACCGGTCCTTGGCCGGCGGTGTAACCCTGCCGATCGGCATCGACGGGCTGACGCTGAACCTTGAAGCCACCGCCTCGCGCACGACGCCGGAGGCGAGCGCATCCGGGCTGCAGTTCATGTCGGACTTCACCCGCTATTCGGCCCGGCTCGCCTATCCGTTGATCCGCTCGCGCGAGCTCACGTTCAACCTCAATGGCGGCTTCGATGCGCAGGACGAAGAACTGCAGCTTCTCAATGGCGGCGGTGCCGCACTGTCGAAGGATCGGCTGCGCATCCTGCGCGCGGGCGCGGATCTTTCCTGGTATGTATCCGGCGATGCGCTCGTCAGTGCTGGTCTGACCGGTTCGTTCGGCCTCAATGCGCTTGGCGCACGCAGTGCAGCCGATGCCAATGGCAGCGGCACGCCCTTGTCGCGCCAAGGCGCGGACGCCGATTTCCAGAAGGTCGAGGTCACTCTCGGCTATCGCCAGCCGATCGTAGAGCATCTGGTCTTCGATCTCCGCGCGAAGGCGCAGACCTCCTTCGGCCAGCCGCTGCTCAATTCCGAGCAGATCGGCCTCGTCTCCTCCTCGGGCCTGTCGAGCTTTCCGACTGGCTCGATGCAGGGCGATTCCGGCTTCGTGCTGCGCGCGGAGGCGCAGTTCCCCTTCGTTACCAGTTTCACCTTGCCGTTCGGCTGGCCGGAATTCCCGGCGCAGCAGGGAACCAGTCTGCCGGATGGAAAGACCACAACCGGCGGCGTGGTGGTTTCGCCTTACCTGTTCGGCGCCTATGGCGGCGTCAAGCTCTACCAGCCGACGGCGCTGGAAAGTGGCTTCTCGCGCGGCGCGGCCTATGGCCTCGGCCTGCGGCTGGCAGCGGCCGAGCAGGCGAGCTTCAACAGCACCAACGTCAATCTTGAATACGGCCGTGTCGAGCACTTCGGCGATGGCTCCAACGACAACCGCTTCACCGTCTCGGCGGCGTTTCAGTTTTAGGATAGCAGCGATGACCCCACAGACGAACCGTCGGACGTTCAGCAATGGAGTGCTTTCGCACGGAACCCGGACGCGCAAGGTCCGGCTCCTCGCGCTTCTGGCATCGACGGCGCTTGCCCACGCGACGGTGGCGCCGGCCCAGTCACTGCCTTCAGGCGGGCAGGTGGCAGCGGGTAGTGCCACGATCGGGACACCATCGGCCGGCGCCTTGACCATCAACCAGACGAGCGGCAGCGCCGTCGTCAATTGGCAGAGCTTCAATGTCGGCAAGGCAAATCGCGTCACCTTCGTCCAACCCGATGCCAATGCCGCCATCCTCAATCGTGTGACCGGTGAGACAAGCTCGACCATATCAGGCCAGATCAACGCTAATGGCCAAGTCTATCTGATCAATCCGAACGGCATTGCGATCACCAGTTCAGGCACGGTCAAGGCAGGCGCCTTCGTCGCCTCGACCCTCGGCATCTCTGATGACGACTTCATGGGCGGCAAGAGGACGTTCACCGGTAATGGCGCCTCTGCCCCGGTGGCGAATACCGGTGCGATCACCATCAACCGCGGCGGCTACATGGCGCTGATCGGCGGCACGGTCGCCAATGCCGGTGTCATCACCGTGCCGATGGGCAAGGCGGCCTTGGGATCCGGCGAACAGGCAACGCTGGATCTGTCCGGCGACGGTTTCCTGCAGGTGGCGGTGCCGACCAAGGCGGGCGGCAGTGGCGCGCTGGTCGACAATAGCGGCAAGATTTCTGCCAGGGGCGGCACGGTACAGCTCACCGCCGCCGCGGCCAAGGATATGGCGCGGCAGGCGGTCAACATGTCGGGCACGATTGAGGCCAATGGCGTTTCCGGCAAGAGCGGCGATATCACGCTCACCGGCGGCGACGGCGAAGTGGCGGTTTCGGGCTCGCTCGATGCCGGCAACGCCGCCGGTACGGGTGGCAAAGTCACCGTGACGGGCCGGTCGATCAAGCTTGCCTCCGCCAAGGTCAACGCGTCCGGCAAGACCGGCGGCGGCACGGTCAATATCGGCGGCAACCGTCAGGGGAAGGGTCCGCTGCAGCATGCCGAGACGCTTGATGTCGACGCGCATACCGTCATCAATGCCAATGCGGTGACCATGGGCACCGGCGGCAATGTCGTCTTATGGTCTGACGATCTGACGAACTTTGCCGGCACGATCACGGCCAAGGGCGGCGCAATCTCGGGCAATGGCGGCGAGGCCGAGGTATCGGGCAAGGCGCTGCTTTCCTATACCGGCCTTACCGATCTGACGGCAGCGCATGGTTCCGTCGGCAATCTGCTGCTTGATCCCTACAATGTCACGATCTCGACGGGGACAGGCAGCAACACGGATGGCGGTTTTAACGCCACCGGCAACGACAGCGTCATCAATGTCAACACGCTCACCAACGCACTCCAGACCGCAAATGTCACGGTCACGACCGGATCGTCGTCGGATGCCACCAATCCGCAGGCCGGCACCATCACCGTCGCGGCGCCGATCAACTGGAGTGCGCTCACCACGCTGACGCTCGCGGCGGCATCGGACATCAACATCAACAGCGCGATCACGGCAAATGGCGGCCTGATCGTCTCTTCCGGCGGTACGATTTCTGCTCCGGCGGCGGTCAATGTCGGCGCCTTCGTGCTGGCTGCAGGCAACTGGGTGCAGAACAGCGGAACGCTGCCCGCCTTCTCGGCCAAGGACTTCCGCATCACCGATGGTACGTCCTTCCTGCGCGTAACCGGCGGCGACGGCACCAGCGCCACGCCCTACACGGTCGCGGATGTCTACGGCTTGCAGGGCATCGGCTCGCGCGGCGCCAATCTCGCCGCCAATTGGATCTTGGCTAACGACATCGACGCCTCCGGAACCGCGATCTGGAATGACGGCGCGGGATTCGTGCCCATTGGCGACGACTACACCCAATTCCGCGGCACGTTCGACGGCAATGGCCACACCATCAGCGGCCTCACCGTTTCCTTGGCCGAGAGCCAATCCGACAATTCCCATTATCCGGGTTCTCCGACCTTAGCTGGTTTGTTCGGCGGCATCCTGGGTGGATCGGTTAGCAATGTCGGGCTCGTCGGCGGATCGATCAGCGGCGGTTATGCCGGCGCGCTGGCGGGCGTAAGTGTGAATACGATAATCAATGGGTATGCGATCGGCGTTACGGTCAGGGCCGGCGCGGGCGAAGCCGGCGGGCTCGTCGGTATCAACGAAGGTACGATCATCAATTCCTATGCCACCGGCTCGGTCAGCGGGGTGAACTCCTCCGTCGGCGGACTGGTGGGTTCTAACCATTCCCAGGGCAGTATCACCAATTCCTATGCCAGCGGCTCGGTCAGCGGCACGGGCAGCCTTGGCGGGTTGACCGGCGACAACTACGGAACCGTCACGACCTCGTTCTGGGACATGGACACCACCGGTCAGTCCTCGGCTTGCGGATACTGTGGGGGTGTCGTCTCCGCGACCGGCCTGACCACGGGGCAGGCGCGCGATTCATCCAGTTACGCGGGCTTGGATTTTGCCAACACTTGGTACCAGGCCGGCGACATGCGGCCGATCCTGCGCTCGGAGGCTGCCGTCAACGGCGTCATCACCAATCTGCATCAGCTCGCGCTGATCGGCGCGAACCTTAACGGCAACTACACGCTCGCCAACAATATCGACGCCAGCGAGACGTCGGGTGCCAACGCTTCCGGCATCTGGTCGACGAACGGCTGGGTGCCGCTCGGGGACATGGTGAACGCGGCGTTCAACGGCAACTTCAACGGCAACAACCACACCATCAGCGCCCTCACTGTGAGCGGCAATGACTATGTTGGTTTGTTCGGAGTGTCGAGCGGATTGATTAGCAATGTGGGGCTTGTTGGAGGGTCGGTCAGGGGCGTCAACTTGTATGTCGGCGCGCTGGTTGGCTACAATTACGGTTCGATCAGTAATTCCTACAGCACCGCTACCGTCTCTGGTGGAGGTTTAGTCGGCGGGCTGGTCGGCCGGAACTACTCCGGCAGCATCAGCAATTCCTATGCCAGCGGCGCCGTCAGCGGCAGCCAAGAAGTGGGTGGGCTGGTCGGCCGGAACGAGGGCGGTACGATCATCAACACCTATGCCAGCGGCGCCGTCAGCGGCAGCCAAGAAGTGGGTGGGCTGGTCGGCCAGAACAGCATCAGAGGCACGATCAGCAACAATTACGCGATCGGCGCGGTCAGCGGTTTCCAATATGTGGGTGGACTGGTCGGCTATGACCAGGGCGGTACGATTTCCAACGCCTATGCGACCGGATTAGTTGGCGGCAGCTCCAACGTCGGAGGTTTGGTGGGCGCCACTAACAGCGGTTCCAATTTCACCAATAGTTTCTGGGACATCGACACCACAGGACAGCCGTCCGGTTATGGTTCTAATCTCGGGACATTTTCCGCAACCGGCCTCACCACGGCGCAGATGGCCGACCCCTTCAGCTTCATCGATGCCGGCTGGGATTTGGCCAATGTCTGGGGCAAATCGACAAGCGGCGCCAATGGTGGCTACATGATGCTGCGCTCGCTCAGCACCGGGCTCTATGACGATTATGTCAAGATCGGTAGCGGCACGCGGAGCTATGGCGACGCCAATTCTGCGATTACCGGCGCGACGCTATCGGGCGTCGGCACAGGCAATGTCTCGCTCGCCTGGGGCAGTGCGATTTCGGGCACGACCAATGCCGGGACCTACAATTATTCCGACCCCGATATCGTCTCGGTGACGGAGAACGGTCCTCGCACGGCCTATGTCGATTATAGCGGCGCGTTGACGATTTCGCAGCGCGTGCTCAACCTTTCGGGCGGTCGCACCTATGACGGCACGACCAATGTCGCCGCCGGCAATCTGTCACTCGACAATTTCGCCAATGGCGAGACGCTGACGCTGACCGGCGTGGGCTCCATGGCCGACAAGAATGCCGGCACCGGCAAGGTGCTGTCGGTTGGCACGCTGTCGCTCAGCAATGGCAGCGGCCTGGCCTCGAACTATACGCTGATCGGCGGCACCGACACGGTCGACATCACCAAGGCGACGATCTCCGACATCACCGGCATCACGGCAATCAATAGAACCTATGACGGCACGACCAATGCGGCGTTGAACACGTCGGGCGCCGTCTTTAACGGTATGATCGCCGGAGATAG